>NZ_JBNPXI010000023.1:0-74866 GCF_050433385.1 Brassicibacter mesophilus
TTGAACAATGTGAAGGCCAGCGTCTTTAGGCGCTGGTCGGTAACAGCCCCTTATAGGGGCAGAGCAAACCACCCGTTAGACGGGTGGTGCTGATTCTAGAAATGGCAGAGAGCATGAAAAATAGACAAGAGAGCAGGAAATTGTCTGCTAGCTTTTTCCTGGCTCATAGGGATCCTCTTCATAATCAAACTCTGTTTTTTTCATAGTTGCTTTGTTAGTAAAGCATTTGTATTTATTATTATTTTTGCTTATATTTTTCAATCGATCATAATCATCTTCTTCATAATCAAATTCTGTCTTAAAAAAACTATTTTTACTGATAGTAATCACACCCCTTCAAATATGAGAAAAATCGCAAGATAAATATTTAAAAGTATTCTAGTGTATTTTATCACATTAGAGCTTATAATGTCCAAAGATATTGAGCTAAGTATATATCAACGAAATATATATACTTTTTTTATGTCAAAACAAGATGTTTGTTGAGTATAATACATGTTTTTATTATTTGATTTACTTAATTCACTTTTTTAAGGGTATCTTCTTTTGAATATTTGTTATATAATGGAAGCGGATACAAATCATATACTAATTTATTAAAAATTAGATGTGATAAAAAGACTAAAGTCAAACATTGTAACTTGAGGGCAGGCTTTATGATTTTTAATCAACTATTAGTGGTTATTGGAGGAGTGTAAAATGGTGGTCAAAAAACTTAAGATTATATTTTTCTGTCTAATATCAGCATTTACTTTACTACTTATTGGCTGTTCAAAAAATGATGAAATTGATGAAGTCAATAGCAATGAGGTAGAAATCATTGAAGACGATACTACTGAAACAAGTGATATTAATAAAGAAAATTTAGGTATAGAGCAAGAAGAGTATGATGAAGACATTAATAGTTCAATTGATTCGAAAATAAATGAAATACCTAAGAAGATTTCAGGAGAAAGCTATGTACCAAAGTTTGTTGCTCAGAAAGATGGATGGATTTACTATATCAACATAGATGAAAATAATGAATTATACAAAATCAGAGAAGATGGAACTGGAAAAGCTAAATTATGCAGCTATAGTATGAACATAGAAAAAGAAAAGATAGAAAGATTAAGCTATGGTGCAGTTACTAACTTAAACATTGCAGATGACTGGATATACTACAGCAACCTATCGGAAGATGGTAAGATATATAAAATGAAATTAGATGGAACACTGAAGACAAAAGTAAACGATGTTGAATCAAGCTATATGGTTATTAACGATAATTGGATTTATTTCTGCAATGGTAAAGATAATAATAGCATATATAAAATCAAGATAGATGGAACTAATATGGAGCAGATTAATACAGATAAGAGTAAAGATATTATGGTTTCAAATGGATATATATATTATTTGAACATGAATAAGCATGATGTATATTCATATCTATATAAAATGAAGCTTGATGGAGGACAAAAAACAGAACTTAAAGAAATATCTATAGCTAGTTATACAATGGCAGGAGATTGGATTTATTTTGTAGATGGAGAGGATATGTATAACAGTATCTATAAAATGAAGAATGATGGAACAGAAGTTACTAGATTATATTCTTCAGATTGTGGCAATATATATGCTGCAGATGGCTTCATTTATTATGAGGGACAAGTATACGATTATAAAGAATTGTACTGCTTAGATATAACTGGATTGGAAGAGAAATATATAATAAGCTATGGTAATCCTAATAATTTTGATATTAAAGATGATTGGATATTTTATATAAACGGGTTAGATGGTAATAAACTATATAAGGTAAATATTAATACTTTAGAAAAAGTAAAAATAAGTGATGCAGGAGTATCATATTCAGAGATTTACAAGGATGATATTATTTATATTACTGAGACTAAAGAGAAGAGCATGTATAGTATGAACTTAGAAACTAATAAAACTGAGTACTTAGACAGCAATGTTACTGATATAGTTAAAATACAAGATGACTGGATTTATTACACAAATGAATCAGATAAACTATTGTGTAGAATTAATATTGAAGACATAAATGAAAAACATATTATTAAATCACCATTTGTTAAAGATATACGTGGCGGAGGTACAGAATTTTATACACAATTACAGCTAGAAGCAATCAAAGTAGAAGGAGAGTGGATTTACTACCTTAATAGAGAAGATAATCATCGATTATATAAGATGTCATTAGATGGAACCAAGGATACAAAGTTAACTGATTATTACATAGATGGGTTTGTTATATATGAAGATCAAATTTATTATACAGACGAACAGATAGAAAGTATATATAAGATGAATATAGATGGAAAACAGAAAACTAAGCTATCAGATGCTTATTTTGTTCAAAACATTTTAACAAAAGATAACTGGGTATATTATAGTCCATCTGATGATTCAATTTGTAGGATAAAAAATAATGGAAGTGATAAAACAGTAATAGAAAATGACAAAGCTTATGATATTAAGATTAAAGGAGATAGTCTTTACTATATAAAGTATCGTGTAGGAAGCATTCCAGATGATGATTATTTTGAAGTTATTAAATCAGATTTAGATGGAACAAATAAAACAACGCTTACTAGTGCAAATGGAGTGATTGGAAACCTGAAAATACAAGATGGTAAAATCTATTACTGTAAATACCTAGAGGGTAAGAAGATTATAAAAATGAATATGAATGGGAAAATAGTTCAGATTATTGACTAAATATATAATACCAAAAAGGAGATATAACAAAATGACTTTTTTAAAACAAATAGATCCTAAATATGGATTTATAGCTATATATCTGATTTCTTGAGATTAAACAAGTTGTATTATATTGAAGAAATAATTATATGTGCATCTTGGATTATTTTGTGTGCTTATAATATAGTTGTCCAACTGAAGAATGGAGAAGTAAGAGAACGAGGGATTAATACAATCAAAGGTATGCTTAAATGGGAAGATATAGAGAGTTACGAACTATCAGAGAATGATGTATTACAATTGTTTACAAACAAAAAAACAATATTAACTAAGAAATATAAAAAAATAAAATTTGAAATCAATGAAGAACAAGCTGAAAAAATCAAAAAAACATTAGATAAGTTTATTTCTTAAAATCACCCACTCATTATGAGCGGGTGATTGCTGGATATTAATTTTGTATTTTACTATTAATAATTTGTATTTTTCTTTTCCAAACATTATATTGAATGAACCAAACGATAATATAAATTATTACAAAGATTAATAAATAACTTATCAAACCCCAAATAGAATGCCCCATCCAATTACAAACATAAGCTATAGGTAACATGACCAAAGTAGAAACACAAAAATGGACAAAGGTTTGCTTTAAAATACTCCAGCTATCAAACTCCCAAATGATGGACGCTGATGCAAAAGCTATTCCTAAAGCACCCGACAAAAGGAATTGTAATATAACTGCATTAATTTCATTCTTAGATATTTGAATGACAGATGGTACAACTGGAGAATAATAACCATTTGCCCAAACAAGTGAAATCAATATAGAAATAGTGTAGCTAATGAATACACCTAAAATGAATCCCAAACCTCCGCGCTTAAGTGCTTTTCTTAACATAATAGTTCACCTCATACTCCTAAGAATTTTTTTATTTTCATTACATAACGTCGAGAAACATAGGATTTATCACCCGATTTAAAAATAATGCAAATAGTGCCGTTATAGCTTATATCAAGATTCTTAATCTTTTTAAAATTAACAATTTCTGAGTTTGATATACGTATAAAATTAGAAGAGTATAGTTTGTTTTCTACTTCGTATAATCTCAATTTGAGTGTAAAAACATCCTTATCTGTTTTTGCATATACTTTTTGTTGCTCTGCATAGATGCGGACAATTTCATCCAATTGTAAAATTTCTAATTTTTCATTTTTATAACCAATAAGGTTAAATGGCTGTTTTTCTGATAACCTTTCCACTAATTCATTTATTTCTGTCGTTATCTCATTTGTATGTATTACTATTTTGGGGGTAGTACATTTTTCATCAATTTTTACTTCTACCTCCATACGATTCACCTCCCATAGCCATACCAGTTAACTGTGATTTTATTATAGTGTATTTTGAATTATAGTGCTACAAATTTAATATAAGTGGTTAATCTTAATCAATAAGTGGTAATAAAGAAGTAATAAGTGTTCTTGTTTGGTACTATATATAATATTGGACATATCACTTAGAGATCAAATCTAATAACAATATGATAAAAACTTTCTAAGCTAGAAGAGAGGGGAGAAGAAAAATGTATAATTTTGATGAGGTCATAGAAAGACGAGGAACAGATTCTGTTAAATGGGATTTGTTAATAGAACGATATGGTAGAGATGATTTGCTATCTCTATGGGTTGCAGACATGGATTTTAAACCATCCATTGCTATACAAGAGGCTTTAGAGAAAAAAGCAAGAGACAGTGTATTTGGATATACTTTTGTTTCTGACTCGTATTATGATGCTGTAATAAGCTGGATGAAGAAAAGGCATAACTGGGATGTAAAGAAAGAATGGATCAAGACTACTCCTGGTGTAGTAACAGCACTTAGTCATGCAATAAAGGCCTTCACTAACCCTGGAGATGAAGTTATTGTTCAAAGTCCAGTGTACTATCCTTTTTATAGTGCTATAAGGAATAATGGATGCCAAATAATAAACAATCCTTTAATATATAAGGATAATACATATGTTATGGATTATGAAGATTTAGAAAGGAAAATAAGTCCTCGGACTAAATTGTTATTTTTATGCAATCCACATAATCCTGTAGGCAGAGTTTGGACAAGAAATGAATTATTAAAGTTAGGAGAAATTTGCCTTAAAAATAACATAATAATAATATCTGATGAGATACATTTTGATTTGATTCATAAAGGATATAATCATACAGTAATGGCTACAGTTTCCTCTGAGATAAAGGAAAACTGTATAGTTTGTACGGCTCCTAGCAAAACTTTTAATATTGCTGGATTACAAGTATCAAATATAATTATACCTAATGATAACTTAAGAAAAGTATATAACAATGAATTAGAAAACAGCTCTATTACAGAACCTAATTTATTTGGAATGGAGGCTTTGAAAGTAGCTTATAGCCAATGTGAAGACTGGTTAGAAGAGGTGCTGGAGTATGTAGAAGGAAATATAGACTTTTTTACCAAATATATAGAAAAGAACATTCCTCAACTAAAGGTGATTAAGCCTGAGGGAACGTATTTAATATGGGTAGATTGTTCAAAGTTACATATGAATCCTAAAGAACTTAGAGACTTTTTTATTAATAAATGTAGAATAGCTTTGGATGATGGAGAAATATTTGGAAAAGAAGGAGAACAATTTCAAAGATTTAATGTAGCATGTCCTCGTTCCATATTAGAAGAAACTTTAAAAAGAATTGAACAAGCTGTTAAAGCTTTATAAAAGATCGTATCTTCATGTTAGTAATTCACTAATAGTTGAATCAGTATATTAAAGGTAATAAAAGATGAGTATCATATCTTATAAACATTAGTATAGATATGATACTTGTCTTTTTATATGTAGTTAATTTTTAATTATTACAGTAGAAAAAATATTATTTAACAGTAAAATTTGAGTATTTATTTACATCTTTTTTACTCTATATAAACTAGCTCGATTAGAGAAATTAATATAATAAATATAATAGCTGAATACTTGAACATCCTTAAATTCGTCTGGTAATCTACAGCTATGTAGAAATTTCTCTGAGGAACAATGTATAAATTAAATTTAACCAAACTCTCTCTGTAAAAGGTGAAGACTAGAATATATACTTAATATAGATAGATTAAGAGGGATGCATTAGCTATGTTTAAAGAAAAAATGAGAAATTTCTATCGAGAAGTTAAGGAGGGTAAGCAATGAGTGATAGTAGTAAAGTATACGATATTGAAACTTATATTGCTGAAATTTATGATGAAATTGAAAACTTTACCGACGATGTTTTATTGATAAAAAAACTTATACATAATAAGAAAATGAATATTTTAGAGCCATTTTGTGGAACAGGAAGAATAACATTATCACTAGCTAATGATGGCCATAAAATTGTTGGAATTGATAATGCTAAGGGAATGATTGATTGGTATAAAAGAAAACTAAAAAGCGCAAGCTCACCGATAGAAAATGTTGAGTTAATACAAGAAAATGTATTAAATTATGAGTGGCCAGTTGGATTTGACCTAGTCATATTAGGTGGAAATTGTTTTTATGAGTTGGCTTCACAGGAAGAACAGGAATTATGTATTGAAAAAGCATATAAAAGTTTGAATGCAGAAGGATACATTTATGTAGATAATGATCATATGGAAGGTGATCTAGACTCTAGTTGGCAGGAAGAAGGAGTAGTTAGGAAGTCTTTATGTGGTACCACACAAGATGGTTCTATTGTTGAAACGACAAGAAAGACTATTTGGTATGATATAAAAAATCGATTGGCCAAATTTGAAAGAAAGGCAAAAATAACGAAAAAAACGGGAGAAATAATTGAAAGTATGTATATCCAACAAAAGCATCCAGTAAGCACGTATGAAGTACAGTCATGGCTAGAAAAACATGGATTCAAAATCATAAATAAATACGGCGATTGGAATGGCAAAACCTATACAGAAGACTCGAAACGAGCTATTTTTTGGGCTCAAAAGAAAGGATAAGCTGCTAGACAGCAGATAACAGCTTAATCTTGACAATTTATATAAGACATATAAAGATTTCTCTTCTTTATAATTTTAAGTATTTATCCAATGAACACTTTATTTTTTTAAGAATAAAATAATCTATGAGGGAAATGGGTGGCATTTTGGAAAATATTTATTATTATGTAAAGGGGAGAAAATCATGAGCTTTATAACTAACGTTATTGCAGATAGATTTAGAGATAAAAGCTTTGATATAGCTAAACAAGATTATAAATTCATGAAGATAAAAATGGCCAAAGAAGAAATCAAAAGAAAATACCCAGATAAAGAACTAATCGATATGGGCGTAGGAGAGCCAGATTCACCTGCTGACCCTATGATTGTTGAAATGCTTTCAAAAGAAGCAGGAAAACCAGAAAATAGATTTTATGCTGACAATGGAATAATAGAATTTCAAGAAGCGGCAGCAAAATATCTTAAAGAAGTTTATGGAGTGGATGATATTGACCCTTGTAGTGAGATTTTACATGGTATAGGGGCTAAGTCAATTTTATCTATGATACCACTATGTTTCATAAATCCAGGAGATATTACTATTACTACATTACCAAGTTACCCTATAATATCAACTCATACCAAATACTTAGGAGGGGTTGTGTATAGACTACCTCTAACTAAGGAAAATAATTTTTATCCAGACTTTTCTAAGATACCAAATATAATATTATATAGATCAAAGCTTTTATATATTAATTATCCCAATAATCCAACAGGACAAATTGCAACAGAAGATTTTTATAAAAGAGTAGTAGAGTTTGCACATAAAAATAATATTATAGTTGTTGCGGATTCATCCTATGCAGCATTAACATTTGATGAAGTCAATCCGCTTAGCTTTCTATCTATCGATGGAGCTAAGGATATAGGGGTTGAAATTCATTCATTATCTAAAGCATTTAATATGACTGGATGGAGACTTGCCTTTATTGCAGGAAACTCTGAAATAATAAACATATTCGGCAATGTTAAGGCTAATTGCGACTCTGGACAATTTAGAGCTATTCAAAAAGCAGGGGTACTTGCACTTAATCATCATGAAATAACTATGAGATACTGTGAAAAGTATTCAAGAAGATTGGATATGTTAGTTGCTGCCTTAAACGAAGTTGGATTCGTTGTGGAAAAACCTAAAGCAACCTTCTATTGCTATGTTCCTATTCCTAAAGGAACTAGATCGGGAGAAATATTTGAAAATGCAGAAGATTTCTCACTATACCTACTAAATAAGGCATCCATTTCTACTGTTCCATGGAATACTCCAGAACCATACATAAGATTCTCAGTAACCTTTGAGGCAAAAGACCACAAAGAAGAGATAAGAATAATAAATGAGATAAAGAATAGACTTTTAGAGCTTGAGTTAATGTTTTGAACTTAGTTGGTAGTGAGAAAATCAGTTGTTTACTATACAATTAGATATAAAACTAATGAAAGAAGTAAATGACTATCTAGAATCTAATGTCATTGAAGAGTTGGCAGGTATTTAGAGGTCATTTATTCAATTGTTAGGCAAAGGATACATCAATAGACGAGCTTGAAAGTATTAGAATAAAAAAGAATATAAGAAGAGAATGTTTCTAGCATTCTCTTTTTTTGAGATTAGAAACTGCTTTTGGGTATAACTTATATAAGGAATATACATACTTTTATATAGATACTAATAGATTACAGACATCAAATATTTCTTAAGTATGTAATAAGGAGGCTGCCATGAGCAAGATTATTGATTTGAATAAGTCTGTTTATGAACTATACAAATTATATCCAGAAACAATTGAAATAATGAAGGAGTTAGGGTTTGAAGATATATCGACACCAGGAATGATAAATACAGCAGGTAGATTTATGACAATTCAGAAAGGTGCAAAATTAAAAGGCATAGATATATCCAAGATTAAAGAGGCTTTTATTCAAAATGGATTTAAAATTATAGAATAGGAGGATTTTTATGAGTGAGTTTATCAATAACAGAGAGTATAGAAAGAAGGTATTAAAGGAACTTATAATGGAGCTTCATAACGGTAAAAAACTTGAAGAAGTGAAACCTAAATTTGAAGAAACCTTCAGTGATATTTCTTCAACAGAAATTGCAGAAATTGAACAAGAAATCATAATGGAAGGTATGCCAGTTGAAGAAGTACAAAGGCTTTGTGATGTCCATGCTTCCATATTTAAAGGAAATATAGAAGACATTCATAGACCACCTGCTGAAATCCCGGGGCACCCTGTGCATACGTTTAAGCTAGAGAATAGAGCACTCGAGAAGCATATTAATGAAGTTATCACTCCACATTTGGATGCATTTAAAGAATCAGACAGCAAAGAAAATATTTATCAATTAATTGAAGATATTAACCTGCTTCTAGACATTGATAAACATTATAGCAGAAAAGAAAATATACTGTTTCCGTACTTAGAGAAGTATGGTATTACTGCGCCACCGAAGGTTATGTGGGGCGTAGATGATGAAATAAGAAGTGAAATTAAAGAGGTCAAAAAATTATTACAACTCTATAATTGTGATAAAGAAGAGATACTTAACAAATATAAAGCAGTACTAGAAAAAATTAATGAAATGATTTTCAAAGAAGAAAGTATACTATATCCTATGGCATTAGATACATTAACTGAAGATGAATGGGTTAATATAATGAATGAGAGCTCTCAGATAGGCTATTGTCTAGTGGAACCACAGGATAGATGGGTACCTGAAAGAGTAGATGTTGAAAAGAAAGAGGAAGAAGAGGGTAAGTACGCTTCAAATGGTTATATTAAGTTCGAAACAGGTATATTGACAGCAAATGAAATAAGCAATATATTTAATCATCTTCCATTTGATATAACTTATATTGATAGAGATGATGTTGTAAAATATTTCTCCCACGGTAAAGAAAGAATCTTTGCACGAACTAAATCTGTCATAGGAAGAACAGTTCAAAACTGTCATCCTCCTGCTAGTGTTCATATCGTTGAAAAGATTCTGGAGGATTTCAAATCAGGGAAAAAGGATCATGAGGACTTTTGGATTAAGATGGGTAATATGTTCGTATATATAAGATATTTTGCAGTTAGAGACAAAAATGGAGAATATATGGGTACTGTTGAAGTAACTCAGAATATAAAGCCGATACAGGATATTGAAGGCGAAAAAAGACTGCTCTCAGAATAATTTTACTTTACAAATATTATAGTTTGCGAAAAATAAAATAAGAATTGGAGGACGCTACAAATGAAAACTGAAAAGCTTGCAGATAAAATGGTTTATTCAGAACAGAGTTTTACTAAAAGACTATTATTTAGTGAAGAAAAAGTACTTAACTTTATTTTAAACCTCATGCCAGAACAGGAGATTCCACCTCATAGACATGAGGACAGTGATCTTATACTTCACGTTTTAACTGGAGGAGGATTACTTACTGTAGACGATAACACGCAAAGTATAACTTCAGGAGATGTTATATACTGTGTGGGAGAAGAAGAGTTTAGCCTTAAAAATAATTCTAATGAAAATCTCTCTTGCTTTGTTGTTATAGCACCAAGGCCAATACCTAAAATATATGCCGAAGAAATTAAAGATGGTCAATAGGAACAAGAGAAACGTCTACTCCTGTTGGTAGTTTTAAGATAGTACAAAAAGGTATGAGGGGAAAAAGGCTTAGAACTAGATGGATGGGTATAAACGTACCCTGGATTATCAACTTATAGGAATACTATGCTAACAAATGGCTAAATATAGCCATCGATGTTTCTGGAATTTATACCAAATATACAGGGGTGTACAAGCGTATAAGATTAAATTACTACCTGCCTATATAAAATTGAGAGGATACCTTTTGGTATCCTTTTGTTGTTTATGAAATGAGGAGTTAGTTCATAGAAAACTAGCATAGGAAGTTTTAAAAAACTTGATGACATGAAACGACTATATTAGACAAAGGTTATTTTAAATATATGTAGAATGAAGTACTATAGTAAAAATTCATGTAATTGATTTCAGTAGCATTATTGAAAGAACTATTCTTTAATACTTTAAATTGAGTTTATCAAGGTTGCCCTAAATTGAAGAAAAAGTGAATTAGAATTAATAATTTAAAACTATATACAACAAATGACAATAAATACCAATACAAAGGTATGATTATAATGATAAGAGAATCATTTACATTCAGTGCATAATCCATAACAAAAGCTATTTCTAGATAACATCCAAATAAGATTAAACTTACAAGAGAGGTTGTATTGTGCTTTGTTGACATTTTACGTTCAGAACAACTATAATAAAATCGAGAAATTGTATATTTTGGATATTACTTTTAGAATTTTTATTATCAGAAAATGGTCTTTGTATGAAGAATAATTGAAAATCAAGTTCAAAAGCTTTGTACGACAAATATTGATCCTAGTGTTTTATGCAACTATATGGGGATGTAAAAATAGAATGCAGAGTGGAGGACAAAAAAATGGGTGAAATAATAAAAACGATTGAAAAAGAGACATATGGTATGAGTTTCAAGTCATATAAGTATTGCCATGATACTGAGGAACGCTCTGGTATTCAATATGACGATAATACCAATGTAGAATGGAAAGAGTACGGAGAAACGGAAAAACATAAAAAACCTGTTAATTTAAAATTAGAAGCTGATAGACGGAAAGGTTTAAAATCAATTTTTACATATTTTTTGGATGGGTCTCGTCATACTTATAAAATTGATGATATGTCATATAACAAAAATGTATACCCTGTATTGGCAGGACAAGTTGGCGTAGGTTGTTGTAAACGTGAGAATAAAAAACTATCTCCAGAATTGTTCTATAGAAAAATGGTAATCGTTCTTCCTAATATCGCTTTTAGAGATGGGTGGGACGAGAGAGTAAGGGCTGCTGACTTACTTAAGCAAGTTAACGGGATACCGAAACTCTGTAAACAATTTAATATTCAATTTGATGATATTTTAACTTATACGAGAGATAAAGATGATAAACTAGAAAAAAAGGGCGTTGCTGTTATACAAGACTATATGGTATCGTTAGAAAAAGATATTGTTGCAGAATTGGTCTTAGGTGGAAAGTTAAATCAGGATAATTATTTAATCAAAGATGGGTCTATTGATTACCAGAAGGTATCACATCATAAAAATAAAAATGCTAAAAATTTAAGTGATAAAAGAATTGCTAATTACTATAAATATGTAATCGGTGTTTCTAAATCCTTTGACCCGACTAAGTGTTTTGTTAAGGGTGGAGGGTCAAATTCTGACTTTATTGCACAACTTAAGCCTTTCGAGCGAACACCAGCTTATATGTATCAGTCTACAAGAGCAGGGGAAGATGTATATTTTTGTATTTGGTATTTACGTTTAAGGGAAGCTAGATACACGCAAAGTATATTTGATGGAGTTGTAAAAATAGAAAAACTGGTTGTCAAAGAATTTGAAAAACAAAATGGTATCCCGTCTGACGAGATTGATAATATATCTGCTTTCTTATTGAATGAACGTAATCCTGTTTGCTATGGTACGGATTCACGATGGGCGAATCATATTTATCCAGTGTATTTAACTGAATCTTTTGTTAAGAGTAAGTATCTAAGTAATAATATGTTCATGAAATTATTTTAGGAGGGTCAAATAATGAGTTTAATAGGTCGTGTGATAGCTACAGAGAAAGTACCGACAACCATTGATGACTTTTGCTTTTGGACAAGTAAGGACTTAATTTTGAATCCTTTTGATGTGGTTAAGGTGAAACATGTAAATCAAAGTAATACTTTTGCGGTGGTTGAGGAAATATCCCATATTACAGATTCAGCTAGTTTTTTGTCTGATTTTATATCAAATGATTTTGGCGATGTTGATGCAGAAGCGGGTACATTCCGCATAGGAATGAACTATGTAAAGGCCAAAGTTGTTGGAAATACCAAAAATATTTTTATTCCAGTGCAAAGCAATGCAAAAGTATTTTTGGCAACAAAGGAAGAAGTAATCGAAGCACTGGGTTTAGATAATATAAAAAATCCGTTGGTATGTGGTTATTTAGAAATGTATGAGGGAACTAATGAAAAAGAAAAAATCATGATTCCAGTTAACATTGACGCTAAATTTCTTATAGGACCAGACGGTGCTCACCTGAATATATCGGGTATTTCTGGTTTAGCAGCTAAGACTTCCTATGCAATGTTCCTTTTGAAATCTATTCAAGATAAATGTCTCGCTAGTGAAGAAACTGAAGATATTGCGTTCGTTGTGTTTAATGTAAAAGGTAAGGATTTGTTAGCTCTTGACGAACCTAATGATTTTGATAATAATATTAAAGAAGAGCACAATACAAAAGAATTTTATAAAACACTTGGACTTGAAACATCACCATTCAAACAAGTTACTTATTTGTATCCTTACTCAAATCAAAAAAAATCTAACACTTATGTAGATAAAGAACTGTTTAAAAAGCAAACTGATTTGAATAAAGCCTATCAGTATAAATTTGAATATGAAAAAGATAAAGAAAGTCTTGATTTAATGTTTTCCAATATTGATGATTCTACTCAA
The DNA here is from genome assembly GCF_050433385.1 of Brassicibacter mesophilus. Classification (NCBI taxonomy): domain Bacteria; kingdom Bacillati; phylum Bacillota; class Tissierellia; order Tissierellales; family Thermohalobacteraceae; genus Brassicibacter; species Brassicibacter mesophilus. The sequence goes on from NZ_JBNPXI010000023.1 coordinate 13,312, forward strand.
ACAATGGACTCTATTATTAGCCGTATTATAGATAATCAAGATGGATTTGGTTCAATTTCAGATTGGCAGTCATTTATTTCTAAGCTAGAAGATCGCTGTGAAGCAGGAAATTCAAATAATAAAGACATATCTGTTCTTAGTTGGCGAAAATTTACTAGGATGGTTAAAAAATCGATTAAGAATAATTATTTATTTTCTAATGTAAATGAACATAACCGAGAAGTGCGAATTGCAGAGAAAATTAAAGATATTCAAAGGAATGACGTATTTGTTATTGATATTGCAAAATTAGACTCAGATATGCAAGCATTTGTTTTTGGTTATACAGTGCGTGAGTTATATAATATTCAATTAGGAGAAAAAGATACAACTGAAGGCAAAAAACCACCATCTAAGATTATTATTTTTATTGATGAATTAAATAAGTTTGCTTCTACTGAAACACCTAAGGATTCACCAATTTTGAAGCAGATCTTGGATATAGCTGAAAGAGGACGTTCTTTAGGAATTATTTTATTTGGAGCAGAGCAATTTAAGAGTGCAATACATAGTCGTGTGACTGGTAACAGTTCTACCTTTGCTTATGGTAGAACCAACGCTATTGAGCTATCCAAGGGTGACTATAAATATATCCCTAATGTATACAAAAACATGATGACTCGATTAAAGCAAGGCGAGTATATTATTCAAAACCCTATATTTAGATCTTTACTTAATATTAAATTTCCAAAACCATTGTATAAACAATTTAAGTGAGAGAGTAGGCGAATTTTATGCACGGCATCAAAATAGGAAAAAATGCAATTGAAAATTTAACGATTGGTATGTATTCAGAGTCAAAAATTATTTTTAGGGAATATATTCAAAATGCTGCAGACCAAATAGATAAAGCTATCTCAACTAATATGTTTCCAGAAGAAGATTTGTGTATTGAGATTAATATTGAACCTAATTTAAGGTATATTGCTATAAAAGATAATGCAACAGGAATTCCACGTGTTGATGTTGCAAAAAAGTTAGCTTATGTAGCAGACTCAGAAAAAGAAAAAGGTGTTGATAAAGGCTTTAGAGGTATTGGTAGATTAGGAGGATTAGCATATTGTGATACTCTTAGATTTATAACATCTTATAAAGGTGAAAGAGTAAAAACAATCATGACTTGGGACGCTAAACAGTTAGTCCAATTAATAGAAGATAATACTGTGAAAGATAGCGCTGAGGAAGTACTTCAGGAAGTGATTAAGTATGACGAAGAACCTTGTGGTGAAGAAGAACATTTTTTTATTGTGGAAATGCTTGGAATACGCAAGGAAAATAGTGAATTACTTAATATTGAAGCGGTTCGTAAATATGTATCTAGTAATGCTCCGATAGCATATCAAAGTAAATTTTATTTCCGAACTAAGATATATGACTTTCTTAAAAAACATAGTCTTCCACTGAATGAATATAAAATTTTCATTAATGATGAAGATGTATTTAAGTTATATACTACTTATTTATATGATAATAAAACAGGACAGAAACGAAAATATGACGATATCTTTGATATCCAAATAAAAACTTTTGAAAGGAGCAATGGTGAATTATTGGCATGGATGTGGTATGGTATTAGTTCATTTGAAAAGACTATACCAGAGTCTGTGAATGATATGAAAGGCATTAGACTTAGACAAGCTAATATACAACTAGGTGATGAAAGGACACTTTCAGGATTTTTTAAAGAACCACGGGGTAATTCTTACTTTGTTGGTGAAATTCACGCAGTACATAAAGAGCTTGTTCCAAATGCACGACGTGACTATTTTAATGAAAATATAGCTAGAGTAGAACTCGAAGCGCATTTAAAATATTATTTTGCCGATACCCTTCATAAATTATACCATGGTGCTAATAAGGCTAAGAATGCTTTCAAAAAAGATATTAGTTTGAAGCAAAAGCAAATAGAATATCAGGAAAAGCAAAAAAATGGTTTTGTAGATAAAAAAGAACAAGAAAAAATTGAACATGAAATAGAGCAGAAAAAAGCTGAAAATGAAAAGGCCATAAAAGAAATAAGAAATTTGAAAGCTAAAGTGGCTTATGGTGAGCCTCTTGATAAAGTTATTAAAAAGATTGAGAAAAATTACCAACAGAAAATCAAAAGTGATATGATATGTAAAACTACTGAAGTTAATGAGCCCCCTGCTCAACCCCTTGAAAAGCAATCGATTAAAAGGCCTACTTTGATAGTAGATGAGCTTTCTAAATTAAGTAAGAAAGAACGTAAATTGGTGTCCAAGATATACAGCATAATTAATGATATTTTGCCTCCAGATTTAAGCCAAAATTTAATAAAAAAAATACAGGAAGAGTTGAAGAAATGATGGCAAGAAAAGTACTACTAGTTGAACCAAATTATAAAAACAAATATCCTCCCATGGGACTAATGAAACTCTCAACATATCATAAAATGTTAGGAGATGATGTAAGGTTTTATAAAGGTGATTTACAACAATTTATACTTGAAGAAACTTATCAAGAATTACTTCAGAAACTTAAGAATAATGATAATAAAGTTGATTGGACAGAGCATAAAGAACTGATTTTAGGGTATTTAAAAAAAGGACTAAGAAAAAACTATGAGCAATTATGTCAGCTTAGTCAGGATTCTATCGTTCATGAGAATCTTAAATTCTATCGTGATTATTATTCCAAGAAGAAATATTTTGAGAACCCAAAATGGGATAGAATTTGCATTACTACTTTATTTACATTTTATTGGCAACAAACAATTAGTACAATTAACTTTTTTAAAAAATTATGTAAAGATATCAACGAAGTAAAAATAGGAGGAATTGCAGCTTCCGTGGTTCCAAATGAAATTGAAAGGGAAACCGGTATTTATCCATTTGTGGGTTTATTGGACAAAGGTGGAGAATACGACTCTGACAATAGCATTATTATTGACCACTTGCCGCTAGATTATTCTATTTTAGAAGAGATAGACTATGTATACCCTGAGCATGACGGATATTATGGATATATGACTAGGGGATGTGTAAACAAGTGTGCTTTTTGTGCAGTTCCCAAAATAGAGCCAAGATATAATAACTTCATCAGTGTTAAAGACCAAATTGAATATGTAAAAGAACACTTTGGTGAGAAAAGGAACCTTTTACTCTTAGATAATAATGTTCTTGCTTCAGAGAGATTTAATGAAATAATTGATGAGATTAAAGCATGTGGATTTGATAAAAACACTAAATATGTTGCACCTAATCAATATGCTGTTGCCATTAAAGGGTTGCAGTCAGGATATAATGATAGGGGATATATTAAAAGTATAGTTAAGCAATACAAACAATTAAATACAAAGGTTAATGACGAAGACCAGATAGCAATGTTTGAGATTTTAAAAGAGAACAAGTTATTAGAAGAAAATACTGCTCAAAAAGACTTAATAATGAGCTTGAATGACTACTTTTCTCCATTTTTTGAGCGATTTTATAACAATAAGCCGAAAGAAAGGTATGTTGATTTTAACCAAGGAATTGACGCAAGATTACTTACAAAAGAAAGAATGAAAAAATTAGCTGAGATTCCTATACGTCCTCTTAGAATAGCTTTTGATGACTGGAAACTGAGAGACATATATGAGAGAGCTGTTCGTGTAGCAGCTGAATTTGGAATAACTAATATGTCTAATTACTTGTTATATAACTACAATGACTATCCAGTCGATTTATATTATAGAATGAAGTTAAATATTGATTTATGTGAAGATTTGGGCGTCAGTATTTATTCGTTTCCAATGAAATATCATCCTATTCAAGACCCCGATTATTTTAGAAATAGAACATATACAGGCAAACATTGGAATAGAAAATTTATTCGTGCTATTCAAGCAGTACTAAACTCAACTAAAGGGAAAGTTGGAAGAGGAAAGTCATTTTTTGAAGAGGCTTTTGGTATAGATGAAAAAGAGTTTGAAAAACTTCTGTATATGCCAGAAACCATGATAGTATATCGCATGCATTATAAAAATAGTGGAATGACGGAACAGTGGTGGACAGACTTTAATAATATTGATTCTAAAAAGCTAGATGAATTAAAGAGAATCATTCATGCTAATGACTTTAACAATATTGAAGAATTAACGAGTGATAAGGATATTTTACATGTATTAGAATACTATACTATTCAGAGAGAAGATGCTGAAAAGGTGTTAAATCTTAAGAAATAGAAAGCTCATTTTTCTTTTATTATGTAGGTATATTAAGTTGTGTTTATATAGAAAAAATAGACTATTTGATATTAAGTAGATAGCGTAGAACTGTATTATTTCATATTACCTACGATATTTGTTGGAAAATAAGAAGTGTATTTTTATTAAGTTATTTATTTGTATGAGCAATTAATATTTGATAACTATTTGAAGTGAATATTAGTTGGTATGCATTCTTGAGAGCATACTATATTATTATAAGAATTATAATAGAGCTAGAAGATACTACATAGTATCTTCTAGCTCTATTATATTAAATTTACCTTATGCAATTAGTATTTATATCTAATTAAACATTTATGCAAAATAGTGTATATTATTTCTTTATACAACAAAGTTATTTACATACTTTCATCCTTAAAAAATTGAGTAATATTATTCATAAGCACTACCTAAGAAAATATATTCGAAGTATTATACAGACCTAATACTTGTTCTGCTAAAAGTACATAGAAAGGAAGCCGTAAATCTATCTGGAATTCGCTATTATGTACAATAGTTTTTCCTGTCTTGAAGTCAGTTATTTTAACTTTATCATCATTTCTAATAAAACTCTTATCTATTACGCCACATAAAATAAACTGTTTGCCCATATCTCTTTTTACAGTACTTTCTATCATTAGATTTTTCTTACCATTGTTTAAAGGATAATAATAGTAATTAGTTAACAGATTTAACACCTCTAGTCCAAAATTTTTTTCTTCTTCTTTATCTTTATAACCTTCCCTAATCCATAGTTTTTCTATGTGTCCTAATTCTAATCCCTAATTTTTTATATGCGTTAGACATAAGGCGTAGAGTAGTTTTGACTTGAAAATTAAAAGATATACTTAGATATATAAGCATTATAGAATAACTTTGGGTATATTGATACTGAATAATTGAATGAATTGGTTAACAATCACCTGCTAAACTAAAAAAATTTTCATTAAAAAGAATATAATACTATACTTAGAAATTATTATAAAAATCTAAAAAATTAAGCAGGAATTATTAGATGAGTACAGAAGATGTATATGGTTAGATTGTATTTAGAATTTAAGTACTGATAAAAATGAATAGATTTGATGTGAGGAACTTATATGCCTATAAAGAGTATTAAGATTAAAAATTGCAAATCCATAAAAGAAATTAGTGTAGAACTTAATAATATTAACTGCATAGTTGGTGAGAATGGGACCGGCAAATCTAATTTAATGAAAGCAGTTACTCATTTTTATAAAAATTTAGTTGATATTAATATTGATAAAAATATTATAGATAAACTTAATCCTTATAATTATTATGGTGAAATTACAGTTACATATGATTTTAATAAATTATTAATAATTGCTAATAATAGAGAAAAAAAAGATGAAGATCTCAATCCATTTTTTAAGAAAGTTTTTTCTTTTACTGCAAAATTTGCTGATGAAAATGGACTAGTTAAAGCTACATTAAAACATTATAAAGACAATACTCTTATATGGAATATACCTTATGATTTAAGAAGTTTCTTAAAAAATGTTTTCCCTATTTATATGATTGAAACAAGACATATCAATTTAACCGATTGGGACGAATTGTGGGAAATAATTGGAGATTTAAGCAAAATAAAATCTAGTATTGATGATGAGCTAATAGATAAACTATCATCAGTATTTAAAGAATTTTATGGCGATAATTTTTTAAAAGTTCTAAAGTATATTAAAAATGAACTAGATACTAATAATATTGATTTGAAAAAATTTAATTTGAAACAAAAATTCATTAATTTTTATCAAATTGAATTTGGGGGGAAAACATTTACCCAAAATGGACAAGAGTTAAACTTCTATTCAGATGGTATTAATTCATATAACTACATAAAACTATTTATTAGTTTGATATCTAAGATATCTCAAAGAAAAATAAAAGAGCCATTGTTGGTAATTGATGAACCAGAGATTGGATTACATCCGAAGTTTATAGATGATTTGGCAGCTACATTTGAAACACTACCTAGTTCAGTAAGATTACTTATTTCTACACATTCTCCTAGAATGGTAAGAAATATAATGAATGGTATAAATGAAAATAGTATTTTTCACATTTCATCTCAAAATGAATATACAAGTTTAAAAAGGATGAGAAATTTATCTGATAAAAGACAAAACTATAAAATATCGGAGAAAGAGGCAAGTTATTATTTTTCACGAGCTATAGTTTGTGTGGAAGGAGCTACTGAGATAGAATTATTCTCGAATAGAAACTTGAATGAGTTGTTTCCATTTCTGAAAGAAGTTGATTTTTACTCATTTGACTCAGATAATGTTAAATTGAAAACTATCCTTCCAAATGAAATGAATATAAGTATACCGTATCTGCTAATTATTGATTTAGATAAAGTAATTAATTATAATGTAGGAAAAGGACAGTTCAACATTAGAAGAGACTTTTTGGTTAATCCTTTAGGCAATAGCTATATTCAAAAAAAAGAAAAGTACTATTATGGAATTAAAAGAAGTAATACATATTTTTTAAGAAAAAGAATAGATGGTATACTGAAAACTTGTATTTTTGATCCAGATAGTGATTGGGGATACATAGAAGACGATTATTTTTGGTTGCTTAAAAAATTAATTAATGAGTATTGCTTGCAATACAATGTTTTTACATTTGAAACGACTATTGAAGGAGCCATAATAAATAACAATATTAATGAAACTGTTTATGATTGGCTACTAAAAAATAGAGACCAATCCATACTTAATGAAGTTTATACTCATAAAGAAGACACTTGCTATAGGAATACAGCATTGAGATTAATTTTTGAAGGCAAATATGATAATCTTGTTACCAAAATTGAAACACAAAGTAGTGATGCTGAAAAAATAAAATTTAAGATAAATGAAATAAAAAATCAAAAAAAAACTAACGGATGGGTTACAGAGTTTGTTAATTATTTTTTTGAGAATTATATAAATAATTGTAATCATACTAAACAAGCTAGAATTGATTCTTTTAAAGATTACTTCCCAGAATTATTTAAGTTGATTGATAAAATTGAAGAGATAGTAAAATAGTAAAGTGAGTAGCAATCTCAGTATTTATTACTGAACCTTGATGTATGTTGATTCTGAATTGGCCTGACAAGCTCTCAGTTATATCAAAAAACCAAGGTGTTTTTTAAAGACTAATGGTACTAGTATTAGATTACTTGTTATCAGTCATGTGCCTGTTTACGCTTACGCGAGGCTTTGAGAAAGTACTCACTCTATTGTAATATATTATGTAAGTGAGGTGACATCTATACTAATAAGTACTATATACAATGAAGATTTTTTCTTTAATAAGATTATTGAAGCTAAAAAAGAAACAGTTATTGAGGTTATTAAATATAAGAATGATTTTTATACCACATTTGAAGTTGCTAAAAAGTCTGGTAAAAGAATTATTAGTTGTATAGCAGAGGATAGTTTACTCTATAGAATACAACGAAATCTAACGAATAATTTTTTTAATAATATTCCTATAGCAACAAGTGTATATGGTTTTGTTAAAGGATATTCATATAAAGACTTTTTAGAGCCTCATATTAATAAAAAGCAAAGCAAAAAATATTATTTGCGAGTAGATATTAAGAATTTTTTTGATTCTATTGATTCTGAAATCATTAGAGAAATATTAGAATATTATTTTAACTTAGAGAATGATAAAGAAAATGAAGATTTATTAAATTTAGTTATTGATATAATAACCCTTGGAGACACATTACCTCAAGGTGCTGTAACATCACCTGTTTTATCAAATATAGTTTTTAGACCATTAGACTTAAGAATCCAAAAATATTGTGAGAAGTTAAATGTTACATATAGTAGATATGCTGATGATATGCTTTTTTCGAGTTATGACAGAAGAATATTTGATAATTTTTTTCTTGGCATGATTTGTAATATTTTAAAGACTAAAGGATTTTTAATAAATTACTTAAAATTAAAACGTGGGACAACACAAATATCATTAAATGGATTTGTAGTTGGGAAAAACTTAAGAATCTCAAGAAGTAAATTATATGATATTTCAAAAATATTGTTTTTATTTGATAAGGGTGGTAAGCCTACTAATATTAAAGAATATTTAATGAGATTAAATAGTACTGAATTTCATTTTCGTAAAGAAATGGAAGATGGCTATTTTAAGAATAAAAATCAATTAGTTAACTACTTATGTGGTTATAGGTCTTTTCTAATTAGTTGGTTACCTCAAAGAGATGAAAAATATACTTATGAAAAAACTAAAAGACTTATTAATAGAATAGAAAACTTAGTTGATCAAATTGAAATACTAGAATAGATTGGACGAGTTATTAGTAATTATAATCATATATCATGGTGAATAATTATTTAATAGGAAAATAGTTGTTTTAAAGTATACAATTGTTATTGAAGTTATTAGAATAAGTTAATATTATTGTACATAGGACAAGTATCATACTTAATATACATTAGTATAATTATGATACTTGTCTTTATTATATAGGCAGGTAGTTATCTGAAATACACAGTGAGGATGAAGATATATGAATGATTTCTTTTCAGATAATTACCGAGGAGAAATATATAATGCTGCAATATACTGTAGATTAAGTAGTGAAGATGATGATAAATCAGAATCCAATTCTATCAGTAATCAAAAATCCATTCTAACAAAGTATGTTATGGAAAAAGGATGGAATATGGTTGATATTTATGTTGATGATGGATTTACTGGCTTGAATTTTGTTAGACCTGGATTTAATAGGATGCTAGAGGATATTAATGTGTTATTTATTACCACATTTCAATGTACAAGTTTTATTTTTCCCATCCTCACCATATAATTAAATAGATAAGGAGGGATGGGATGATAAGACGTACAGCTTTAATAGCACTTGGATTTGCTTGCATATTAACAGTTATTATACTAGGAAGCTTTATTCATAACTGGATAACAGATGATGAATACATAGATTATAAATTAAAAGAAGTGTCTTGGCTTTCAGATGAAAGCCTAAAAGATAAAAAGCTAGCAATACTAGTTGAAATTGATACAAAGATGCTGTATCTAATAGATACAGAAAGCAATACATTAGTCAAGAAATATGTGGTGGCAACAGGAGCAAGAGAAACTCCTACTCCTATTGGCAGTTTTAAGATAATACAAAAAGGTATGTGGGGAGAAGGGTTTGGAACTAGATGGATGGGTATAAATGTACCCTGGGGCAAATACGGTATACACGGCACAAATAAACCAGGATCTATCGGTTACAACTCATCTCATGGTTGTATAAGAATGAGAAACAAAGACGTTGAAGAGTTGTATAGGCTAGTTAAATATCACACACCTGTGACAATCGTTGGTGGACCTTTTGGACCTCTTAATCATGGATATAGAACTTTAGCTCCAGGTGATAGAGGAGCAGATGTTCAAGAGGTACAGAAAAGACTTAAGATGAAGGGGTATTATTATGGTTCCATAGATGGTATATATGGAGATGGGATGAAGTCAGCGTTATTTAGATTTTTAAAGGATAACAACATGTCGATTACTGATAGGGTAGGGCAGAATATATATAAAAAACTAGATATTATAGTGATGGAGTAGGTTTAATAATTCAACCTACTTTTTTATTTTGAATTTTAACTGTAAAAAAATAGATATGTATTAGTATTGTGTATACTTCAGCCCATGAGGGGATGAATGTGTAAATATTATGAAATAACAGAAGGATATTAAAGTCATAAATAGAATTTATAGTAACTATTAATGGAATACAAATACATTTATTTTAACTGGGGGGCTATTAAAATGATAGGTAGGATTGTAGGTGCTATAGGACTAATTGCTTCTGTTATTGCAATAATTGATAAATTAGATGTAATAAAAATTCAGATAAGAAAGCTAAAACTTAAATTAGAAAGAAGTAAATTGTTTCAAGGTAAAAAGCAACGGAAAATGAGTGAGTCTGCAAAAAATGATAACGATACTGACTTTGATCCTTTCTATGAAAAAATTCCTGGAGGAATTATACTAAGGAGTAGTCTAAAAAAGAATAAAAGAATTACAAATGAAGTTTTTGCTATTGAGTTATTAACAAAAGATATTTATTTAGATAAAAATGGAGAAAGCATTAATGTTTCAATTGATAGAGGAGATGTAAAATATGCGGCTATAACAAACAGAGGTAAAGATAATTTAGTTCAAGAAATAATAAGAAAACAGAAAAAAACAAAACAACTAACGCAAGAAGATAAAGAGATACAATCTTTTCTTAATAATACAGATAAAAGTATTTATAAGAAAATTAGATTAAAAAGTGATAAAAAGTTCCTTAGGTGGGCATCAGGAGGAATAATTTCAATAGTAGAGTATAAGGGAAAATGCTGGATACCAATGTTTTTTAGGGATAAGGAGCCTTATGGTTGGAATGTATTTCTTGGTTCGAGCGAAAGAAGCTTTGATGAAAATGGCAAGCTAATACATAGTATTGATGAAGAACTAAATAATCCTACAAAAATTATGTATAGAGAATTTGACGAGGAACTGATAGTTTTTAAAAGCGAACCTAATTGTGATAATAGAGAGAATGTCGTTATTCCAATTTCTTACCCGTTTTATAATGGAGAAAATTCAATTAACTTTAATGAAAAGCATATAAAGTTAAGAGAGAAATATGATGATTTAAATATTCGTATAGATGATGAATATATATATTGTACTCAAGTAAATACAAATATGTCATTACAAATAAAAAAACATGATGGAAAGATGCTAAATAGATTGTCTAATGTATTAGTCTGCTTTAACATGCTGGAATTAGGTATAGAGGTAGTTCAAGTAATAAAATTTAAATTAGATGATAAAAATGTACTGCTTGATGGAGAAATATTATCGTATTTTGATGAATCTAAATACAAAGATGAACTTGTGAGAATGCCAATAGCTTTGATATCCTGTGAGTTTCTAAAAAAGCATTTTACCGGAGATATAACAAAATTACAGTATACTTCAGGCTTAAATTCATCTATAAAAATTGATGAGTGCATTGAAAGTGAGAACATGATGGTTTTTGACTATGACCTAAAGCAGCGCTTAAGAGTAATTAGAGACGAAAAAGAGGACGCTGGTGACTTAGAGTTTAAAAGATATAAAAAGTCCTTTGACAGTTTTTTTGAAGAAATTTATGCAGATAGTAATACTAATTCAAATAATTTAAAAGTATGCATAAAAAGAGATTTTACTAGATACTTTACTCCAGCAACTCCTAAGCTCCTTAATTTATTCTTTAATCAGATAGATCCTGCAGAATATACTATCGAGGAAGAGGACTAGTTCTTTAGATTGCGAGGCTTTTTTAAATTAATTACATAAAATTAGTTGTAAATGCAGGATTTTACTATAATGTATAGAAAAAATAAATTAATAATAAAAAAATAAAAATGAGGGAGTGGGAAGCTATGAAATATTTCAAGAAGCTTGTAGGTGATAGAATTTATTTATCTCCGCTTAATACTGAAGATGCTGAAAAGTATGCAGAGTGGCTAAATGATCTTGAAATGTCAGTCAATTTACAATGTGCACCTAGGATTATTACTTCAGATAAGAAAATAGAAGTTATGAAACGTATGATTAATGACGGGAACAATTTTGCAATTGTTGATTTGAAAAATGATGAACTTATAGGGAATTGCGGACTTATGTTTACTGATTTTATAAATGGAACAGCTGAACTAGGTATACTCATAGGTAATCCTAATTATTTAAATAATGGCTTTGGGACTGAAGCTATTAATTTACTACTAGATTATGGCTTTAATTTACTTAATTTAAACAATATTATCTTAAGAGTTCTTTCTTTTAATAAAAGAGCAATAAAATGCTATGAAAAGTGTGGATTTAAAATTATTGGAAGAAGAAGAGAGTCAGTAAATATTGGTGGAGAAAAATACGATGATATATACATGGATATATTAAATAATGAGTTTAAAGGAAAGTTAAAAGATTTTATAAAAGAAAAAGTGATAGAAATATAATAGGAGAATAGTATGAAAAAGATAGTATCATTTTTATTTATATTATTATTTATTATTGGAATATTCTTATTTACGCATAATACTGATATAAATGCTTCTGAAAGAGAAGTAGAGAATTTAAGATATGAGGGCGAGGTTGGGAAAGTAAGGCTTTCTTGGGAATTAGATAGAACTAAAGATATAAAATCAATTGAAGTTTTGCGTAAGCTGTCATTTATGAATGATTATAGAAAAATTGCAGATCTTGCAGTAAATGAAAATATGTATGAGTCTGAAGTGGACCCACTTGTTGAGTATGACTTTAAGATTAGACTTGTTTTTAAGGATGGAACCGAAAGTCTAGGAGAGACAATAAGTGTAGCTGGAAAGCATGAAAGAGTTATCATGGATGAAGTGTCAGGGAGGAAAATTTTAATTTATTTACCTCCGAGTTATAACACATCTAATAAAAGATATCCAGTGGTTTATATGCACGATGGTCAGGAGCTTTTTGAGAAGTCAATAGCTTCGTATCGTGAGTGGAAAGTTGATGAGACTCTTGATGAGTTAATACGAGCAGAAAAAGTAGAAGAGATGATTGTTGTAGGGATATATAATTCTTCAAATAGAACCGAAGAATATGTACCCTATATAGATCCATGGATAATAACCGAATTGAACGTAGATAGTTCAGGAGCTAAGGAGTTTTCGGGATTTGTTGTAGACAATATTATTCCTTTCATAGATACTAATTATAGGACAATACCAAATAGGGAGAATAGAGCAGTGATGGGGTCCTCGTTTGGAGGATTACTTTCATTGTGGATGGGCTATAACTATAGTGATACATTTTCAATGATTGGAGCTATATCACCAAGTTTATGGGTAGCAGACAGACAAATTATCAAAGAATTGTCTACTGAAGCAAAAAAAGACTTAAAAATATGGATAGACTTAGGAACAACTGAATGGGAAAATCATTGTAGAGAAGCTGTTGATGTACTAATAGATAAAGGATATATTTATGGTAAAGACCTTGTATACTATGAAGTAAATGGAGGGCGGCATAATGGATTATCATGGTCAGAGAGAATAGCATATCCATTTATATTTTTTAGAGGGAAAGAGGCAAAAGAAATTAAATCTATTAAAACAGAAGTACAGGTAGTATCAGATGGAACTGCCAAAGGAATATTTAATATATTGAACCCTGTAGTAGAGATGGATAATGGTATTAAATATTCATTATATAAATTTGCTGATTTTTCATTAGAAAATGAGATTGATGGCTCCATTAATGATAAAGGATTTTTTGAATTTACTACTAACAAAGACCTTAAAGCTATGGTAGAATATAAAGACTATCAAGAAAAAATTGCTATTTCTTATGAGGATATACAAGATAAAACTAATAATGTTGAATAGAATTGAAGCAATTAATATATTTGTAATACAAAAAAGTCTTTACAAATGAATAAAATCGGAGTATAATTATGAACTTGTAGTGGTTTTTTATTGTTTTTTAGCTTATAAAAAGCAACGAAAGAGGGATTTATTATGAACAAATGCAAAAGATATGAGATAAAAAGAGGTCATGTACTATATAGAGAAGAGTTAGAGTTCAGAACTATACTTCACGAAATCATATGGAAACTGATGATGAAAAGAAAAGGATGTAAAGTCAAAGAATTCTTAGGCATAGAGTAAACTGGGGAACAGCTCCTGCTATTATAAAAATAGAGTAGGGGCTTTTTATCTGTTTAGATTCCTTCGTAAAAGTGGTATACTATAAAGTGGTTAGAAATATAATATTTGGGTATATACATAATAGCTTAGTCACAGTAAAAAATAACATAAAAATAATTAGGAGGTATGAAATATGTTATCAGAAAAGTTATTAAAATCTTTAAATGATCAAGTGAACTATGAATTTCTGTCAGCTCACTACTATCTTGCTATGGCAGCTTATTGTGCAGACCAAGACCTAGATGGTTTTGCACATTTCTTTATAGTTCAAGCTGAAGAAGAGAGATTTCATGCTATGAAGTTCTATAATTTTATAAATGAAATGGACGGAAGAGTTACATTAACAGGAATAGATAATCCAGAGAATGAATTTAAATCGTTAGCAAATGTGTTTGAATCAGCACTAGAGCATGAAAGATCAGTAACAAAAAGAATATACAACCTTATGGACATAGCTACTGAAGAAAGAGAACATGCTACAATAAGCTTATTGAAATGGTTTGTTGATGAGCAAGTTGAAGAAGAAGCAAGCATAAAAGCTATTCTTAAGAAACTAAAAAGATTAGGCGAAGACAGCCATGGTATATATATGATGGATCAAGAACTTGCTCAGAGAGTTTTTACACCACCAGTAAATGAATAAAAAAACAAAGATAGGTGATTTCACCTATCTTTGTTTTTTTATTATTATATTTTATAAAATAAGCAGATTATCTTGTAGTTCCGCCCATGCTTCTTTCAGCCATTTCAACTAATCTCTTAGTCATGTAACCACCAACATAACCATTTTGTCTAGCTGTTAAGTTACCTTTATCCATTGATTCATAGTTAGTCATACCAAGCTCACTAGCTATTTCAGTCTTCATTTGATTTAAAGCTTGACGTGCAGCTGGAACAACAACTTTATTACTAGTAGTGTTATTAGCCATTCTTTTTCACTCCTTTCATATGAAGATTTACTGCTTGTTAGTATTATGTGTAGAAAATGAACGACTAATCCAAGTAATTTTAGCTATTGTTACAATACCATACTAAAATATGAACAAAATATATATGTTGGATAAATATTGAATATTTATTTAAAAGATTATCATTTTTAATCCAAATATTATTAGTATTATTCCCGCTAAAAAATCAGCATATTTCTTAATAAATTCATTTTTTTTTGCTTTTCTGCTTATTACAAACGCATTTAATGTTAAGAAAGAAGTTATAATTCCTATTACAACTGTATTATTAAGAATAAGCTCACTTATATTAAAATCATTGAATGTTGAAAAGCCAACAACTAATGCATCGATACTCACACATATTCCAAGTAATATAATCATAAAGCAATTCATCTTAATAATTTTCCCTTGGTTCGATGATCCTTCTCTGAACATTAAAAGTCCTACTAATAAAATGATTATTCCACCGATAACAGATGGAAGATGGAATATATATTTATTAAACATATTTCCAGTGATACCGCCTATGCTGGCAAATAGAAATTGAAAAAATCCAAAGGATATAATAAAGGCCATAGCTTTTTTACGAGTTATTTTTTTATCCAGACCTATAGAAAGAGCAACGCCGAAGGCATCTAACCCTAGAGCTATAGAAATCATACTCAAGTCAATAAAAGACATAAGATTCCTCCTAAATGGCTTATGTTTTTTTATAACGAATAGGAAAGTTCTACTTTTATATTATTAATAACAAGAACTTTCACTAGATGAGTTTCAAAAAAGGCAACATTATAATGCTTCTTTAGAAGCCTTTTTTATAATAATATTCAAACTTGCTTTAAAATACACATACTAAAATATAGTCTTTTTTTTCTATAAATATGATATTAGTTAAGAAATGTATAATAATATTATTACTTGTAAAAATAAACAATTAATAATATAATTAGAATAAGTGGAAAAAATAAAGGGGAGTAGCTGGCAGATTTACTGCTTAATTAGTCGTCAACACGGTTAAATACCCGGCTGATTATTCTATTAGAAGGCAAGACCTTTATTTAAACATCTATCATGTTTAAATAAAGGTCTTTTGTGTGCAAACTATTAAACCAAAGGAGGTCAATTTATTGGAGCAGCTATTATTAGGAGTAAAAACCTTAACGTTTCAACAAATTATGATGTTTGTCGTTGGTGGGGTGTTGATTTATCTTGCTATCAAAAAAGAATTTGAACCAATGCTATTACTGCCTATTGGTTTTGGAGCTATTCTAACAAACATACCAGTTATTGAAGGAATACCTGGAATAGCTAGTGATGAGGGAGTATTAGGCATACTTAGAAATGCAGGTATTATGACTGAGTTATTTCCCGCACTTATATTTATTGCAGTAGGGGCAATGATTGATTTTGAACCGCTTTTAAAAATGCCTTCCATGCTTTTCTTTGGAGCAGCTGCACAGTTTGGTATATTTCTAACTCTTCTTTTTGCATTAGCACTTGGGTTTGATATAAAAGATGCAGCTTCAATAGGAATAATAGGAGCAGCTGATGGGCCAACTTCAATCTTTGTAGCCAATAAGTTCTCTCCTAGGTATTTAGGGGCAATATCAGTAGCAGCATATTCATATATGTCGTTGGTGCCTATCATACAGCCACCTATTATAAGGTTATTAACATCTAAGGATGAAAGAAAAATAAGAATGGAGTATAAAGAAATAAAGATATCTAAAACAGTCAAGATTCTATTTCCAATACTCGTTACCATCATTGCTGGTATAATAGCTCCAATAAGTGTGACTTTAATTGGATTACTTATGTTTGGCAATCTCATAAGAGAAGCAGGAGTGCTAGAGAGATTATCTAAATCCGCTCAAAATGAGCTTGCTAACTTAGTTGCTCTTTTATTAGGAATAACAATAGGTTCAACTATGGAAGCAGAGGCTTTTATAAGCTGGGATACTGCAATGATACTTGGACTTGGATTATTTGCATTTATTTTTGATACAGCTGGCGGTGTATTGTTTGCAAAGTTTTTAAATCTATTTGTTAAGAAAAAATATAACCCTATGGTTGGAGCAGCAGGAATATCTGCATTCCCTATGTCAGCAAGAGTTATACAAAAGATTGCAAAAGAGGAAGATCCTACAAACTTTATTCTTATGCAGGCAGTTAGTGCAAATGTAGCAGGACAAATAGGCTCAATCATAGCTGGCAGTGTAATATTAGCACTACTATCAAAAGGAGGGTTCTAATATGACAAATATAGATGCTGGATTAACAATGATGCTATATGGTATGGGTACTACATTTAGTATATTGATTATATTTTATTTCATGATAAAGCTTTTAGCTAAGGTATTCCCACAAAAATAGTTGCATAAAATCATCTCTTGTCAAATAAGCATATACTAAAAGAAAAGAGGTGATTTCATGCTGTCACCAAGCTCGGAGGATTACCTAGAAGAAGTATTTAGACTTAGTTCAAATAAAAAAGAAATTAGAATAAAAGATATAGCTGACTGCTTAAATGTTTCTATGCCATCTGTAGTAAAAGGGCTTAGAAAGTTAAATAGATTGGGATATATTATTTATATGCCTTATGAAAAAATAGAACTGACAGATAAAGGAAAATATAAAGGAAGATTTTTAGTAGAGAGAAATAAGATATTGCGTGATTTTATAGATATAATTGGGGCAGATTGTGATATAAAACAAGAAGCAGAGGCAATGGAGCACTATCTTACAACAGCTACAATAAGATCAATAGAAAAAATAGTAAGGTTTTTTAAAAATAACGAAGATTTTCTTCAGCACTTTAACGAGTTTCAAATTACAAGTGTATTAGATGAGAATGAAATGAATTGTGATTGAATAAAGGGATATACCACTATGTTAAAGGTGGATATCCCTCTTATTTTATTAAACCAAACCTAGCAGATTAGCAAGCATATTGATTGTAAAGGTGACTAAAACAGCAATTCCTGTAGTCAAACCTAATGTAAATAATGTCCACTTCATCCCATTTGTTTCTTTTCTTATAGTTAATAAAGTAGTAGCACATGGAAAGTGCAATAATGAAAATAGCATGAAATTTAGCCCTGTTATCCAAGTCCAGTTGTTTTCAATAAGTAAATTTTTCAATGCTTGTAGATTATCTAGTTCTAGCATTGCTCCTTGTGACATATAGCTCATAATAAGTATTGGTAAAACTATCTCATTCGCAGGTAATCCTAACAAAAAAGCCATTATTATAAAACCATCAAGTCCTAGGAGCTTTCCAAATGGCTCTAGAAAAGCTGCACAGTGGTTTAATACACTGACATCACCTATCATTATATTTGCAAATATCCAGGTTACTGCTCCAGCAGGTGCAGCAACAACTATTGCGCGGCCTAATACAAAAATTGTCCTGTCGAGAAGTGACCTGACAAGTATTTTACCAATCTGAGGCTTTCTATATGGTGGAAGCTCTAGTGTAAATGATGATGGTATACCCTTAAGAACTGTCCTTGATAGAAACTTGGATACTAATAGAGTAACAGCAATTCCAATTAAAATCATTACAACTACAGATAACGATGCAAATACTGAACTTAAATTAGCTACTGCTATTCCACCGAAAAATATGGTAGATATAGCTATCAACGTAGGGAATGCGCAACCACTGTAAGGGCAATTTTGATTTATACGACGAATAGAGCGCTGACAATTCGCTATTCGCCGTAAATAAAAATATGTAAGTCTTGCCCATCCCATTCAATCTTTTGAATTAGTAGTCTAATAAGATTTCGTTTCTCATAAATAGTTAAATCTTTAAAATTGTCTTTAAGACTGCTAAGTGCCTTTGAAATTATATCTAACTGAATAGATTTATCATAGAGTGTGCTTACGCTGCTTTGCAAGTTTAGTTTTTCTTCATTTAACATTTTAACTTCACTGTCTAGCTTTGAAACTTGCTCATTTATCCGTTGTATAAATGAAGGATCAAGGTCAGAGTATGATAAGGTTTTTATAAGGTTATCAATTTGGTCATTTAGCTTTTTTATTTTGGTATCTATTTCTTGTATTGGATTAGACTTTATTTCATTTTGGAAGCTACGCTTTAAGTATTCCAGTAGCTTATAAATATTGGAGTTTTCATTTGTATAATCCATTAAATACTCGCAAACCATATCATCTGTTTGCTGGCCATTCAGATTTTGGCAGCTACATAAATCTAATCCACCACGCATTTTACTATTACATATGTAGTCAAATAAATCAGCGTTATTGCTACGGAACTTAGCAAACATTTTGCTTCCGCATTGGGTGCAGTAAATCATGCCTGATAATAATGAGTAATCATTGTGAGCCTTTACACGGTTTGGTGAAGGCTTATTATTTTCGAGCATTTCTTGAATTCTCACCCAGGTTTTACCTGAAACAATACCTTTGTGCTTGCCTATTGAAATAATCCATTGATCTTTAGAATTACGAGGAACATTCTTTTTGGTATAGTCCCTTTTATTGTAAGAAAGCAATCCAAATTTATCTGAGCACTCATGTTCTTCAAAACATACATCTGAATCAAAACTGATAAAATAGTCTCTAACATCTTTGTCAGCAATACAATAAACAGGATTCTGGAGAATTTCTTTAATACCAAGTAAAGAATAAAACTTTCCATTACGAGATTTAACATTATTTTTTATTAGGTACTTACTAACAGCTGAAACTGAATTAAATTCTAAGTATTTATCGTACATAGTCTTAACAATTTCTATTTCATCAGGATTAGATTTCAGTTTACATGAGTGTTTTATTTTACCATCTAAAGTCATAAGACCTTGAACCTTTTCTGAAGTAAAGCCTGTAGGGGTGGTACCACCTAACCATCTGCCAGTTTTAGATAGCATCAACATATTATCACGTACACGTTCTGCTATGGTTTCTCGCTCTAATTGTGCAAATACAGAAGCTATATACATCATAGCTTTACCCATAGGTGTAGTTGTATCAAACTGATCCTTGATACAAACAAAGTCAATATTGTGATCGTTTAGTTCTTCTATTAAGGCAGAAAAATCACTAACACTACGACTTATACGGTCTAATTTGTAGCAGATGACATAATTAAAACGTTCTTTTCTGATGTCTCTTAACATTTTCTGAAAATGAGGTCTTTCTGTGTTCTTGCCAGAGTACCCTTCATCTTCGTAAATAACAATATCAGCTACATGTGAATCTGTAATATTTGCGGATATGTAATTTTTACACATCTCTATTTGATTTTCAATGGACTCACCTTTGCCTGTATATACTGATTTACGTGAATAGATTGCTATTTTCAAAAAGTATCAACCTCCTTTGACTTAATATAGTCGTTTATTATTTTCGAACAAAGATTAGATATGGATCTTTGCTCTTGAGCGGATAATATTTGTAATTTGATTTTTGTTTCTTTAGAAATGGTAACTAGTATTCTTGTGTTTTGGTCTGAAACAGCCATTTATTTACATCACCTCTTTTGAAATTATATCACAGTGATTCACTTTTGCGAAGATAAATATATATATTTATTTCTTTGGGTTGTTTAGATTATAAAGGGCTGAATAGAATTATAATTCTGTGATTGTAGTAAGAAATGAGTAAACAGTATTCATTAAATAGAGCTGCATTTTTCTATAAAGTCATATAAAGAGAACAAGTTGCTTAAAATAGCTAAACTGATATATAATAGGGTAGCATCAAAGTCAGCTGACCTGTCCTAGTTTATTTGAGTAGTTTTTTAAAATTTGAAAAGGTGGTTATGACTCTCTAGTGCAAATTAAATATATATCTTTTCGAAAACAAATGTACGCGATAAAGTATAAAAATATTGTAATCGCCTAATATTTTTGATATAATTAAATTGTGATATTGTTAGAGGAGGTACTGTATGTCAAGCTTATGTTATAAAAAATTGTGGAAACTTCTTATTGATCGTAATATGAAAAAATGTGACTTGCGTAAATTAGCGGATATTAGTCAGTCAACAATGGCTAAATTATCTAAAGGTCAGAATGTTACTACTGAAACGCTGGTAAGAATTTGTATAGCATTAGATTGTGAACTCAACGATATTGCAGATGTTATACGATAATAAATTTTTCAGGAGGATAAAATGGACTTAATTAAAAATGGTTCAATTAGATTATATAATGATGATGCGCTGTCTTTATATTCTACATGGGATTCGCCTACAGTTATCATATCAGATGGCCCTTATGGCATAAAAGGCTTTCCAGGAGACTTAGTATCTACAGATGGACTAGGGGAATGGTATGAACCACATATAATTCAATGGTCAAAATATTCCACTCCGCAAACAACTTTATGGCTATGGAATACAGAGCTAGGCTGGGCTAATATACATCCATTTCTGGTTAAACATGGTTGGGAATATAAGGCTTGTTGTATATGGGACAAAGGGATGAGTCATGTTGCTGGGAATGTAAATACAAAGACAATTAGTAAATTACCTGTTGTAACAGAGGTATGTGTACAGTATGTTCGAAAACCTGAGTTTTATATTAACAGTGAAGTTTATAGTATGAAAGAATGGCTTCGTTATGAATGGGGACGTACAGGATTACCATTTTCAAAAACTAATGAGGCATGTGGTGTAAAGGATGCGGCAACACGTAAATATTTTACAAAATGTCATTTATGGTATATGCCTCCTGCTGATGCGTTTGAGAAAATAGCAACATACGCAAATACATATGGAAAATCAGAGGGTAGACCATATTTTAGTGTAGATGGTGAACGTCCAATTTCAGGTGATGAATGGAAAAAGTACAGGGCTAAGTTCTATTGCCCAATGGGTTTAACCAATGTGTGGTCGGAATCTCAATTGAATGGTAAAGAACGCTTGAAGAAGGGCACAAAAGCTGTACATTATAATCAAAAACCGCTCAAATTAATCGAAACAACTATCACGATATCATCGGATGAAGGTGATGTTGTATGGGATCCATTTGGCGGCTTGTTTACTACAGCAATAGCTTGTTATCGTCATAATCGTCAATGTTTTACAGCTGAAATTCGCCCAGACATGTATAGTCAAGCTATCGAACATGTAACATCAGTTATTAATCAATCTGAGCAACTCTCTATCTAGAGTGTCATCTTGGCGAGATAGTATTCGTGACCATTGACGAATTGTATATCCTTTAAATTCTGTTTCGAGAACACGAGATTTGAACTCCTCAAGAGATGCATGTCCAATCCTGTCCATTTTAGCAAAATTAGTATCTAAGCGGTATGTAAAGTTGCCAAGCAAACCTTGTAACTTGACTTGATAGTCATGAGAAGTACTATAGGTACGACCATCTTCACCCCATGAATCTACTATTTGTTTCGCACGAGCAAAGTCAGCAGAATTACCTTGAAATTTATATCCATTTGTGTTTGTTTGTTGTAAATTGGATGTGCGATTACTTGTATCTTCTGGTTCAAATACTAAATAATCTGGTGGACGATGATAATGTGCATCACGAGCAGATGCAACACTTGATGCACTACCAACCCATGTATCAATAATTACAGGCTTTCCCCACAGTACATGTTCAGGAAGCCAAGCAATCATAGCCACATTAATCTGATCGTCTGCAAAATGTAATACACTATCTTTAAAGCGAGCTGTTATTTCTGTTGCAAAAGGGAACCACGTTTTGATTTCAATTCCTGGATTTGGGAGGATCAGATTGCTTTGAAAAATTGCATCTGGAAAACCGGGGTCTTGACGTTTCCATATACCTGTACCTTTCCAATCATATGTGTTTAGTAAATCTACTGTTGAAAACTCAATCATGTTACCTAAGAGTGGAGACAATTTTGAGACTACCTTTGACAATTGGCGAGCATAATCAAGTGTAGGTGGCTTTGCAATATCTATTACTGGCAGGAATTCGCCTTTTAGAGCAGTTATTTCATTACTAGCAATATTTAATACTTCAGTATAATTCATCTTTTAATACCTCCTTGAACGCTGATTTTCAATTGATATTTATATATTAATACACTTTCAAGAGTGTTTGTCACGAGTTATTTCCATAATATCTCCAACGTCACATTGTAGTGCATTACAAACTTTAACAAGGATATCGGTCTGCATATTTTCACCTCTAGTCATTTTAGCTACTGATGTGGCACTAATTTGTGCGGCAACCATCAAGTCTTTCTTTTTCATATCCTTATCTATTAATAGCTTCCAGAGCTTTTTATAACTAACGCCCATACGACTCACCTCTTTATATAAAGCATTCTATCAAAATAACTCGTAGAACACAATAATAAAGTGTGAGTTTTCATAATTAAAGAAAATAATTACCAATATAGTACTTAGAATGTTGGTGTTAGTTTTATATATAGCGCATTTTGTAAAATGTATTTTCATAGGTCAATTTTGTAAGGTCTAATTGACATAAGATTTCAAGAAAGAGAGCTGCGGTAATTAATGTGGCTTTCTTTTTTTGCTTTTTTCTAAAACATAACATACAACAGACTAGTTGATAAACCCAAAGAAGCATTGACAATTTCCGCTAAGACATTGGCACGCTGCAATGACTAGTTAGAAGTTTTATTAAAACATGGCATTTTGTGTAAGACATTGAGCCGCTTAAGGGCAATCATCCTTCGTTTACTTCATTATCTGTATTTAGATATTAAACCTAATGTAAGTGTAAACATCAAATCAAAATTTAGATGATTCATTTACAAAGGGGGATTTTTAAATGTGTAGGATATTGAGGGTTGGTAGAAAGCAGGTCAAGGAAACAGGGTTTAGCAGGATAATAAAAGTAAGCTACTGCTACAACCAAAGAAGTGAAGGAAATGAGCTCACTGACTTAGTAGGCATTAATACTAAGGATGGAGGTGCTCATTGATGGCAGAAAAGAAGTTGATTATAGGGGCAACCGAAACTACAGAGGTTATTTATATTGGTTCAAATCTTAAGGCCAAAGGTGGTAAGAGGGAAAAGCAGGGTTATAGTTTAGGCGATAAGACTTCTGAATTCACTTACGATAAAGATGGCCATCAAGTTCACGAAAAAGAAATTATTGTAGGTAAATATCATGTTAAGAATTATAAGCAACGAAATAAAAATAGACGCAACATTGTTAAAGAACTCATAGAGAATAATTTTCAAATAAGAAAATGTATGATGATAACTCTTACATTTGCCAATGTAGTAAGAGGTCACCTAGAGAGCACTGGTTTAAGAAGTGAAGAAAATAAATTATTCCAGGAGATTTATCAAAACTTGGAAATAGTAGAAGACAATTTCTTAAAAACAATGAACGATATTTTTACACCAGAGAATGTAATACAAAACAAAGAAAAATTAAACGAAGTAACCTATGACAATAAATATGATGATCTAAAAACCTGCAACAAAGAGTTTAAAAAATTTATACAGAAAATGAACTACAGATATGAAAATTTTAAATATGTTGCAGTTATGGATAAGCAGGAAAATGGCAATTGGCATTACCATATTATATGTAATCTTAACTATATAGAATTTAATGAACTTAAAGGAATTTGGAACTTAGGTGGAGTGTTTATAGGTAAAATTAAAAGCAAAAATCAGCTACATAAAGTAACGAACTATCTTAAGAAAAATATGGTGAATGCAAGATTATATTTGAAAAGTGAAAAGGGTTATCTGGCTTCAAAGGGGTTAAAAAGAAATATTGTCCTCCGTTCATGGGCACCAAATGAACAAACAGAATTCCAAGAACAAGCACAATACCTCGATGAAATAAAGAAAGAAGTTGAATATAGCAAAAAACGCATTTCTGAACATAATTATTCTACATGGGAAACGTGTGATGGCTATCCTATAGAAATAAATCGCAATTGTATATTTAAATACTATACCTATCCAATTGAATCTAAAGAAAACTTTACACTTATGGATACTGCCATAAGAAAACATGGTCGATAGCATAGTAGCTTCTTTATTTATCAATAATGATGTGAATTAGACGAAAGAATCTTTTTAAAAAAATAAGAAATATGAGAGAACCCAAATACCAAAGCCGCAGCTTGGGCGGCACGATGTAAACTGAAGGGTAAAAAAGAGGTCTGCTATATAAAAAGCACCTCTTTTCCCCCTAAATGATATGACATTCTATAAATTGATACAAGCCAGCCCCCAAGCGTAGTTCACAATAACCAAAAACCAATAAAGATTGGAGGGAATGCCATGATCATTCTGCCAGAGATATCAATAATTTTAGACATTGATAGCAGGCTGACAGAGACACCAGCCATGTGGTCGCTTGCATTGGCATTAAATTGCACTCTTGGATATTGCACAAGGGAAGATAATAAAAAAGTGTTACATGCTATTTATAATGATCAATCAGCAATCATGCCAGAGAATGGTGCAGCAATGATTTTGCAAGCAGTCACTAATCACGAAACTATTATTCTGACGGGCAAGGCTGTAAAAGAAGGCTCGAAGATAACTATATTGACACAGCTTAGATTTGATGTTTTTTTCTTCTCAGTCTTACAAAGCAATTTGTTACAGTCACTGCCGGTGGTAACAGATGATTCTTTGCAGCATGACTTAAGATTATTAAAAAGGATAAAAAATCCAAGTGTTGCTACGCAAAAGTTATTTCATGGCATGTTATTAGAGATGAGAGGTGAAATGAATGATACATATTGATATGACCAAAACAAATTTGACAGATAAGCAAGCGGCAGAGTTTATGCTGGATATATTAGAACTATCTAGAAAGGAAGAATTGGTGGTTAATGACATTCGATTTAAAAGCAGAACAGCGCAAGTAAAAGAAATGATTCGCGTTGAAAAAGGAAGAGAAGTTTTTTTAAATGCTTTGGAAGAGCTAGTTGAAATTGCTGTTCGGCTTAAAAGTTCTTCCAGTATGGCTTCTAATGCTCAAATTGCTAAGCTCCGAGAAGAGGGGGAGGCATTAAAGAGTTTAGCGGTCAGTATGGAAAATGCACAAAATGAAGATTGTAAGGATAATTGCTGCATTCTGATAACTGGTTATGAAAGCAAATAAGCATTTTTCTGTCCCCTACCCTGTTCATTCAAAAGGAAATACATGCAATATGGGCGAGTTCTGCCATATATCAACTGAATAATTATAAAGATAGGTTTTAGTTAGATAAAATTTAGTTAACTAACTAAATTTTAATTTAATATGAGTGTAAAAATGGGAATGTAAGGTGAGAAAATTGGTGTTTGAAGAAAAATATTTGCTAGAATAGAAAAATATATGTGAAAGGGTGAGATAGAGAGATGACAGAAAAGAAAATTTCCATAGAAAACATTGAGAAAAAAATAAATGAGCTGCTTGCTAATCAGGAATTATTGCTGAAGCATTTGCAATTGCAATCGGGCAGAAAATTAAAAGGTTATAGCCTTAGAGAGCAGGTAAAATACTTAACGGAACAAGGCTATTCTATACGAGAAATAAGTTCTATGCTCAAATGCTCAACTACTACAGTGTCAACCAAAAGAGCAGAGATTAAGGTAATAGATAGTTTAGAAGTGCAATAAGTAGCGTTATGTTGTAATTATCTGGATTATGCCAACATAGCTAAAATCTGAAATATCGAGAATTATTGCTCTGAAATTATAAAAGGGTGTTAAATAGTACAACGCTCTAAAAGGTGTTCCAAAATTCCAATATAGTTTTATTGAAACGGTTTTTGTGCCATATGAGTATATTGGCGGTTTGCTCTATTAAGGTATAGTCATATGGACAGGGTGACTTTTTGAGTTTTGGTGCTTTAATAATACTTGTTATATGGAGGAATTGGCTATGAAGGTAGGATATATTCGTGTATCAACCACAGAACAAAATACGGAACGGCAAAAAGCAATTATGGAAGGTCTTGGGGTAGAAAAATTATATACTGATATGCTGTCAGGGAAAAATACGGACAGGCCACAGCTTAACGCACTGCTGGACTTTGTTCGTGAGGGTGATACCGTAGTGGTTGAAAGTTATTCAAGGCTGGCACGTTCCACAAAGGATTTACTGGACTTGGTAGAAAAGCTGGATCAGAAAAAAGTGCAGTTTATCAGCCAAAAAGAAAATATTGACACATCAACACCACAGGGGCGATTGATGTTTACTATGTTTGCAGGACTGGCACAGTTTGAGCGTGAATGTCTCTTGCAAAGGCAGCGTGAAGGCATTGAAATAGCGAAGCAACAAGGTAAATACAAAGGCAGACCTAAAAAATCATTAGATAACTTCCTGGAGCTATATGCTTCTGTAAAAAATAAAGAAATAAGCATATCTAAGGCAAGCAAGCTATTAGGTGTATCACGCTCAACCTTTTACAGGAAAATGAAGGAGCATGAGGATAGCAGTGAGATTGATTTTGGATAACCTCTCCCCCTTCTGCCCTAGAGAAATCCTTGGTATACAGTATGGGAAAATTGAATAACAGGAACTACTTGTCTACATTATGTTAAAATTCAAGTCGATTGTGAGTATTTAATTGGTTTCTAGAATCAGTAAAAAGCAATGTAATAAAAAAGTATATCAATATTAATTTTCCATATAGTACAGTTTGGATTAATTGGTGTTACAGTGAAATGAAAAGGACTTATATTTAAAATAGTAAATTTCTAAAGTTTATCGGGATTAAGAAAATGGAGGTTAAAGGCATGAATTATATGAAGTACTACGAAAATTATAATTTTGATGATATGTCACAAGAGGACTTAGTGCAAGAGATATTGCGATTAAATTTGTTTTTAGATGAAATGCAAAAAAACATTGATAAGCTTGAAAAGGTAAACGATACATTAATGAAAAAACACCCTGCATTTAAGGAAAATATAAATGCTGATGACATTATGGATAAACTGGTGGCTGGCGATAGTCTTACTAAAATAGGTAAATACTATGGTTGTGATAAAAAGACTATTAAAAACCGCCTATATCGGGAGCAATATACAGATAGAGATATTGCCAAACTAAGGCAAGGAATTGATGTGCGCAAAGAGGATTGGTTTAATAATGGATATTAACCGATAGACGGTAGTATAAAGATATATACATAGGAAGAAAATGTTCGGGGAAAACAGATTCACTGGGGTAACAATTGAAAGATTGATAGAACAGAGTAGCCATAAAATTCAAGCATGCTGGGTTTTATGGCTCATCTTCTTTCTGTTCCCTAAATAGATATAAATCAACCAACAAACAAAACTAGTGGAAGACATAATTGCTTATTTAACCAAATAAATTTCTTACTGCATTAGTGGAAATATATGTTATAATAAACACTAACGGATTATTCTGACAATAACGGGAAGTTATATAAATTATCATAAAATATATAAAAAGTAAGGAGGAGGTTATTATGGGAGGAAAAGAAGCGTCCCGAGGATTCTTATATCAAGCCTTTGCTTCAGTTCTTGAAGCTTTGTACAAAGAGAGCTGGGATAAAATTTATATAGAGATGCACTCTGCTAACGATAAGGTTGATATTGCATTAGAAGAAGACGGAAAAATTATTAGAAGTATTCAAGTTAAATCGACAGTAAATACTTTCAGCAAAGAATCTGTGAAAAAGTGGTTACAGGATCTTATCAAAGATGATGTAGGTACGATAGAATTTGAGCTTTTTTTAATAGGACAATGCGATGATGAGGCTATTACATTTATAAATTCTATGGACAAACTTCAAAGTGACAAATTGGATGGTAAAGCGAGAACATCACTAAAAGGATTTGATACAAGTATTATTAAAGGTAAAATAATAAAGTTTACATGTCTTCCATTTAATGTTAACGTATTGGAAAAGATTGTTAGGGATTCTTTGCATCAATACATTTCATATAGCAATCGGACTATGACATTTGATCAAATAAGTTTCATCGCTTCGGCTACTGTAAACGATCAGATGATTTCTTCAACACACGGAAATGGTATTGATAGAAAAGTATTTGACGAAGAATTAGAAAAGCGCATTTTTCTAGTCGCAGATAAATATACACCTAAAAGGGTATCAATCGGGGTAAAAAGTTTTTTTCGTGGCACAGAGCAATTGGAAAATGAAACTCAGAGTTGCTTATCGCTCATTGATAAATTTGATGGTCGCAATTTAAAATATGGTTATGACTGGAATATAGATATTTATAAAGAATTGGATGGATTCCTGATTTCCAACACATGTAATAAACAAGCGTATCAAATATTTTTAGAGACTCACTCATCTATAGCTTTTGCCTCAGGAAGATTATTTGATAGTAAGTCGGGAGTTAATATTTTTCCAATACAAAGATCATCAACTAATGGTACTATATTATGGGATGTAAAACTATCATCTAATGAAAGTTACCCTAACTGGGATATTTCTCACGAAGGATTTAATGAAGGTCAGTATGATTCTGCATTAATATTAAATGTTACACGAAATATATATGATGACGTAATACACTATATAAAAGAAAATAATTTGTCAATTGGGCGTGTTATTAAATGTACGCCAAATATAAACGGTGCTACAAACTTCTCGATTAAAGACGGAACGCATGCAACTGTTTTAGCTAATTCAGTTTATAGCGCTATCGCACGAAGAAGCACGGCTGAACGGCGTGCAACATTACATATTTTTGCTGCTGCACCAAATGCATTTATGTTTTTCTTAG
The DNA here is from genome assembly GCF_050433385.1 of Brassicibacter mesophilus. Classification (NCBI taxonomy): domain Bacteria; kingdom Bacillati; phylum Bacillota; class Tissierellia; order Tissierellales; family Thermohalobacteraceae; genus Brassicibacter; species Brassicibacter mesophilus. The sequence goes on from NZ_JBNPXI010000023.1 coordinate 42,967, forward strand.
GACAGAATTCAAGAGGATTTGGTAAGTGTATTTTGTACGAATATGATTTTGACCAGCGAGACTCGTGTTCGTATTTACCATCAATAGATTTTACAAATTAAAGGAGGATTATTATGTCTACTGTACCATCATATTTTAAAGATTTTTTATCCAACATCCGCTTAACAGACAATCAGGTGAGGGATTTGAAGACAGGACATACAACATTAAGGAAGAGATTAGAGGAAGATGAAACATTATCTGAAATAATAGTTAGCACCTTTCTACAAGGTAGTTACAGAAGATCAACAGCTGTGAAGCCTAAAAATGGGAACAAGTCGGATGTAGATGTTATTGTTGTAACTAAATTAGATTCTGAGGAGTATACACCGGAAGAAGCTTTGAATATGTTTATTCCTTTTTTAGATAAGTATTATAAAGATAAATATAGAATTCAGGGTAGGTCAATCGGCATAAGTTTAAGTTATGTTGATTTAGATATTGTGCCAACCTCGGCACCTAGCGAGAGTGAAACAGGCATACTCCAAGATAACGCTATAATTTCCGAGTATACTATTGAAGACTTTCAGCAAAAGTCACTTATGAAGTCATTTGACAAAAACTTATTTGAAAGTGTTTATAACATATTTTGTGAATCGGACAGTGAACCTCAATGGAAATCCGAGCCGCTTTTAATTCCTGATCGTGAAGCCGAAAAATGGGATGAGACACATCCGCTTGAGCAAATTCGCTGGACGGTTGAAAAAAACAAGAATTGTAATTCTCACTATATAAACGTTGTTAAAGCATTAAAATGGTGGCGCAAAACCCAGTACCCAGATGTAAAGCACCCAAAGAGTTATCCTTTGGAACATTTGATTGGAGATTGTTGTCCAGATGGCATTAATAGTGTGGCCGAAGGCATAGTGCTAACACTTGAAAAAATTGTTGCTGAACACCCTACCAAACCATTTTTAGCTGATAGGGGTGTCCCGGAACATGATGTTTTTGAAAGGATAACAGATGATGAATATTCTGATTTTTACGATACTGTTTGTGATGCTGCAATAGTATCACGAGAAGCTTTTGATTGTACTGAATTATACGACAGCGTTTGTAAATGGAGAGAATTATTGGGAAGCGAATTTCCTCCTGCTCCAGAGCCTTCAAAAACCAATTCTACAACGGGTTTTACTGCTCGTACTGAAAAGTCAACCGCTATTCCAGAAGGAAGATTTGCATAAATGGAAGAAAAACAAGTTCTTGATATTTTAAATCGTGCTCGAAGAGCTTTGGACTCTTTATCACAGGTTGAAATACTAGATGATTGGCAATTTGAAAACGAATTAAAGGTTTGGTTTTTGCACTTAGGCATATCGATTGAATATGAGACCTCCTATTTTCCACAAAGGTCACAGTGGTATATCGTTGTTGAATCTAAGTATCCAAAGGGAAGAATTAAAGTATATCCTGATGTAGAAAACAGTATAAAAGTGACTTTATATCATCAATCTAACAACTCCAAAATTGAAAAAAATGGGCTGTGGAGAAAAGGGGCATTATGTCTAGAAGTAAATACATTATCCAATTTCCAATCAGAACCATATAGTGTTGATGAACGCTTGCTATATCATGTAAAAAGGGCAATTGGCTGGCTCGAGTTAGCAGCAAAAGGCATATTAGTTTCAGATAACGAGCCATTTGAGTTACCTGAATTTACCTTGAGCAATATATTGGAATTACAATTTGCTTTTTCGGAAGATGTGGTTACTTATATGCAATGGGAAAGTACCGACTGTCGGTATGGAATAGCAGAGTTAGATGTGTATAAAAGTAAACCATTTGTATACTATGTTAAGGCGTTTAAGTCATTAAACAACAATATCGAACATTATACACAATGGGGTAAGCATCTTTCTAAAAAGACTATATTCCCTCCGATTAAAGCTCCATGGATACTTTTGAAACAACTTCCAGTGATTAACGAATGGCAAGCACCAGAAACATTTGGCGATTTATTAGATGCGTGCAGCAAACAGGATATTGATATCATTGGTATTCTGCAAAAACTTGTATCAGAAGTCCGAGATGGGAAGCGGCACTTGCTATTACTTGGCTTTCCTATTCCTAAAGCTTTCGGAGGGGAAACTGAGATTATTTCTTGGCAGGCACTTTATTTGCCTGTTGTATCATATGGTAAAAAGACAGCAAAAGGATTTAGAACAAATGAACATGGGTGGTGGATGCGCGACAAATGTGAAGTGTTTACTAAAAACACCAAATTGGAGTGGATTGTTTCGGAAAATTGGAACCAACAAGAAATATCGCAAAGAGGAAAAATGGATGATTTATTACAGCGAAAAAGTATATTGCTTATTGGGGCAGGTTGTATTGGCGCATCAATAGCAGAAATTCTTATTAGGGCAGGTATATATAATCTTACTGTTTCTGATTCGGATATATTTGAAATTGGAAATTTATCTCGTCATACTTTAAACCTAAATAATATTGGGGAACTTAAAGAATTATCATTATATAATCATCTTAATATGCTAAACCCACATGCCAATGTTGAAGTGATTAATAATAAACTTGATATGGACGATAACCTCAATATTAATATTGAATTGGATAAATACGACATAATCATTGACTGTACTGGCACAAATAGTGTGCTTGAAATTTTTCAAAAAAATAAATTTAAAAAAAAGTGCATTTTGGCTTCGGTATCTGTAGGTTTGGGAGCAAAACATTTATATATATCCATTATGCATGGTACATCTTTCAATTTTGATGCTTTCAATGAATTAATTTACCCGTATATTCAAGAGGAAAAGGAGTTATATGATAACTATAATTTGCCAAGGAACGGGATTGGTTGTTGGCACCCTACTTTCCCTGGGCGAAGTGATGATATTTGGCTTGCAGCGTCAACTTCAGTAAAGGCAATCGAAAGTTATATTTTGAGTAAATCAGAGAAGACACTGTCCCTTATTTATGAGCAAAAAAATGAACATGGAATATTTGAAGGTTATCTGTTGGTGAATAGAAATGAAAATGAGTGATTTGTTTTTTCAGGACAAAAATCAATTATATAGTATCAATCTAAATAAAAATGCATATGAGAAGATGCTTAAATATTGTACTAAATCAAATCCTTATGAAACAGGTGGTATTCTACTTGGTAATTATTCAGCAGATCAATCAACGGCAAATATTTTACAAGCTACTCCACCACCTAAGAATTCTAAACATTTAAAATGCAATTTTTGCAGAGGCACTGATGGATTACAGAAAGTCTTAGACTCGGCATGGATTCAAGGTCAATATTATATTGGAGAATGGCATTACCATCCCAATTCATTACCTATACCTAGTAGTACGGATATAAACCAAATGATAAGTCTAGCAAAGGATAAAAAACTAATGTGTCCAGAACCAATATTGATTATTATTGGTGAGCGTAATCTTAATTGGAGTGTTCATGCTAGTATCTTTACAAATTGTGGTTATACCATCCTCCATAAAAAATAAAATTTAAAATTTGAATTGCGCATGGAAAATTTATAACAGCCTAAAATCCAAGAGTAACGGATTAAAGGCTGTTTTTTATATTTAAAAAATATTTTTTAATTTCTAGGCTATAAGCAAGGCAATAAAATCAGCTCTCTAAAAACTAAAAGCATAGCCCCAAACATTTTAAAATAGATGTCTAAACCTTCCTTTAAGGTTAAATTTGGAGGGGTTGAATTCCTACAGAATCGGCGTTATTGTGGTTTTAGGAGGTGTTTCAAATAAATGGAAGTAGAAAACAAGAAAGTTACTAAACAAAGCAAAAAACCAAAAGAATCTGCGATAAAAGATGCTGAAAACCTTGTTACCAAAGAGGAATTCTCAAGTTTAAGCGGCAGGTTAGATTCTATACTTGAAAGATTTGATGGTATAGCCACTGAACTGAGAATGACCAATCATATTTGCAGGATTCTAATTGAATTGGTTGGTGGAGTAGGCCCGGGCAGAAAGAATCTAACTAATCTTGAACTTGTTAAACTTCGCAATGAAGGTGTCAAGGTCAAGGATTTAGCGAGAATGCAGGGAATTAGCCAATGTGCCATGGGCAGAAAATTAAAAGAATTAAGAGAGGCAGGTGTGTTACATGATCGAGAAGCAGAAAACGATTGAAGTAGCAATCAAAAATATGCTCAATAGCCATATTAAGAACTATAGTAAAGATTTAATTCTATGTGCGGAAATATTAAATCAGATTACAGAGAAAGGATTCGTGTTTGATTATACAAGGTTTAGCCTGGATGATCAAAAGCTGGCAAGTGATATAGCATATCAAATATTTCAGATGGACGAGATGGTAAACAGTGTAATCAAAAATGAACGAAATAATCGAAGCTATGCAGACGAATACGAACATATTGGAGAATTATACTGTGGCGATGATGAGGCTGACCAGCCAGAGAAAGAAAATGAGCCAAAGTTTGAATTTGACGACATTGGAGACTTCTTCCCCATCACGGATAATTGTGAAAGTTTATCTGAGGTTTTAAGCTGCATGGAGATACCTCATATTATTTTTGACGGCATTGGGTACTGTTTTAACGGTAATTATTATTCCATTGTTGATTCTGGAATTGAACGGATGGTGCTTAAGGTTACCAGAATTCAAGAAAGCAATATAGACCCTCTTTGTTTGGAGATTCTTAAAAATCAGATGTAATTTCATGGTGTAAAAGTGAAAAATGAATTTTACCCATATAGAGATTGTTAGAAATAGGCGTAACTAATGTCCAGAACTAACCCAAGGGGGTTCCAGAGGGTTATAGTGTATATCTAAGGGTTAGTTATGGATTTGGTGATCAAAATTGACCCAGAGCAAACCAAGGGGTTTTAAATGTGCTGAATGGAAATGAAAAAATCTATACAGGAGATATGTTTATAAATGAAGGTGGTTTATGTAGAACCAAATAAAATAGCAGAAATCAGGGAGATAGGTTCGGGGCTTGAAGCCATGCAAGCAGCCGTAGACGGTTATATCGAAGCGCTTTATCCATTTGCAGACCCTGTAGCAATTGTATGTAATGAAGAAGGTAAAATAAACGGATTAGAATTAAACAGAGGGCTGGCAGATAATAAAGGCGATTTATATGAAGTTATAGCTGGTACTTTCTTTATCTGTTTAGCAAAGTCTGATAGCGAAGATTTTGAAAGTCTTACAGATGAGTTAGCCAGCAAGTATTTGGAAATCTTCAAATATCCTGAAGTGTTTATGATGTCCAATGGGAAATTGATATCTATAAAGTGGGATAATGAGGAATGAAAAGATACCCAGTGGGTAAGGAATGCTGGTCATTATTTAAAAAATAGGTTTATGTGGTCTGAAAACTCGAAGTAAAAACAGGCGGTCAGTTATCGTATTAAAGATAGCTCCGCCTGTTTTTTTGATTTTATTAGAGAATCCCACTTAACTAGTTGATATTTTGGCATTACTTGTTATGTGTTTTGTTATGCTAGTTGGTTTTCGAATATGCTTGTCAAATGCTTTTTCACAACATCATAAAGATGGGACAAACGTATGTGAAAAAGCCCTTATCATTGGGAGTTTGGTGCTTAAACTATCGTCACGTCATCTTTTCATTACATAGCGTAAATCAAATTTAAGGAGAGATACGCTATGCAATTATTGGAAGGAACTGTTTTAAGAAAAACAAGTAATAATGGAAAAGCCCTAAGCAATATATTTAGTAATACCAGTAGTTTTAGGGGGGAAGGGGTGATGGTCAATAAACAAGTGCAAAAAATAGTAATTCATTTGGTAGAGCCACCTGAATCTGATACATCTATCCCTGATAAAATAAACGAATTACATGTTGATATTATAAGGAGAAGGCTCGATCAAAACAATTTAACAGCGGAACAGAAAATCATCATAATAGACCAGATTATTAAGAATCTGAAATCAAGAGAAACGGCAGATATCATTACATAAATTCCTGAAAAGCTTCCATATATGATATGGAGGCTTTGCTTTTTTTTGCTCCCATGACCTTAAGGTGAATTGATTTACACCCAATAATTCTGCTAATTCGACTTGTTTTATACCATGTTCTATGCGATATAGTTTTAGCATTTCTGCATAATCACTGTAATCATTGATATTTAAGGTTGTTTTAATAGTTTCTTTTAATGTGTCAGCTGTAAGGAATAATTTTGTTGCTCTTTGTGTGGTTGTGGAAATCTTCCGTTACATGGGACAAAGTTATTTGTAATCATAGCTATAAGTCTTTCTCTAGGGGAGTCAATTATTCTACACGCAATTATTCCTGCTGCGTTACATCCAAATCCCATACTCATAGTTAAGGCTTGCTTACCGTGAGTACCAGCTTTTCTAAAAGCGTTATCTAGATTAAAAGCAACTCTTGGCAAATACCCTAAGTCTTCAAGCAATGTGAACAATGGGAAGAAAATTGCCATTGGAGGCAGCATTACAGATACAACCCATGCAAGGGTTCTGTACATCCCTAAAATCAGTATGCCATGAAGCCAATCAGGTGCGCCTAAATATATAAACAAGTCGGTAAGCTTCTGCTCAAAACTAAATAATAAATCAGCCAGCATAGCAGAAGGATAGTTTGCTCCAGTTATTGTAATCCAAAATATTAATCCTAATAGTAGAAGCATAATGGGATATCCAGTAATTTTAGATGTTAATATATCATCTAATTTTTTATCCCAGTTGATTTTTCTTTTGTCGTTGATAGTTACAACATCTTTAGCAATAGACTCTGCTTTCTCGTATATAGTTGCAACAATGTTATCCCCAAAATTCTTGTTATCTTTTGTTTTATCAGATATTATCACATCAATACTATCTAAAGACTTCTGTAATGAATCCTGCATTCTCTACACCTCGGCTTCCACAATGTTACTCATTGATATAAAATTCTTGATTGACTCTAATATAGCTTTATCTCCATCTATTAGTCTTAAAGCGATCCATCTTGCATTAAATCCAGAATTAATAAAGTCTGGAAGTACTCTCTTAATCTCTTTAATAGCAGCCTCTATTTCATCATTATATATGACTTTATAAGGATTTACTTTAAGATTTCCTTCTACTATCATGTCTATTGTTTCTTTAAGCTGTTCTACACCGATTCCGTCTCTGGCTACCATTGGAATAACAGGAACGCTAAGCTGTTCTTGTAACTTATCTATGTTTATACTAATTCCTTTACGTTTTGCCTCATCTAGAAGATTTAAACACACTATTACATTATCTGTTATCTCCATAACCTGTATTACTAGATTAAGATTTCTTTCAAGACATGTTGAGTCAGTTATAACAATAGTTATCCTAGGGTTTCCAAAACATATAAAGTCCCTAGCTACCTCTTCTTCAGCTGAGTTAGCTAGTATAGAATATGTTCCAGGTAAATCAACTAATAAGTATTCCTTATCCTTATGCTTAAAAACTCCTTGAGCATTTGTTACAGTTTTTCCAGGCCAGTTTCCAGTATGCTGGTTTAGGCCTGTAAGATAATTAAATAGTGTGCTTTTTCCTGTGTTTGGATTTCCTGCAAGAGCAATAACTATTTGTTCTTCATCTTTAGTTGATATGTTAAATTTATCCTTGAGTAAAGATAATCCGCTTGATTGACCAGTGAGCCCCATTGAATTCCTCCTTTATTTCGCATGTGATTGATTACTGAGATACAGGATGCAAGTATAATTTTTTACTTACATCCTGTATATTGTGTATAAAATCTATAATGGTCTAACTACAATATTTTGAGCTTCTTCTTTTCTCAGCGCAATTATGGCACCTCTTATATTGAAAGCAATAGGGTTACCTGAAGGGCTAATTCTTTCAGCAGAGACTAAAGAATTAGGTATTAATCCTAGATCTAGTAATCTTCTTCTTGGTAATCCACTATTTAAAAGAAGCTTAACTCTAGCAGTCTTACCAACTGGCAAGTTGTTAAGCAATATGTTTTCTTTTTCAAGCTGCTCAAATGTAATAGAAGTATTACAAATATCCATATTCATTCCTCCTGTAGATTTTAAATAATGTTAGCTTAGGCTAATGATTATAATAAAAAAATATCAATAGCATTTATTATTTAATAGAAAGTTAGCTTTGGCTAATTGTGATAATAAAAAAATAAACTTATTTGAATATTAAGTCCATATAGTTATTTTTTTTGGGGTACTTATACTGTCATTATATTTTTTATGAAAAGTAAGTGTTACAAATAAAAAACAAAACATTATTATATTTTAACTTACATTTTATTTGAAAAAAGGCATTGAAGCTTGAAAATATATAATACATTAAAGTCTTAATACCAAGACATTTAAACAATAAGAAAGAAGAGAAGACATTTATTTAATATAGATAGGAATGAATGTAGTGGCTGTTTTATTAAAAAATGTTGCATTTTATATAAAAAGAATATAATATATAAATATATTTAGTATACGAAATATTAGTATACTAAATTATGACATGCTATCAAAGAATATCAAGATAAAATAAAGGGAGGAATTACTTGTGTTATTAATTCTAGCAATAATCGCAATTATATTAGCATTAATATGCTATACATTTGGCGTATGGGGAGAAAAATTGTCTGGAAGACTAGATAAAACTAATCTAGCGTTTTTTTGGATTGGACTCGTATTTGATACTTCAGGAACTACAATGATGTCTATACTAAGTGACAAACTTGAGTTTAATGTACATGGAGTTACTGGATTATTAGCAATACTGTTAATGCTGTTTCATGCTGTATGGGCTACAATTGTTTTTGCAAAGAAGGATGAAAAATTAATGGTGAAATTTCATACATTTAGCTTAGTAGTTTGGGCAATTTGGCTCATACCTTTTATTACGGGTATAGTAATGAATATGATTTAATTATATAAAAATGGAAAAAACTAGTTTTTTCCATTTTTATATTTTGATAATATCATTTATTTTCAGGATGTGCTTTAAATCAATGTAATGTAATCAATGTCTATACAAAATATCCGATTTTAAAGAAAGAGAACCGATGCTAGTTTGATCATATGCATTATATGGAAGTTAATGTTACAATATAGATATTCTATAAATTAATACACACTTATAGAATAAAAAAATGATTTATAATTTGTGAGGTGAATATTTTTGAGGAAAGCAAGAATATCAGAAGTAACAGCATACTTCAATTCTGATATAAGGTATGTTTGGGATGTAGTTACCAATAATAGTGATTGTAAGTGGCGTAGTGATATTGAAAGAATCGAGATTCTTAATGATGGGAAAGAATTTATTGAATACACTCATAGTGGAAATGCCACAAAATTTATCATTACCAAAAAAAATGAGTATAGTGAATATGAATTTAGCATGGGAAATAAAATGTTCAATGGTTTTTGGACTGGATATTTTTCAGAAACAGAAACAGGCGGAACGAAAGTAATTTTTAAAGAAAATATCTTTATAAAGAACCCTGTCATTAAGATTTTGTCTTATTTTCTCATGGATTTAAAGAAAATGCAGAACATCTATATTTCAGACTTAAAAAAGAAATTAGGTGAACAATAATGACAAAAAATGAAATAATAGAATACCTAAATAAGATTAGTTCTGATAAATTCAAAAATAATGTAATCAAGATGGGAATTCCAAAAGAAAATAGTATAGGTGTATCTACAGGAGATATTAGAAAACTTGCAAAAAAACTTAGAGTCTCTCAAACGCTATCTAATGAATTATGGGAAACAGGATACCACGAGGCAAAATTACTTTCAGTCTTAATTGCTGATATAAACATGATTAATTTTACTTATATTGATAAAATTATGAAAGATGTTGCATCATGGGATTTGTGTGACCATATATGTAAAAATCTAATTGTAAATATACCAAACTACGAACAACTTATTTTTGAATGGTGTAATGATAGCAGAATATATTATAAAAGAGCCTCATATTGTTTGATAGCAACTATAGTAATACATAATAAAAATCTTGCTGCAGAAGAAATTGATAAATATTTAGATTTAATCAAAACTTATTCTGATGATGATAGACCTCATGTTAGAAAAGCAGTCAGTTGGGCATTAAGAGAAATTGGAAAAAAGGATTTTCAATGCCAAGATAAAGCAATTATTTTAGCCCATGAATTCTGTGAGAGTTCAAGTAAAAATATAGTTTGGATAGGCAAAAACGCTTTAAAAGAATTAGAAACTTTAGTTTCTGTTGAACAGCGTGGCCGATTAATAACATCAAACTCTAAAATGGGCAAACAAAACTAGAATATGGGTATAATTTATAGTCTCAAAATTGATATATATTTTCAAAAATACGAGTTAAGGGAAGTCAAAATGACTCCCTTAAAACTGATAAGTTACTAATACTGTTCTAAAACATAGCTCTTTAAAAGAATCAAACTATATTTATAATATATACTGTAACCATTACTAGATATATCAATGGCAATATGAATATATAATTTTTATAAAGCTTCTTCACATTTACCTCAAAATACTCAAGAGTTAAAACCTGACACAGATGTAATGGAGAAATATAGTAAAACATAAATGCAGATGTGTATATGAACATAGCATATAATAGCTTAGTATCATAGTCTGGAGCTAAAGGCAGTATCATTGGGAACAGTATTGCTATCCCTGGCTGAGTTGAAGCTAGTGGAAATGAAATCATTGCACAAGCAATAAATATTAACAACTCTATTGGCATTCCTTTGTCTAGCATTGCATTGAGTTGTACAAATATTTGATCTATGTCATTTACCACATTCTTATATACCATTATACCTAAAATTGCTATAACCATAGCTGGTTTTATTCCTTTATACATGGTTTTAAATACATTTTCTTCAACTTTATATTTGTTATCATGTCTTATATCATATTGATTGATAAGAATGCTTATAGTGATACCAAATAGTAAGGAAATATAAAAAGGTAATTTTAAAAGTACTACACCTAACAAACTTACTACTATAGGGGAAGAATACAGAAGAAATTCAGCTATTGACTTAAGATACTGTTTAAATCCAATTTTTTCAGCCTTTTGTTCACTATATCCTCTAACGAAAAAGATATATCCTAATATATACATAGCTAGAGCAATAGGAAGCTGAAGCTTAACAAAATCCCAGATGTTAAATCCACCTATTTCAGACGCCAGCATTATTGTAGGAGCTAAAGGAAAAATGAAGTATAGAGCATGTCTAAATATCAGGTTAATAGTAGCTCTTTTATGATTCGGTATACCTAGCTTATCTCCTAGAACTTGTACTACAGGGCAAGACATCAGTGCGCCCCCTGTAACTAGTAATGTCCCAATTATAGCAGGAGCAATCAGTATAGTAAGCTTAGCACTTCTAAGCATTTTTTCCAGAGAATTTATCATTCTGTCTAAGATTAAGTACTTTTCCATTAGATGACCTAGTATGGTTATTAAGGCTATTATAGCTGCTAGAGATATGGTTGTTGGATCAGTTAGTGTTTTAAGTAAAGTTGCGAATACATACTTTATACCTTTTCCATTTAGTAGAGCAAGTATTATTGCGCCAGTAATAAGAGAATATCCTATGTTTATTTTCTTATTAACTAAAAAAAGTGTAATTGCTATCGAAAGTATTAAAGATATAAATATCATTTTGTCCCCCTTTGATCTGTATTAGATTAATCTAATATAATATATCATAAAAATCAGTATAGCAAAACACCTAAACATGTGATAATTTTGCTAGGAGTAAATATTGCAGCACTACAATTTATTTACACGTATAACTTACCAATATTTAGAGGATTTAAGTAATTTAAGTAGAAGAATATATTGTTCAAAAATTTTTATGGGTATGTGATAGAGATATGGAAGAAGTGGCAAGATCTATGTAAGAACTAAATCTGATGATTAATGACTTGTCTAAAGCCATAGAGATTTTTAAGCTTTAGTGAGGTTTTAATGAGAAAGACAGGACTTTTAGTCCTGCCTTTCTGTGTATTATTCTACTTCTACAATCCATCCCTCTGGAGCTTCTACATCTCCAAACTGTATACCATAAAGAGTATTGTAAAGCTTTTTAGTTATAGGACCTACTTCTGTTTCACTATGAAAAACATGAAGCGTGCCTTTATATTCTATACCACCTATAGGAGTTATTACAGCAGCAGTTCCACAAGCACCTGCTTCTTTGAATTCATCTAAATTGTCTATGAGAACGTCTCTTTCTTCTGCTCCCAATCCTAAATATTCTTTTGCTACATGTAATAGTGAATACTTAGTTATACTAGGAAGAATAGATGGAGAAAAAGGAGTAACGAACTTATTGTCTTTAGTAATTCCGAAGAAATTAGCTGCTCCGACTTCTTCAATCTTTGTATGAGTTGCTGGGTCAAGATATATACAATCTGCAAAACCTTTTTTTACTGCTTGTTCATGAGCAAGAAGACTGCCGGCATAGTTTCCTCCAACTTTTGCTGCACCAGTTCCGTAAGGCGCTGCTCTATCATATTCTGAAACAGTGAAGTTTACTGGAGCCATTCCCCCTTTAAAATAAGGGCCAACTGGCACACAAAATACACAGAATAAGTACTCTGGAGCTGGTTTTACTCCAAGATTATCTCCAACACCTATCATGAAAGGTCGTAAGTAAAGTGTAGCTCCAGTTCCATATGGAGGAACATAAGCTTCATTTGCTTTAACAACTTGAATACATGCGTCTATAAACTTGTCCTCAGGTATTTCAGGCATTAATATACGATTACAGCTTTTATTCATACGTTTAGCGTTTTGATCAGGTCTGAAAAGCTGGATATTTCCATCTTTTCTACGATAAGCTTTTAGTCCTTCAAAGCATTGCTGTCCATAGTGAAGGGCAGTCGAAGCTTCGCTTATAGAAAGATTATTATCTTCTACTAGCTTACCTTCATCCCATTTACCATCTTTCCACTTTGAAACATAGCGAAAGTCGGTCTTCATATAGCTAAATCCCAGTTTGCGCCAATCGATGTTTACAGTTTGACTCATATAATCTCCTCCTATTTTAAAGATTCTTAATTTTTAGTGAATAAAAGATACACATTAAGAATTGTGTGAATATAGAAATGTAAGCTTATATTGTATGTATATTACTATACATAACAAAAGATATACTATTTATATAATTATATCATAAAAATATACTTATGTACTATGACGGTAAAACCGTCTAGTATTGACTCAATTATAGAACGCTAGCAAACTTAATAAATGCAGTCAAAAGTTTAATTAAATTTAACTATACATTGACGAATAAAATTAGTTATTATATAATATGCTTACAAAGTTAAATCAAATTAAACTAAATGGAGAATGGGGGAGAAAAATGAGCAAAATATCAAAAACTGTTAATTGGGAAGAAGCTATAAACGAGTCAGAAGTAGTCAATATTGGTGGTGTAGCTCAATACATACTTATACGAGGGAACAACAAGAATAATCCAATAATCCTTTTTTTACATGGGGGACCAGGTATCCCTTATAGTACAAATGCATCTGAATTTCAAAGAAAGATAGAAGAGCATTTTGTAGTTGTAAACTGGGATCAAAGAGGAACTGGAAAGTCATATAATCGTGATATACCTAAAGACTCAATGAACTTAGAACAGTTTATTTCAGATACTAATGAGGTTGTTGATTATATTTTAAATAAATTTAATAGAGATAAGTTATATTTAGCAGCGCAGTCATTTGGGAGCGTACTAGGAATTATGACAGTGAATAGGTATCCAGAAAAATTTTATGCTTATATTGGAATAGGTCAAGTAGTTGATATTAAAGAAAATGAAAGAGTATCATATGAATTTTTACTAAATGAAGTAAAGAAACAAAAACATACTACCGCAATTAAAGATTTAGAAGAAATAGGGCATCCACCGTATAAAAATTTTTTAAGGGACATGTCAAAACAAAGAAGATGGTTAAATGAATTTGGTTACGTTGAGAGAAATTGTAACATATTTAGAAGTTTCAAAGAAAAATGTAGTGAAGAAGAGATTGAAAGGATTATGGAAGGTAGTGAATTTACTGCAAAGAATTTATTAACTGAAATAATTGAAAAGGAAATTAGTTTTTTTGAAAGTATAAAAGAAATAAAAGTTCCTGTATATTTTTGTATGGGTAGATATGATTATACATCACCTTCAATAATAGTAGAAAAGTACAGTGAACAATTAAAGGCACCTAAAAAAGAAAGCATCTGGTTTGAAAATTCAGCTCATTTTCCTGATTACGAAGAATCAGATAAATTTTCTGATGTACTACTAAAAATTCTAGAAGAAACTTATAAATAGAGAGCGTGTAAACGCTTTTTTTGACTAATATAATTTTTAATACTTAAATAATCTTCTACGATGAAATGTACCATAAATTAGCTTATAGCCGTGTTTATTCTATTTAAAAGGAAGTCCTTTAAGATCATCCTCCATATCATTTGCCATTTTTAGATATTTAAATGCAGTTTCAAACTCTTTAAGCTTATGATATATTTCACTTATGCTTTTGTACGCAAAAACGTGATAAATAGAATTTTGGAAAACTTCTAGCTTTGCAATACCAATATGCATTTCCTTTAAAGCCTCATTATATTTTCCTAATTTAAATAATGTAAGACCATGATATATTTTAGCTGACCACATAAAAAGATAGTCATGTTTAAGAAGTTTATCGTAATTATAATTCATCTTCTCAAGTAATGTCAGAGCATTTTCATAATCTTCTAAAAGATATAATGCCTTAGCTTTTGCCATAGTGTAAAATATTTTTAAATCTTTTCTAAGCATGTTGTCTTCAATACTATTTAAGTATTCAATTGCCTTTTGAGGATTATTAATATGAATTTCAAATTCTGCATAGTTTATATGAATTATAGACATACTTAATTTATCTTCTGTAAAAAGTGCAAATTGTTCAGCTTTATGAATATTATATTTAAACTCATCATAGTTTCTTGAAATTAAATTTATTGAAGCTAACGTTTGATATAATGAATCAGATTTATAGTATATTTTTTTTTCGTTAGAAAATGATATAGCCTTTTTTAGCATTAATACAGTATTATTAAAATCTCCTAATCCAGAGTATACTAGGGCTTTTATAAACATTAATTTTATCTCAAATAAATAGTCTTTAGTTATAGATAAGTTATATACATCAGTTGCCTTGTCTAAAATATCTAAGCATGGCATATAGTTAAAGTCACTCATATATCTGTTAATCTTCTCAATATATGCAATTGCAGCATCTGAATATAGCTGATTTTTTTCATATATATTTACAGCCTTGTCAATTACTTTTTCGCTTTCATCAAATAAATTTAAATAAGCTAAACATTCTCCAAGTTTATAAAGAATATCACTATATAACTTATCATTTTGTTTAAAATTATATTTAGATAATAAAGCATACAATTCTTCCCTGGATTTTTCATATTTCAAACTATCAATTAGTGAGTTAATTTCTTTTACTTTTTCTCTAATTTCGTTTATAGGTAGTTCATTTTTAGGCAGACAATCATCTTCTAAAAAATAGGATACTGGTTTGTCTAATCTTTTAGCTATTAATTTAAGGTTTTTCATTGATGGAGTTGCAATGTTGTTTTCAATTTGGCTTAACATACTTTTGGTCATATCTTTTCCAGCCAATTCAGACTGTGTAATCTTAAGTTCTTTTCTTAACTCTTTTATTTTTTCGCCTATAGATTTAGACAATTAAAAAACCTCCAGAAGTTTAATTTGAATTAACATTAATTATATGTTTACCATTATATTATAGTAGAAACATATTGAATTAACAAGATAACTAAATATATGTAAATAAGTTTAAAATAATTAAACTTATTCTTAACAAGAAGAGAGTAGAATGTAAAGTTTAAAAATACCTTAAAAATACTATGATATCTTAATTAAATTGAAAGCCCTGTATTATTTAAAATACAAGGCTTTTAATAATTAGAGAGTGTTAGAATACTTCTTAACTAATAGACTTTTTTCTTGCTCATATGATCTTCAACTATACACAAAGTTTCTCCAAATCTTTGAAAGTGAACCACTTCTCTTTCTCTTAAGAATCTTAAGGTATCAGTAACACCAGGGTCATCACTTACATTAATTAGATATTCGTATGTTGCTCTAGCTTTTTGTTCAGCAGCCATATCCTCATGTAAATCTGCTATTGGATCTGCTTTAGATTGAATAAATGTAGCAGTCCATGCATATCCCCCAGCATTATGAGGGAAAGGACTCTTGCCATGGTTAACATAGTGAGCTTCAAAAGGTGTGCCTTTAATTTTTTCTATAGGAGCATCTTTTGTTAGCTTATATACTAATGTACCAATTATCTCCCAATGCGCTAATTCTTCAGTACCAATATCAGTTAAAATACCTTTAGCTTGAGTCGTTGGAATATGTTTCAACTTAATAGTTAGGTATAACTTTAACATCATCATTAGTTATAATGACTTCTTTTATTAAAAGTTTTATTATATTTCTTTTTTCTTCAAAAGTAGCTTCTTTCCATATTAATTCAAAGTTATCTAAAATGCTTAATATTTCTTGAACTTTAACTTGTTTATTATAAATAATGGACCTTGAGTTATTATATTCACTTATTGTTTTTAGTAGATTTTTTTTATTGTTATGAAGTTCTTCTAAACGTTTAGATAGCTCATTTGCTGGTATGTTGTCATATTGGTAGAGGTCCATAAGCTTAGATATTTGCTTATCAATATTATCTATTTGCTCGCTTAATATATCTATATCAAGCTTTATACTATCTTCTTTTAATCTTGAAGTATATTTATCCTTCATTATATCTTTATCTAGTTTAGTATTTATTATATGATTTATAACCTCATGATCTACTTTTTTCATAGGTATATGTTTGCCTGGACAATTTGGATCTTTTATCATATGCTTAGGCGTTTTTGCAGCTGAGTAGCAATAATAGTAATATGTCTTTTCCCCATCTTCACATCTGGTAATCCATGTACCTTTTAATCTAGCACCACAATAGCCACATCTTATCATTCCAGTTAAAAGGTATTTAGAACGTGGATACTTCTTATTACTTCTTTTTTCCATTAGTTCTTGAGTTTTATTGAATAAATCTTCATCAATAATAGGCTCGTGCACGCCTTGATATAGCTCTCCTTTATATTCAATAAATCCCCTGTATATATGATTATTCAATATCCTTACTATAGCATTTGTTTGCCAAAGAACACCATTTTTTTTCTTAAATCCTTTTTTATCCATGATAGTAGCTATAGCGTGGTATCCATGACCTTTATTATATAGTCTAAATATCTCTTTTACATGTATAGCCTCATATTCATCAATTACTAATTCATCTGTTTCAGGAAGATATTTATAACCATGTGGAACATATCCACCACCACGAAATAATCCTTCCTTAGCTCTTTTTTCTTTACCTAGTTTAGTTCTTTCTTTTATAGTTTCTCTTTCAAGCTGCGCGAATACTGATAATATACCAATCATAGCTTTTCCGAAAGGAGTTGTAGTATCAAATGATTCTGATAAAGAAACAAAATCAACCTCAGCAGGAAGAAACTTTTCTTCTATAAGGAATAAAGTATCTTTCTGAGATCGAGAAAGCCTGTCCAATTTATATACTAATACAATATCTATGTCATCAAGCTCATTTAAAAGCTTTTGTAACCCTGGTCTATCTGTATTAGCTCCAGTCCAACCAGCATCAACGTATATGTCAAATATGTTCCAAGACTTAGCTTTACAATAGCTAATAAGTTTTTCTTTTTGTGCATCTATAGAAAAGTTTTGAGCTTGCTCTTGTGAAGATACTCGAATGTATATAGCAGCTTTCTTCATTAATAATCGCCCTTTCTAGGTATATATTAAGAGAGGTATAAAAACATCTTCTAATGAAATCTTATATTGTATATCAAAAGCTTTAAATGTATCTACTAACAGATATATTTACTTGTACATGTAATTGTAAAATATTATAATCATATACACGAACTTGCGTTCTTGTTTGCTAGTTATAATACATAAAGGGGATGAATAAATGAAAATAATTTATGTTAGTTTGGGAGGTAGATTATATATTATTAAGTCTAAAGATAAAATATACATAAATAATAACTTGAATAGGTGCCATTATTACTTCCATAGTTGCGCCTTATATTAGGAGCAAAACCACAGTAGAACAACAGAAAAATATTGGGTTTTGGATTGGAGTATCGGTAAACGCTGCAAATTCTTAAAAGTCTAGTATGAGTGGAAAGAAAAAACAGTATGTAATTGAAATGTGTGCTAGACTGCCCCGAAGCTTGACCCTCTCCAGCACAAACTACAATGCTACGTTGGCTGAAGTCCAACACTACTACAGTTATAACCCCTTCTTAGTACACAATATATCTTGTGTACTAAGATAATGAATTTTTTTCATTATTTTTATTTAAACTTGGAATTATCATAATTATATGGAATGCTTGTGCCTATTACCACATCTTCAATTTTTTCGATGATTAGCCAGTCATCCATATTACTTTGGCGATCAAAATCTAAAGGAGGAATTGTCTTAACATCCTTAAACTCAACTAAGCATAGACATTTTTTATGCCATCTTTTTTTTTGCTTACTAGATAGATTAAGCATACTTTGATTATCTTCAAGTATTTTTACAATTTCATCTTCTGTTAATTTAACATAGTTTTGAACACTTACTACTGTTGCTGTAGCAGAAATCTTTCCTGTTCCTTTTTTCATAAAATACAATATTTCACCTTCAAAAACCCTGCTATGAGGAATTTTTCTTCCCGCTGCACCTCTTACAATCATAGTTTTGGTACCATCAATGATTTTCTCCAAAACCTTTTCTTTATCATCACAATATACTAAATGTACCATTCTTTAATTGCTCCTTTCGTTTTATGTTAATAATTTTTATTTTTTCTAATACTATTGCAGCATTAATTCTTTTTCCAAACCATTAAAATCAGTACTCTCTTCTAATAGGATTTCAGCTAACTAGTGGATACCGAACGATAGTTGTTATTTATTCCATATTAATGGTATTTGCGAACCAAGGCTTGTGAACATTCATTCATGACTACATCAATTACATATTATATCACAATTTAGCAAAATGTGGACAAAACTAAATTATTCTTTAATGTTTGAAGTCACAAGTTAGTTTATTTATGTAATAAATTTCTATTATTTTACTAAATAGTAAGCATGCCCAATAATAAATAAGAGAAGATATTATTATTTATGTTCAAGAAATTATGTCAAAGAATGGACTAGGGAATTATGAGAATGAATAAATGAAAAAGCAAATACAAGGGATTGTGATTGGTATTTTAATTATGCTATTTTTAACGAATGTGGCATCTGCTAGAGGTATAGAAAAAACTATAGAAGTTGTTTTCAACCAGGTGAATCTAGAAGTCAATGGCGAAAAAGTAAATGAAGACGATATTTTATACAATGGAACAACTTATGTACCTTTAAGATTTGTAAGTGAAAACCTGGGTTATAAAGTAGAATGGAGTCAGGAGACTAAAACGGTTTTAGTTTACTGTAATCGAAAATTATCCGAAGAGGGAGACAACACTTTACTTTCAGCTAAGGGAGATAATTACAGTAATTCAGAAGATTATTCTATATTAAAAGATGAAAGAACAACTATAAAATCAGACTTAATGTATAGTATAGATGAAAAATATGGAATTGATTTTGATGCTGAAAATGCTCATAAGTTCTTTTTGAAGTCTCAAACAGGAAGAGCTAGACATGAGTTATCTGTTGCCAAAAACCAAGTTTTAAAAATTGAATATTATATGTTAAATGATGGTGGAAATCTCCGTTTTTTAGAGATATATGATGATAATTATAATCTTATGAAAACTTTAGATTCAAATTCAAAGGGAACAATTGAAATTCAATTTCATAAATCAACTAAAGCTCATATAGATATAGTTGGTGAAAACACTCACTGTTATGTTGATGTAAAATGGAGTGTTGAATAATTAGCTTGTTCGTTAATGTAGAGTAAGGTAAAACTTACTCTGTTTTTTTACCCTTTACACCGAACAAATGTTCCTATACAATATAAGTATGAATATATTGGTAAGGCGATTCCATGAAAGTAGTTGACAAAAAAATCGATATGGTTGTATGGTTTAAACCAGATGAGGAACTTATACCTATCAAATTTCGTTTAACAGAAGATAAAGAACAATTAGTTATTGAAGTTAATAAAGTAATTGTGAAAGACGAAGAAAAGATTGCAGGAAGAACAATACATACTTTTAGATGTCAAAGCATAATAAATGGAGTAGAGAAGGTATATGAGATAAGATTTATTACTAATGACTTGAGATGGATATTATTCAAGATATAAGGGGGCATAATATGTTCACACAAAAGGAAGTACAAATACTTAAGACTATAATAGAACTAATAGATAAAAAGGGGTGTAGTCCAACAGTAAGAGAAATAGGACGAGAGGTTAACCTAAGTTCTCCAACTCCAGTTCATAGTTATTTAGATAAACTAGAAAGCAAAGGGTACATCAGTAGAGCTGCATCTAGTCCAAAAGCTTTAACTGCAAATAAAAAGGTAATGAAATTAACGAAATTATTAGAGTAGGATTTTTCCTATTCCTTGTATATTGAGAATGAACCAGATCTAAAGCACTACCACCTTATGGAGCTTTGCTTCTGGGGAAGCGTCTTAAGATTGCACCTCGTGTGCCCTTGCATAAATACATTGTTAATGTGAGTTTCTCGCCAGTGTCCCCTTGTTTACTAACTATTTTATACTCTGATTTCTAGAAGTTGTATTTAAATATCTCATCAACGTGTATTGAAATACTTTCTTTATTGCCCCTTTTCATAATTTCATTCAGTATATTCAAATCATTTGATCTTAATTTAAAAACTCCATAGTAAGGTTGATCTACGTAAATATCGCCATTTTCTTCGTAGATTGACCTCAAACTATAACCTTCCAACATTTCGAAAGCAACCATACTGAATTTTGCTTTATCAGGAAGGTCAGAAACACTATCTTTATCTGTCCTCTCTGAATTCTTCAATATTTCTAATATATTACATATATCTGATTGTTCAGAAATAGTAATCTTTTCAACACCTTGTTCGTTAACAACATTAATAAATATAACACTACTTAATTGCTCTGCCTCAGGCACTGCTAGGCGGCTTTCACTTAACATAGAGATCAAACCTATAGCAGCAATAATACCAATTGTTATGGCAAACAACCATTTTATTTTTCTATTCATACCGCTACTCCTTCTGAAACATAAATTATTCTTACTTAATAATTTCTTGCACTGCAATCAATAGTTTTTAATCCCTCATCAATCAATTAAGCTAATCGAGGATTTCCACTACATATTATATTACAATTTAGCAAAATATGGATAAAATTAAATTGTTCGTTAGTAGAGCTGTGCCTAGTTAACCAAGAGTTTTAAATGCAAATAAAAAGGTAATGAATTTAACGAATTTATTAGGGTAGGATTTTTCCTAATGCACCTTTACGCAAATATTATGTTAGATGATGTTACTGTCATCTTAGAAGTAATGGATAAATCCTTTTCCTAATCTTTATGATTTATTTGTAAATTTAAAAACTTTACTGAAACCATAATGTGGGATATCTTTGTCTTCTTCAGTAAATTGATTATTTGTATAATGAGACAAGGTTTTTCTCCAAAATTTTATGGTTTTCAAATTACTATCGGTAGGTGTTGTAAACAGCATCCAGTTTCCTAAATACTTATTAAATATAGTTGTAACAGCATATTTACCAACGCCTTTGCCCCTAAACGGTCTCATTATAAACATTTCGCTTATCATAAAATCACTGTCATCAACTAGATAAGGTGGAGTTGCTACTAAAACAAACCCTGCAGGAAGCCCATCAACAGTAATTAAATATGGAAAAAGAATGTTCTTCTTATTCCACCATATGTCAAATATAGGTATTTGCTCTTCTAGTGTTTTTATACTATCATCCTCTTCGAAAACCCCATACTTATTAGGATAAACATTTCGTATTTCTCCTAAATCATACAAGTATAGGGGGTATATATTATTAATTATAAACTTATTATCATAATCGCATAATTGTATTGATATATTAGTCATTATTATCCTTCCTTTTTTCATATTTTGATGAAAATAAACTTCTAAAATAATTTTTCTTCAATCTATTTTTCTATCTTTATAGTACTTTCACCTAACGGTCTGAGGCTTAGTGATGTCGAACTTTTGCGAAACAATGACTTTCCGATGTCTACTGAGGCTCTGTTATAGGAAGTGATGAATCTTTTCACCTCTATAATCCTTCGAATAATATTAAAAATACATCTTAAATAAAACTATAGATTATGCTCATAATCTTATTCAGCAGAATACGTCTGATTAACAGTCCTTACATTTTTAGTTAAAATATCCATCAACAATTCATGTTTCTTTCGTTCAAAATTCAAGCATCCAATTTGAGTGTTTGACATATTAAAGTATTTTACTTTAATACTATCGGCAATCTCAATATCTGCTCTACTGATTTCACTCCATAAATACAGTTCTTTTCCACGGAAAAGCTTAATGATTCCTTTAGAAGATATACCTTGTTTCATCCACAAAGTAATTAAAGTTAAAACAGCTAACACTCCCAATAAATAGTGACTACATCCTTTTTCAAAAAAATATGTGATCATTGCCAACATCAAAACCCCGACTAATATCATACAAATTTCTATCTTGCTTTTTTTTGTGAAAATTATTAGGTTTTTAATGTATACTAATTGTTTGATAAAAACGGAAGTCACCAAAACCAAAACTATATAAGTACTCATGCTTTTTTCACTTCCTTTGTTAAATATAAATTATTCTTACTTCACATTATTCTACAAATACGTCATAAACAGCTTTTCGAATATATTATTTATCTTTTTAACATCTCTTTTTTTCAAACAAGACCTTAAAAACAACCCTATATTATAATTTCCTATAACGGTCATGCTGTGTAAGAAGACAGATCTATCACACATATAACCCTATATATAAACTTAAAAATTAGTTATATCTAAATTCGGATTCTTCTCTATTGCATTTTTCTTTATTTCATCAACTTTTTTATAATATCCTTCTTCAGATATAATGACCTTTTTAATAAGAAGTTCTAATATAGTGTTGAAATATAGACTATAAAAATATAGGTGGGATTGTCTATCTATAATACTCAATATCTGAAAAATGTGACAATAAAATATCATAGTACAATTGATTTTTTAAATGTCTTTCACCATATATATACTTCCAGAATCTTCATTAAATATTTTGTATCCTAAACATTTATATAATGAAAAAGTAGGTTTATTAAATTTAAAAACATTAAGTCCTATTCTATTAAATCCCTTTTCTTTCACTTCCTCTTCAACCAAAAGTAAGGTCTGTTTTCCATAACCTTTTTTACGAAATTTCTCAAATATCAAGAAATCATAAATAAACGCTTCACTTTCAGTATACTTTACATACCAAATTAGCCCCACATCGTCATTTTCACTATTTACAACTACATAAATAAAATTATCTTTTGTGTACTTTCCTTGTGGAAGAATTTCATTAAATCCTTTTTTGGCACTCTCAAATGCCTCTTCTTCGCTGCATCGACCTGACTTTATTAAATCTTGTGAATAATCTGAAATACTCCATTCAGCAAACCTATCAAATTCATCATCACTCATTTCTTTAAATCTAATATTAAAATCTCCCATTTTATTTCCCCTATAATATTTATTAATTATATTTACTCTCCTCTTATACGAAACGCTATACGACATTGGTGTCGTAAATAGCTGAATGCATTACATATTATATCATAAATTACTAAGATATGGACAAACCTACTTTGACTTGTACTTTTTTATTTCAAATAAACTGTTTGGCTTTTTAGATATTTATTTAATTTTGAGATGTAGTAAAAAAATATGTCGAAACTTGCGGATATTTTTGGCAGGTATTTCAGTAGTAAGATAGAAAATTGTATTTATATTTAATAAATTCAGATGAAGTATGTAATTATATAGCTATATAAAAATACTACCGATACTTTATATCGTATAGTCTGCTTCTTTTGATAGTATTCATAACGTGTCAATGTCGAGAACCCAATAGTTAGCAGTCAGTGTAATATCGAGGCAGTACTTTGAGATCATTTATTGAGGAGGACATATGAAAGTGCATATTTATGATGATAAAAGTTTTAAAGCTATGATTAGGGAGTTCATGGATAGGATTAAAGAAATATTGGATAACAACCTACTGTCGGTAATTATATCTGGGTCAGTAGCTTTAGAGGATTATATCTATAGCAAGGGTGATATAGATTTTTTCGTAGTAACTAAACATGATTTATCTGTCGACGATTATGAAAAAATAATTAAGTTACATGAGAGACTAAGAGCAGGGGAACTTGGACTACTTGGAACCCTATTGGAAGGAGTATATTGTCCATTACCAATGATGCAGGAACCAAGATATTATACAGGATTAGGATGCTATATAGGCACTAGAAGAAAGGGCTGGAAGCAAATTTCAAAATCTGCTATGTCCAATATAGATTATCTTACTATAAGTCAATATGGTAAGACAGTTTATGGCGAAGATATTACTAAGAAAATCTTCAAACCTTCTTATGATGAATTAAGAGAAACGATAATAGCAGAAATAAAAAACAATCTAAAGCATTCAGAGGAAATTAATGATATTTATTTTTCATTACATTTGCTATATTTTGCAACAAGAAGTCTATATACATTTTTTAATTATGATATCATATCCAAAGGTAAATCATGCGATTGGTTTATTCAAAAATATCCAGATTCACAATGGGTACCATTTATTAAATACACTTCTCAATATAGATATCCGCTTGATAAAATTGAAAAAGAGCAGATTGATGGAAATTACATAATAAAAAATGCGCCATTACTTTTAGAACATATATATTCAATAATCAAAGACAGCGATAGTACCTAACATAGGGTAGATTACACTGACTTATGACACGCTTGTTGTTCGATTGATTTTTAACATTCTTTTTATGCGAAGAATTATGGGGGAAAAGAATAGTGGTAGAAAAGAATGTTCATCCTCATTTATTTAGGCACAGCAGAACTATGTGTCTGTTACAAGGCGGAGCTAAACTAGAGGACCAATTAGTCTTGGCCCTCATTTTCTTCTTGTTCTTTCTTATCTATTATCCTCAGTATTATGTCGAGAACAATATCATAAATATCCATATTAAATTATATTCTTAAGAAATAATATTATTACATGTTGAAACATATTACGACTACTTGATTAGTTGGTATAGTCCATCTTTGAGTGAGATATCTTATTCCTGCTGAGAGTTCTCCGTCTGGGCCTCCAAACTGCTCTAATATCATAGCTGCTAGTGTTGGGTTACAAGAGTCTACTCTAACAGGATATTGAAGTCTTTTTTCATAAATCCACATAACTTAACCTCCTTTGAAATGAATTATAAGCCTCTAAAATCTATATCCCAAGGCCAAGGCTCTTCGATATACTGCCATGGGAATTTACTCATGTCGTTAGCTCTTAATGGGCCATATTGTGCTGAATACATGCGTTCAAGATCTCTATATTTTTGGCTATAAGTGTTATGAAGTCTTAATGCACGCTCGTCTGTAGGGTGAGTATCGAGATAAAGGTTAGTTTCAATCAATACAAACCCTATTTCCATTAGCTGCTTAAGCAATATCAATTGATTTTTATGCATATTTACACCTCCTAAAATATCTATTTATAACGCTTTTCTTGCTTATAAGGCATATATAGCTCAGGAAATAACGTTCCTTTTCTTAATGCCTCTTCAGGACTAAAAACTGTTTCCATAATTTGAAAAGGAACATATGCATGAGCTAGCCTAGTATATGGCTCCATAGGTGGTGGACAAACAACATATTTGTCTTTATTCTTCATAGATAAACCTCCCTTAAAAATATTCTTGTGCACTATTATATTACGTTTGTATTTAGCCAAGTGTGATACACTAATAGCGTTTTACAGACAATAAAAAAAGATGAGACATTCAATCTCATCTTCTATTTGTATCTATATAAAGTAATAGTAAGTGCATTTCCATTAAAGTGTACCTCTGCTTTATCGACCATAATTCCAACTAAGCAAAGCTCAGTATCAGTATCACATTCTCCTGTAAGCTCCCAATAGTATTCTTCAACCTCTGGCTGTCTAGGAGTAGCAAGTAATTGACTAAGCTGCTGAACTCTTCTATCAGTACAATCTAGATTATCAGCTTCTATATGAATTTTATACTGCGTCTCCTGATTTTCGATTGAGATATTCATTTTGTCCGTTCCATGTAGAAAAGCAAAGGTAATTATCTCATCTAATATTTTAGATATCTTTTTAACGTCATGCTTCAATTTTAATCCTCCTTCTTAATAGCGTCTATTACTGGTACCAATAAAGTAGCAACTATGCCTGCAGAAAAACCATTATTGTAAAGATTTATTCCGCCGTGTAATACTCCTACATTCATAACAACAGATAGATGTAGAAATCCAGCAAGCAGTCCACTGATTGTTCCGTATTCTCCTGCAATAGGGGCAAGACTAGTACCGAATAGCGCTGCTATAATTACTGTTGTGGAATTAGTATCCCATATTTTTAATAGACCTGCAATAAAAACCCCTGCCATGATTGGTAAACAGTTTTTTGGATGTTTACCAAAGGATGAAAACCCTACTATTGTTAGTAATCCTCCGATTATTGGTCCATTGATAGTTCCATTTGATATTATAACATAAGTCATACCTATAAGTCCCATAATTCCCATATTAATTAAAGATAAACCAAATCCCACTAAATGCGTGAAATCAGTTACTAATCTTCCGCTATACCATAATATGTTTGAATAACCCTTAAAGCTCATACCATTTATATAATATCCTAATACAATCAGTACAATAAAAAATGATGCGAGGAATATTTTAAGAAGTATATCATGCTCAGTAGATAGTATTATTCTAGGGCTATAAACAAATCCATAGCTTTTTAAAAATGACATAGCTATAGTACCTATAAAACCTGCAGCAAATCCTACGTTGTATAGATTATATCCTTCATGAGCTTTTAAAACATGAGCAGAAATAGGAGGGAGAATAAAACCTGCTAATATACCTGCTAAAATAGCAAAGGTCATTCCTATAGAGAACGGAAGATTTAGACCATAAGCAATCTCATTTACCAAAGGAGATAGAGCAGTTCCGAACATGGAAATGATAACTACATTTTTAAAGCTCTTTTTTTGATATTTAGCATATAAAAATCCACCAAGGTAAATTGGCCATACATTAAAAATGTTTTTTCCAAAAAAAGAAAACCCAGCTATGATAAATATAGCAGATACAGATACACCACTAATTCTTATTTTATATTTCCAAAGAATTAAAATATTTAATAATGTTAGAATAGCTGAATTAACTAAAGCAGCTCCTAAACCACCAACTTTTATATAGTCAGTAATAAGAATATCGGGATGAACAATTATGTCATATAATCCTCTAAATATGCTGTTTACATCGCTCACAAACAAAGACATGACAAGGCATGATACTGGGAAAATCATTAATATTAATATTTTCTTATTTTCAGATAACTGATTCAAACACATTCCTCCAATCGATCTAGTATAGTAAATTATAATTATGCATTAGAAAAATATTACGAAAAAAATTATTTTAGTTGAATTCATTTTTAAACTCGATGTATAGAGGCATCAGTTGTAATTATGCCCATATTTAGATAAAGTAATATCGAAGAATAAACAATCAAAATTTTAGAATAAGGTAAGGTTAATGTGATTGTTTACATAAAAGGATAATTATTAAATGAAAGGAATAATTAATGAATGTAAGGAATTTTTTTCATTTTATCATAAATCAAGAAAAAAATTAAGAAAAATTTTAATGAAAAAATTGACAATTGAATCCATATATCGTAATATTATAATATAAAGATAAAGTAAAAAGAGGTGAGTAATATAAATCAGCATATGAACATTAATGAAGATTTGACAAAAAAGGCTGAAGTAATAAAAGCTATTTCACATCCTGTAAGACTATGTATAGTTAGAGGACTTTTGGAAAGTGGAGGGCGAAATGTTACAGAAATGCAAAATTGTTTAGATACACCACAGTCTACAATATCTCAACATTTAACTAGATTAAAGGCTGCTGGAATAGTTGAGGGAGTAAGAAATGGTACAGAAATAAATTATTATTTAGTTAATGAAGATGTGAAGAAAATAATTAAGGCATTATTCTAGTTTTTAATGTCTTGATTCGTTTTATTTTTAACAAATATATTTAAATATTAAAATATAATAATATATTAATGTTAATAGGAGGTTAGTAAAATGGCAAATAAGATTTTAATAATTGGTGGGGTTGCAGGAGGTGCAAGTACTGCTGCAAGACTGAGAAGAGTAGACGAAAGCTCAGAGATAATTATGTTTGAAAAAGGAGATTATATATCATTTGCAAACTGTGGTCTCCCATACTATATTGGAGAGACTATAGAAGAAAGAGATGCGCTACTTCTTCAGACTCCAGAAGCTATGAAAGCACGTTTTAATATTGATGTTAGGGTTAAAAATGAGGTTTTAAAGATTGACAAAGATAAAAAAGAAGTAGAAGTAAAGGATCATGGCACTGGAAACATATATACAGAATCATATGACTACCTAGTTCTTTCACCTGGTTCAAATCCTTTGACTCCACCAATACCTGGAATTGATTCTCCAAATATATTTACACTATGGAATATTCCAGATACCGACAAAATAAAAGATTATGTAGATAATAAAAAGCCAAAGAGAGCAGCTGTTATTGGTGGCGGATTCATCGGTATAGAAATGGCAGAAAATCTACATGATAGAGGATTAGATGTATCAATAGTTGAAATGGCAGACCAAGTTATGGCTCCAATAGATTTTGAAATGGCTCAAATGGTACATCAACATTTGAAGTCAAAAGGTGTACACCTTCATTTAAAGGATGGAGTAAAAGGTTTCGAATACAAAAACGGTGTAACTACAGTTACATTGCAAAGTGGAGAGACAATAGATGCAGACATTGTACTTTTGTCTATAGGAGTAAGACCACAGAGCAAGCTAGCAAAGGATGCTGGACTTGAGATAAATCAAAGAGGTGGAATAATAGTAGATGATACTATGAAGACATCTGATGATAGTATTTATGCATTAGGTGATGCTATTGAGGTAACTGATTTTATGAATAATTTAAAAACTATGATACCTCTAGCTGGTCCAGCAAACAAGCAAGGAAGAATTGTTGCAAACATTTTAGCTGGTAGAAAGGAAATATACAAGGGTACTCAAGGAACTTCTATAGCTAAGGTATTTGATTTAACTGTTGCTTCTACTGGTCACAATGAAAAAATATTGAAAAGAAATAATTTGGAATATGGAAAAGACTATAAAGTATCTATAATTCATTCAAAATCTCACGCCGGATACTATCCAGGTGCTATACCGATGGCAATTAAGCTTATATTCACTTCTGAAGGAAAAATATTAGGAGCACAAATTGTCGGATATGATGGAGTTGATAAGAGGATAGATGTTATTGCAACTGTAATTAGATTTGGCGGAACTGTATATGACCTTAAAGAGTTAGAGCTAGCTTATGCTCCGCCGTTTTCATCTGCAAAGGATCCAGTAAATATGGCAGGATTTACAGCAGAAAATATTCTTAATGGTGATATGGATGTAATCCATTGGCATGAGATGGATAAACTTGATAAAGATAATACTATAATAGTCGATGTTAGGGAGCCAATTGAGAGAGAGATGGGATATATCGAAGGCTCTGTAAATATTCCAGTAAATCAATTAAGAAACAGAATGTCTGAATTGGACAAAAATAAGCTTATAGTTATTTACTGTGCTGTAGGTTTAAGAGGATATATAGCTGCAAGAATCTTAATGCAAAATGGATTTACTAATGTAAAAAATCTTAGCGGCGGATATACCACATATAGCTGTGTATTCTGTCAAGATGATAGTGACGCTTCTAAATGCGGCGGAGTAACCTGTGATCCTAACACAAATTTTACAGATTCAGGAGAAACAGAAGAAGTAGATGAGATAGTTAAGGACGGTGAAACAATTAAATTAAATGCTTGTGGATTATCTTGTCCTGGACCTATAACACAGGTTTATGAAAGAATGAAAATGCTAAATGATGGAGACATACTAGAGGTAACTGCAACGGACCCTGGTTTTATGAATGACATTAAAACTTGGTGTGTTAGAACAGGAAACACTTTATTAAAAACAGAAAAAAGAGAAAAATCGTTTGCTGCTTTTATAAAGAAAGGGACACAAAAAAAAACTCTAGATAACAGTGCGGTAATTGCTCAAGGTAAGGACGACAAATCCATGGTAGTATTCAGTGGTGATCTTGACAAAGCAATAGCATCATTTATTATAGCTAATGGTGCAGCTGCTATGGGTAGAAAGGTAACTATGTTCTTTACATTCTGGGGACTTAATATATTGAGAAAGCCAGAAAAAGTAGATGTTAAAAAAGGTTTTATGGATAAAATGTTTGGCATGATGATGCCTAGAGGTAGCAAAAAGCTTGGTCTATCTAAAATGAATATGGGTGGCATGGGAGCTAAGATGATAAGGAAAGTAATGAATGACAAAAACATATCATCATTAGAGGATCTTATACAGCAGGCAATAAAATCAGGTATTAGAATAGTTGCTTGTACTATGTCAATGGACGTTATGGGAATAACAAAAGAAGAATTAATCGATGGAATAGAGTATGGTGGAGTAGCTGCTTATCTTGGAGCAGCAGAAGAGTCAGATGTGAATCTATTTATTTAGCAGATTATTTTTTAGATAACCAGTATTGAAATAAATACTGGTTATCTATTTTGTTTATTCAAAAAAGTACTGGGTAATAGTATAATGTTATTAAAGTATCAAATAAAATCAAGGGGGTATCTATAATGAATGATATGACAGCATCAAACTTAAGATCAGCTTTTGGTGGCGAAAGTCAAGCACATATGAGATATAAGGTATGGGGAGAAAAAGCTCAACAAGATGGTTTCCCAACAGTAGCAACACTTTTTAGAGCTATCTCTTTTGCGGAAGAAATACATGCGAAATCTCACTTTAGAGTAATGAAAGATGTAAGTGGAGATTTTCTTGTAGCTTCAGGAGCAGGCTTTGGTATAGGTACTACTTCAGAAAACCTGCAAGCAGCAGCAAATGGAGAAAACTTTGAAGTTCATCAAATGTATCCAGCTTACATAGCTGTAGCAGAGTTACAGGAAGAAAAAAGAGCAGTTGGCTCGATGAAGCTTGCTTTAGAAGCAGAAAAGCTACATGAAGCTTTATACTTAAAAGCTAAAGAGTATGTTGATGATGGAAAAGATGTAGACTTTACAAATATACATGTATGTGAAGTGTGTGGATATGTTGGTCATGGTGAAATGGTTGACAAATGTCCTATCTGTGGTGTTAGCAAGGACAGATTTAAAACATTTTAACTAGTACTTTTAAAGGCATCCTATTTATATAGGGTGCCTTTTTTCAGAATTGTATTGATATTTTTACTTATTTCATGGTAGAATATAGGTATTAAAATTAGTCCAGCTAAGAAATGTCAATAGTTAAATCTAAAAATATTTGATATTTCTTCAAGTTAAAAAAGGGTAACATCAATAAGCCTTTTGAGAGTA
>NZ_JBNPXI010000024.1:0-69660 GCF_050433385.1 Brassicibacter mesophilus
TATATCCAGTAATAGTTTATAAGAAGCATATTTTTTTCTAAAAATAAATTGGTAAATTTATCTTGATGTAATTCTACTAGCACATCAGGTTAATTTAACTGTTGACTTTTTACTTAAAAGTGATTATAATTTATTCAATTATAATTTTTTGGGTTTGTAAAATGTAGATAGCCTTTAGGCTAAGGGAAGCAAGGTAGAAATGCAGTAGAAGTAAAAACAAAAAAATATAAAAAAATAGGAGGACGGTAGTATGGTAGCTAAGTTTAATTCCGCCGGTCTAAGTAAATGCTTAGGCTTTGTTTTATTACTCATCTTTTCGTTGGTTTTAGGAGGCTGTTCATCTAACAACACAGCTTCAAGCCCATCTGATGACAATTCTCAGAAGGTCGTTTCAATTGGTATAAGCCAGATTATTGAACATCCCGCATTAGATAGTGCAAGAGAAGGTTTTATTGATGCATTAAAATCAAAAGGCTATGAACCAGATAAAAACGTTAGTATAGATACTCAGTTTGCTCAAGGAGATATAGCTTTAACATCAACTATAGCTCAAAACTTTGTATCTCAAAATAAAGATTTAATCCTTGCAATCTCTACCCCATCAGCCCAATCAGCAAAAAATTCTACAAGTGAAATCCCTATATTGTTTACAGCTGTAACAGATCCTGTAGCAGCAGGTCTAGTAAAAGAAATAAACAGCCCTAGGGGAAATATAACTGGTACAAGTGATTTATCGCCTATTATAAAGGAGCTTGAACTTGGTCAAATGCTTTTCCCAAACGCAAAGAATGTAGGTGTTATGTTTAATACAAGTGAGGTAAACTCACAAGTACAGTTAGATATGGCTAAAGAAGCAGCTAAAGAGCTTTCACTAAATATCATTGAAATACCTGTTACAAATACCTCTGAAATCGAAGCAGCTCTTAGCTCTAAAATTAAGCAAGTAGATTATCTTTTCCTTCCATCAGATAATCTGGTAGCATCTAGCTTACCAATGATAGCTAAGATAGCAACTGATAATAAGATTGGGATAATTGGTGTAGATGAACCTATGATTAAGTCAGGTGCTCTAGCATGTGAAGGTGTTGATTTCTACAGACTTGGTCACCAAACAGGTTTGATGGCAGTAGATATAATTGAAGGAAAGGAAATAAAAGATATACCTGTTTCAACATTAAAGGAAACTCAACTTATAATAAACGAAGATGTAGCTAAAAAGCTTGGAGTAGAAATACCTCAGGACTTACTTAGTAGGGCGACGGTCATAAAAGGAGGCAACTAATATGAATAGCTTCTTGCTTGGAATTGTCCAGCAAAGTTTAATTTTTTCTATAATGGTCATGGGAGTTTATATTACATATAAGCTCCTTGATTTCCCTGATCTTTCAGCTGATGGTACCTTCACTTTAGGTGCAAGTGTATCCGCCTTGTTGATAACAAAAGGTATCAATCCATTCATATCATTAATCATAGCTGTTGTAGCAGGTGCTATAGCTGGTACTTGCACAGGCTTATTAAACGTAAAGCTAAAGATAACTAATTTATTATCAGGTATTCTTGTAATGATAAGTCTTTACTCAATCAACTTAAGAATAATGACAAAAGCAAATTTGCCTTTGTTCAACTATACGACAATGTTTGACGACAATAATACACTGATAATAGCACTTATTTTTACATTTATTACAGCGATTTTATTTACTGTATTTTTCAAAACTAAACTCGGATATTTAATAAAAGCAACTGGAAGCAATGAAAATATGGTTGTTTCACTTGGAATAAATACAGGAGCTATAAAAATACTTGCTCTTTCGTTATCAAATGCATTGATAGCATTATCAGGAGCAATACTTGCCCAATATCAAGGGTTCAGTGATATTAATATGGGTGCAGGAACTATAATTATGGGTTTAGCTTCAATTATACTAGCGGACTCAATATTTAGAAATCTACCTATATTTAACGCTAGCATAATCTGTATAGTTGGTACCATTCTATATAGAGCCAGCATATCTTTAAGTCTAAAGCTAGGATTTAATCCAAGTGATCTAAAGCTTATAAGCTGTATAATAGTTATTTTTGCACTTAGTATTGGGCACTCTAAATTTAGCTTTAAATCATTAAACTTACCATTTTTCAAGAGTAAAAAAAATAAATATGCTTCTGTTAATGACTAAAAATATGTGGGTGGTGATTTAAATGCTTGAAGTAAGAAATATTTCAAAAACTTTTAATCCTAGTAGTATAAATGAGAATAATGTATTCAAAAATTTTTCGTTAAAAATAAATAAAAATGACTTTATCTGTGTAATAGGGAGTAATGGAGCAGGTAAATCTACACTATTAAATGTTATATCAGGTAAAATAAAAGTCGACAGAGGAAATATAAGACTTAGCGAAAGAGATATAACAAATGATACAGAAGACGTGAGATGTAAGGTAATATCAAGAATATTTCAAGACCCTTCACTAGGTACTGTGCCTTCAATGACTATATTTGAAAATTTATCTATGGCTATGAATAAAGGCAAAAAATTTAATTTATCATTTCTCTCAGATAAAAAAAACGAGGAGCTGTTTAAGGATTTGTTAAAAATACTTGATTTGAATCTTGAAAACAAGCTTTATACAAGGGTTGCAGATCTATCTGGGGGTCAAAGGCAATCGTTAAGCCTTATAATGTCAACCTTAAATAGCCCTGAACTTCTGTTATTAGATGAGCATACTGCTGCTCTTGACCCAAAAACATCTGAAATAATAATGGAGATTACAGATAGACTGGTAAGAGAGAAAAATTTAACTACTCTTATGGTAACTCATAATATGAATCATGCTCTAAAGTATGGAAACAGACTAATAATGATGCATAGAGGAGATATAATTATAGATGTCTGTGGAGATGAAAAAAAGAACCTAACAAAAGAAAAGCTTCTTTCGCTGTTTAAAGAAGTAAGTGACAGGAGCCTTTTCAGTTAAGTATTATTCAAACTAACTTTCAGTATTAAAAACTAAAGACCAATAAAGCTTTTTCCGACTCAATTTTTACTCGGAATTAACTTTATTGGTCTTTTATTCTTGCTATAAAATCTTCGTGATAGTCAAAAGGCTTACACTTGACAGAATTATAAATAAAATCGTTCCAGCCATAAGTGCCTTTGCACCCTTGTCAACTATGGTTTTAAAGTCAACAGATAGACCCATAGCCGTCATAGCCATTAAAATGCATAATGAACTCGTATAAACTAGTATCTTTGTGATTGATGCAGGTATTATTCCTAGGGAGTTAATAATTCCTGCTATAATAAAGTATAGTACATACATAGGAAATTTAACCTTACTTTTATTCGAATTATCGTTATTAAACATAAAACCTAATGCTATTGAAACAGGTACCAGCATTAAAACCCTTGTCATTTTAACAAACGTTCCAATTTCTCCTGAAGCGTCCCCCAGTGCAAATGCAGCAGCTATAGCATGGGCAACACCATGAAGAGATATCCCTGACCATGCTCCATATTGCATTGGAGTTAAATTTAGCCCACTTACTGCAACAGCTGAATATATTAAAACTCCCATGGCCCCTAAGAAGCTAACAACGGACACAGCTATTACAGAGTCATCTTCTTCTGCATCAATACATGGTGCCATAGCAACAACTGCTGATGCTCCACATATACATGAGCCTACCCCTATTAATGCAGATAGCTTTTTATTTACTTTAAATATCTTTCCAAATACCATTGCTAGTATCAGCGCTAATGGAACAAATATCAATACCATCATAAGTATTTTAGGACCTAGCTTAAGTATAGCATTAAAATTAAGCTTAAATCCTAAAAGCACTATTCCAACCTTTAATAACTTCTTAAGTGAGAATTTTATTCCGTCCCGAAAAATATTTTGTGTTTTTATTGTATTATTATAAATTATACCTATTATTATTGCTATCGTAAGTGCTTCAAGGTTTATATAGCTCTTTAACAAGTCGTTTATGAACATTGATATATAAGATATGATTAATACGAAAATAATTCCTGGAGCTAGCTTTTTTATCGTCTGCAAGCAAAATCACCTCGTTTTTTATTAATAACAAATGTAATTATAGCATTACAGAGTCATAATGTGAAATTATAAATAATTATATTTCTATAAGTTATTCTTATGATGTTTTTTAATATTTCAAACAAAACTTAGTAAAGTGGTCTATAAAATCCATGTTCATATCATCTATATAAACAAAATTAAACTCTCTAATTATCTTAAAATCTTTGATAGGTACTATTCTGAGCTTATTATTTAGTACTGACATCTTAACTGCCTCTTTTGATATGATTGTACATCCTAATCCTGATTCGACCAATGATACTATGGCTGTAATGTTTCCAATTTCCATGTATACATTCATGTCTTCAATAGTATGTCCTTCCTGCAATAGCTTATCTTCCAACACCTTTCTTGTTCCAGAACCTCTTTCTCTTAATATAAGCTTACTCATCAAAACCTCTTTGACTGTAACAGACTCTTTTTCTGCAAAACAATGGTTTGGTGATACTACTAATACTAGTTCATCATCCTTGAATTTTTTATATCTTACTTTAGTTTTATCAAAGGGCCCTTCTACTACACCAATGTCAATATTTCCACTATTTAGCTGTTTCATTATTATTTCTGTATTCTCAACAAATAGTACAATATCAGTATTTTCATAGGATTTTCTATGCTCTCCAATAATTTTGGGTAGTACATATCCTCCTATTGTAAGTGTAGCTCCAACATTATACTTTTTTATTACAGATGTCTTATTTTTTAATTGAACTTTAATCTTTTTATCTAATCTATGCATGTCTATTGCATATTGATATAGCAGATTACCTTCTTCAGTAAGTCCCATCTCTTTGCCTTTCTTATAAAAAAGCTTAACATCATAATACTCTTCTAAAGCTTTAATGTGCTGAGAAACAGCAGGCTGTGTAACATTAAGAATTTCTGATGTTCTGGTAAAATTTTTTGTCCTTGCTACAGTAATAAAGGTTAGTATCTTTGTATCAAGCATAATATTACCTTCTTTTTATTTATCTTTATCTAGTTCAACTTCTCTTTCGTATTCTAACCCAAGATTGTCCTTTACTCTAATTATAGCTTTTAAATCTTTCTCTTCAAAATCTGGATCTTCAAATGGTTTATAATAATCTATCGTTTCATCATTATAGTCATCATCATAGTCTCCTTCTTTTAATAGATCCACTGTTTCTAAAAGCTTACCTTTTACATAAATCTGTAATTCAGCCTTATGCATTTTTAATTGTTCAGGCATAGATTTAGTTGATCTTCCACCATTAAATAAATCTAACCCTATATTAGGATTAAACAAGTGTATATCTAAATAAACTTTACTTCCGGTTGTTCCAGTTCTCCCATCCACTCGAATTCGATCCATAAGTCCATCGTAAATATCTACTTTAGTTAGCTCCTCTGAACGCTTCCCACTATTATTTTCGGCTAATACATTGATAGTATAGCTTGCTTCAAATGGTAATGTTAGTTGCTTTTCATAATGCAAATCGCTAACTGGTTCAACAACTATCTTTTCCCATGAAGTATCTCCCAATCTATTATCCGTTAATTTACCAATATTCAAGTATACTTTTTCATCATTTTTCAAGCTATTAAAATCCCAAAATACAGATATGGTCATATCTTGTAAATCATCTGATATTGATTTGATTTCATAGCCGCTATCTCTAATCCATCTATTTTCTCTCTCCCATTCATTTAAAGTATCGTAAACATCTCCGTTAATTTGATTTATATCCTCGTTTATTCTATTAAAGCTGTATCTCTGATTTCTTAAATCGTTCTTTAGTTCACTAATTTTTGCATTTTGATAAATGTTTAGTACTAATATTGCAGCAAGTAAAAATATAATTAATTTCCTTCCCTTATCCAATGAAATCCCTCCTAAAGTAATATATTTACATATGTTCTACAACATTCCTTACCCATTTCATAGAAAGAAGTCTAGGTATACCTACTGTTGCTTTAACTACCTCCTCTAAAGAAACCATAGCTAAGACCCAATAAACAGGAAGCTTAAAAACTAAAGCTCCAAGAAATGCTAACGGAACCCCTACAAGCCATACGGATCCCATCTCGAGAAACATGGAAAATTTAGTATCTCCTCCACTCCTTAGAATACCTACTATTAATATTGCATTAAATATTCTAATACTCATAGTAACAGATATAACCATGAGCATCCTTCTAGCTGAATAATAAACCTCTGGTGAAAGGTTATTAAATAGCATCATGATAATTGGAGACAATGAATAAAGCATTATTCCAAGAATAATTCCTATTGCTGGTCCCAATACGGAAAATGTCTTAGCGTATGTTAACGCTTCTTCCTTATTATCAGCACCAATCTTATTTCCAATCATAACAGCACATGCATTAGCTAATCCCATAGACACAACCATGAATATATTCTGAATAGTAGTAGCTATCTGTACAGTAGCAGTAGCTTCTTTTCCTATTCTTGCGTATGCTATTGAATACATAACCATACCTAAAGACCAAAAAAATTCATTCAATATAACAGGCGTAGTAGTTTTAAAAAACTTGGCTAAAAAATTTGCAGATATATCTAAAAGCTCCTTTGGCTTTGCAGCCAGAGCATTTTTACTACGATATGTTATGGATAGTATTAATATCATTTCAATAGTTCTAGAAATCAAAGTAGCAAGGGCTGCTCCC
Source organism: Brassicibacter mesophilus (assembly GCF_050433385.1). NCBI lineage: Bacteria > Bacillati > Bacillota > Tissierellia > Tissierellales > Thermohalobacteraceae > Brassicibacter > Brassicibacter mesophilus. The sequence goes on from NZ_JBNPXI010000024.1 coordinate 6,754, forward strand.
TCAATCCCCATCTGAGGAAAACCAAGATTGCCAAGTATAAGTAACCAATTGAAACCAGTGTTAACCAATAAAGCTATTGCACTTACAATCATCGGAATATTAGCTTTACCTATACTCCTTGAAGCAACACTAAAAGAAAAACTCACTGCTGTAAGTAGGTAACTTATAGAAATAATTTTCAAATACTTTACTCCTAGTTCTACTACCTCTATATCCTTAGTGAATATCCTCATTATAGCTTTAGGCATGAAAAATGCACTTACAGCAAAAATAATACTTAAAGCTCCCCCGATCATTAGAGCTATTCCAAGAATTCTTCTTATATTTTTAACATCTCTTTTCCCCCAAAACTGAGCCACAAATATTGATGACCCACTATTTATACCAAATAGGATAAGAACAAAAAAGAAAAACACTTGGTTTGCAAGTCCCACAGCGGCAATATTAGCTTCCCCAAGCTCTGTTATCATCAACGTATCTATCATGTTAAGCGAAGATGAAATAAGATTTTGAAGTGCTATTGGTAACGCAATGCTTATCATCGTTTTATAGAAATTCTTATCCCTCAGTATCCACTGCATAAATATCCCCCCATATTATATATAACCATATAGAAAAATTTATTTTATAATAAACAATTCTTAATTATCCCTATATGCTTTGCAAAAGGCTGCTGAATATATTTTTCAGTAGCCTTTCAAATTCACTATATAGTATTTACTTTAGCATTTTCTATTGAATACTTAAAATATATAAACACTAGACCACATGAGATTAAAGAAATAGTTCCACAGCTAGCAAATGCATGCTGTAGCGATATATTAGCCGTCTTGCCTATTATTAAATTTACAAGTGATGCTACAATATCCCCAAACATAGCATATAAAGACAAAACTGTTGCTCTGTCATTGGTCAATACAGAGCTATTCTGTATATCTAGTGCAATGGGCTGTACTAAAGCAAATCCTCCGCTTATGCATGATATGAGCACTATACTCCATATAGGAGAATTAACATATATTAGTAAAAAAGAGCATACTGTTAAAATAATAAATAGAGCTTTAATACTACCATTTCTACCATATTTCTCTGTGAGTCTGTAAGATTTAGCTGACCCTAGCCTTATTATTTGTACGAGAGCCACCAATAGTCCAAAATATTTTATATTAATACCACTTCGCATATACTGCACCTGATTTAAAAACACACTTATAGCATGATTAACTTCATTCATCAATGCAATTGCGAAAACAAATAGAAGTATTTGCTTATTTTTGAAAACATTTTTGAACGTACTTATAAAACTAGGTTTATCTTCTAAATGTACCTTAACATCCTTAATAAATATAGTTAGGAATGCCGCTATCAAATAAGGAAAAATAGTGAGAAATGCAGCAAGATCTATAGACCTAGAAATAATACTCGTAGAAATTATTGAAGCAGCAAGAAATCCCATTGTCCCAAAAGCACTATATCTTCCAAAAATCTTCTCAGCTTCACCATCTTCAGACGAGTAATATAGTAAGGCAGTATCACATCCAGAAAGACCTGAAATTGCTAAAGCGATAATTACTGCTTCTAATAAAAATAAAAAGAAAGTGTTTGCTTCATAAAAAACTATTTTAGAAAATAAAAATAGAAGATTAGAAATTACTAGTGTTAATTTATATCCAAATCGGTCTGCGAACCATCCCCACGGAACCTCAAATGCTATCATTAAAACCATGAAGATTGATTCAAGTAAAAATATCTGATACATTGACAGCCCCCTAGACTGCCTATATATAGTTGCAACAGGCCCATAAAATACAAATCCCTGTAAAAAGCAAATAATATACATTAGATAAACATTAATTCTCTTATTCAATTAGATGCACCTCCAAGATGGTATGAAAATAAAGCCTTCTTATAAGGCTTTAATAGTCATTAAGCTTTTTTAGTGCATCAATTTGGTAACATCCGCCTATCCCCTTTTTTGAGTATGCTATATTTTAACATAAAGTAAAATTGAATTCAATCATATAAAAATGAAAACACCAGATCAATAAAAGTCTGGTGTTTTCTGGAGGAATTTATGTTAGAAAAATATTTAACTTAGCTTTATTAGTCCTGTTGAATAAAGTAATATTAATAGAATAGCAACAGGAGCTACATACTTAAGAATAAATGAATATAATTTTTCCCACTTAAATCCAAACATTCCATCACTTGTAATTTCTTTAACAGCATTCTTTGTTCCCCAAACCCAAGCAACAAATAGACATACTAGTAATCCTCCTATTGGTAACAGTATATTAGATGTAGTAAAATCAAAGATGTCGAAGACTGTCTTCCCAAATACTGTTACATCACTCATTACTCCGAATGATAAAGCACTTGGAATTGATAACAAGAAAAGTACTGCAGCAAGTAGAATTGTTGCTTTTTTTCTACTAAGCTTAAACTCTTCTGTAACAAAAGCAACAGAAACCTCTAATAGCGAAATAGTTGAAGTAATAGCCGCAATTCCAACTAGTATAAAGAATAATGATTCAAATAAAGCCCCAAATGGCATTTCATGAAATACAGCAGGTAATGTTATGAATATAAGTGTAGCTCCTGCTTGTGGTTCAAAGCCATATGCGAATACCGCTGGGAATATAACTACCCCTGCCATAAGTGCAATTAGTGTATCTGCTATTACTACCTGTAATGATAATGAAGCTATATTTTCCTCCTTATTAACATAGCTACCATAAGTTATTATAATTGCCATACCAAGACTAAGTGAGAAAAATGCATGTCCAAGTGCTTCTAATACTCCTTTAGTTGTCAATTGAGAAAAGTCAGGTTTAAATAAAAACTCTAGTCCTTTTGAAGCACCTTCTAATGTTACAGATCTAAACATTAATACTATAAGAAGTACAAATAATATCGGCATAAGAATTTTACTATACTTTTCAATACCTTTCTTTACTCCAGATATAACAACAAATGCTGTTAAAGCAATGACAAATAAACTCCATAATACAATCTCATAACCATTTCCTATGATATTCCCAAAATATGCTTCTATTTGATTAGGCGCAACAGTAATAAGTTTTCCTGTTACAGATCTACTTATATAAGCAAATAACCATCCAGCTATAACGGCATAATATGACAATATAATAAATGCTGTAGATATACCTAAATACCCCGTAATACTCCATTTACTTCCTGGTCTTAGCTTTTTAAATGCTCCAGCAGCATTAGCCTGAGTTTTTCTTCCTAAAATAAATTCTGAAACCATTACAGGTATCCCTACTATAGCTATACAAAATAAATATACTAATATAAATGCTGCTCCTCCATTTTCACCTGCAATATAAGGAAACTTCCATATGTTACCTAGTCCAATTGCTGAACCTGCTGCTGCTGCTAATATTCCTAATTTTGAACCAAAACTATCCCTTTTCATAAAACGTCTCCTTCTTTTGTAATATTTTTAAAATTATAAATAATTCCAATGTTCTGATAAATATTGGTATGCGTTCTGGAATTCAAAAGTGAAATTAGTCTTTGCACCTCCCTCTATAAAATTGTATAAAATAAAAAATCTTCCATTCCTACAAATATGCATAAATATTTATAAGGACGAAAGATTATTCCCGTGTTACCACCTTACTTTACAGTTACAAAAACTGTCTCATTATCAAGTCGAAGTAATTTATATTTAATGTACACTTACTTGAACTTTAGCCATATATCGGTGGCACCGGCATCATTTACTTGAATACTCTTTCAAATCAGCAGCTCGGGAGTGATCATTATATACATATCCTAACGCTGACTCTCATCAAACATCAGCTCTCTGTAGATAGAAACAGTGTATTTTTCTCTCCGTCTTCGCTTATCAAAATATTTGTTTAATTTATATTAATACATATTTTATATTTATATAAGGCATTTGTCAATACATATTTTAAGAATTTGTCGATTTTTTTAACTTTTTGTTACATTTTTTTGTTATCTTTATGAAGTTAAAGCTTCATCCATTACACTTAAATTTAGTACTTGATACTATTAAAGGTTTTAATAAACTTTTGAAGTAATATTATTTTGAAATTTACACTTATTTTGATTATCATATAATTATTAGACAAAAGGCGGTGTCTTTAGTGGAAATATCAAAAAATTTTTTTGGAAAAACAAAATCATGTAGTAATGTTTATGAGTACAAGTTAATAAATGACTCTGGAAGTTCTGTAAGTATACTTAATTACGGAGGCATAATAACAGAAATTTGTATGCCAGATAAAAACGGTAGTATAGAAAATATTGTACTCGGATTAGAAACTATAGAGGATTACGAAGAAAAGTCTCCTTTTTTTGGATGTATAACAGGAAGAATCGCTGGAAGAATTGCCAATGCTACCTTTACAATTGATGGCCAAGTATATAGACTTTCAAGAAATGATAGAAATGCTAACCTTCATGGTGGACCACTAGGGTTTAATAAGCAGATATGGAATGTTAAAAAGCTTTTCCACAGTGATTATGTAGGATTAACTATGACATACGTGAGCATTGACGGTGATCAAGGCTTTCCTGGAAATTTGAATGTAGAAACATCATATCGGTTTTATCAGAATAATATTCTTGAAATATCCTATGAGGCTACAACTGATAAAAAAACAATTGTAAGCTTAACTAATCATAGCTATTTTAACCTTTCTGGTAATTATAAAACTAATATTCTAGATCACAAGTTATCTATTAATGCTGATAAGTACATATTGATTGACAAAGAAGCTATTCCAACTAGTATTAATGATGTATCAAATACAGCTTTTGACTTTAGACATGGAAAATTGATAAAGCAAAACATATTTGATAATAGCCCACAATTAAGAAATGGCAATGGATACGACCATCCGTTTATATTAAATAAATCAGCAACACAACAAATAGTGCTGGAAGAACCTCAAAGCGGACGAGTTCTTGAAATAAAAACAGATCAACCTGTAGTTATACTATATACAGGTAATTATCTGGGAACAGAAATGGCTCTGAGAGGTGGAAAGGCTTCAGATAACAGAATCGGAGTAGCCTTGGAAACTCAATGGTATCCAAATGCTATAAACAATAATGCCTTTCCAATAAATATTTTATACCCCGGAGAAAAGTACACAGCACATACATCCTATTGTTTTAGAACTATTAGATAATATAATAGACTATTATAAAGAGGTACATCTTTTTATAGTAGTCTATATCTTTTCATCCCCTCACTTTAATTTTGCTAAGTTCCTGTTCAACACTCTTATTTCCCTATTCAATACTATTTCAAAGCATCTTTGCTCATTGCTCTTATTCTGTCATATTGTATTTAGCTTCTAATATAAAATACAATTTTCTTTTAAACTATCACGCTTATTTTTTATTATGAATAATATATTATTAAATAATGAAAAGAGGTGAATATTTATGCCAGAAAGACGTTGTCCACCATTGACTGAAAAATACACTATAAAGCAAGGGGATACACTTTACAAAATAGCATTGGAATACAATACTACTGTTCAAGTTATATTGTTCTTAAACCCATTTATCAATCCTAATAATCTAATGATCGGCCAGGTAATCTGTGTTCCGATGAAAACGACTAGACCACCTTGTGAAAATGGAGTTTACTATACTATAAAAGCAGGAGATACTTTTTACAGTATTGCTGATGAATATGATATAACTGTAAGAGAACTACAATTAGCAAATCCATTTGTTAATCCTTACAATCTAATAATTGGTCAAGTTATTTGTATTCCTAAAAAAGTTAGCTGCCCAGGTGGAAAAATCCATGTAGTAGTTCAAGGAGATACATTCTATAAGCTTGCACAAAAATATGATATATCATACAAGGCTCTAGTAGATGCAAATCCTAATCTTGATCCTGAGAATCTCCAAATTGGTCAAGAAATATGCATTCCTCCTTATGAACCAGCTGAGTTATGCCCTGGTGGCAAAACTTATATAATAAAGCAGGGAGATACATTATCGAGCATCGCAGAACAATTTGTTGTCTCTGCCACAGATATATTAAAATATAATCCTGAACTATCCCCTAGCGAATTCGTTCCGGGAAGAAGAATATGTCTACCACCTGAGGCTCCAGTATAGAAAAATGAAAAAACTAGCCTAGATTTCTTTATTCTGGGCTAGTTTTTTTCCATATAAAACACTAGTGTATGAATATAGTCAAAAAGCCACTTTATTTCTACCAGTTTTTTTCGCCTCATAGAGCTTCTTATCCGCACAATCTATAAATCTCTCAGGTGTAATTTCTTCTTTAAAAATTGAACAAACTCCAAATGATAATGTTACTCTTATCTGATGATAATCATATTTTATAATATGATTGTTGATTTTACATCTCATTCTTTCTGCCACATGATAAGCCATATCTAGATCTGTATCCTCTAGGCAAATCAGATACTCTTCTCCTCCATATCTTGCTACCCAATCTTTATCACTTCTTATGCAACTTAGCAGTATTTTACCAATCTCTTTTATCACATGATCTCCTGCTACATGTCCATAAATATCATTTACATTTTTAAAAAAATCTATGTCGGCAATTATAATTGATAGAGGTTTTTCATCAATAACACTTTTTATTATGTCTACTGGTAGTCTCTCATTTATATACCTTCTATTGAACAACTCAGTTAATGAATCTTTTACAGCAATTTGATTAATATTCTTAATTATACTTCTAATTTGTATTCCCTTTTCATACTCTCCACTACCAAGAATCATACTATTAGTCACATCTTTTAATAACTCAATAACTATTCCTCTATCATTCAGCTGTACGGGTATAGCTGTTACCATAAAAAGCTTATCACCCTTTTGCTCCATCTTCACAAAAGTATCATTTTCATTATACGCTCTCATTGAAATACAATTATCACATATATTGCTATTACTCCAATAATAATAACATATATGCTGAATTTCTCTAATGTTTTTATGTTTATAATCAAGAACTAGCTTCTTCAAAGGATCTACAATCCTAATAGCTTCATACATTTTATCAAAAAAAGATAAATTTTCATCTAGTGTATCTATAGTAATAATTTTTTTGTCCATCTTAACACCTCAGTTAGAATTAATCACTTGTTATTAAAATATCTAATTATTTGCATAGTTTATATTGGATTGTAATATCTCCTCTATATTCTTAGCTGGTACAGGTTTGCTAAAGAGATATCCTTGTCCTTCATCACAACGTCTCCCTTTAAGGAACTCAAATTGTTTTTGTGTTTCAATTCCTTCTGCTGTAACAGTAAGCTTCATACTTTTAGCTAAATATATTACTGCCTTAACAATAGATTCCTCATGAGAATTTTCAACCATTTCCCGAATAAATGTCTTATCCATTTTAAGTATATCGATAGGAAGTTTTTTTAAATAATTTAGAGAAGAGTAGCCAACGCCAAAGTCATCTAACGCAATCTTTATCCCTTTATTCTTTAGCTGGGTTAGTTTATCAATAGTGCACTCTAAATCATATATAGCTGTATTTTCAGTAATCTCAAGTACAAGATATTTAACATCCATATCTGTTTCCTGTATGATACTTGTTACCATATCTATAAAGTTCTCTTGTTTAAATTGCTTAGCTGATATGTTTATAGATATATTTAATGGACGGTATCCTTTATTTCGCCATACTTTACCTTGCTTGCAAGCATTAAGTATTACCCATTCACCAATCTCAACTATAAATCCAGATTCCTCAGCAAAAGGTATGAATTCTAGAGGCGATACCATTCCTTTTTGTGGATGCATCCATCTAATCAAAGCTTCTACTCCTACTATGTCTCCTGTAGCCAAGTCAATCTGGGGTTGATAGTAAAGCTTAAATTCTTCGTTTTTTATTGCATATGTAAGGTTCTTTTCCATGTCTATATAGTATAATGCTCGTTCGTTCATACTTTTATTGAAATATGAAAATTGATTTTTACCTTTGTCTTTAGAGTTATACATAGCAGCATCTGCACTCTTAAGTAAGGTATTTGCATCCTGTCCATCTTTAGGAAATGAAGCAATTCCAATACTAGCTGTTATATAAAATTCATATCTATCAATTATCCAAGGCTTTCTCAGTGCAATCAACAAATTATTAATAATATTTTCAATTTTCCCTAAGTTATTATCATCAGTTATTAACATAGCAAATTCGTCTCCGCTAAGGCGAAATAAATTTGTTTCAGTTATATATTTTTTTAATTCTAGTGATATTTCTATCAGTAGCTTATCGCCAGATTCATGTCCGAGTGTATCGTTAACTTTTTTAAAATTATCTAAATCTAAATAAACAAGATGTATTTTAAAGCCAAATGCTTTTGCCTTTTTTATCTCTTCTCCAAGTCTTTTCTCAAACATGGCCCTGTTATACAATCCAGTTAGAGGGTCATGAAATGCTATAAAATGCATCTTTTCTTCTGACAATTTACTCTCTGTTATGTCCGTATGTGATCCTGCCAAACGGACAGGCTTTCCATCATCATCTCGCAAGGCTTGTCCTCTGCTCAATATCCACTTGTAGCTTCCATCTTTACATCTTAGCCTATAAGTGCTTTCATAAACACCAGATGTCTCACTAAGAAAGTTCTTTATAGATTTCTTTGCAGCATCCAAGTCTTCAGGATGTAGCAGCTGTTCCCAAGCCTCAAAAGAATTTTGAATCTCATCGTCTTCAAATCCCAGCATTCTCTTCCATTTATGTGAGAAGTACATTTTGTCACTTCCTAAATGCCAATCCCATATACCATCGTTTGCACCATCAACGGCTAGTTTGTATCGTTCCTCGCTTTCTGCATAAGCTTTTTGGCTATCTTGAAGTTCACTATATTGTGCCCGCAGCTCTTCTTCTATAGCTATTAATTCCTCATGAGTAGCACTCAAATTCTCATAGCTATCATACAATTTAAATGTTACTTTCTTAATATCATCCATTCTGTTCCTAACTAGATAATACAGAATTAATGAAGTTATTGCGACATATAGCCAGCCTTTATACGTTTGAATTTTCATAAGTATATGATTTTCTTTAACAAAAATATTCAGCATCGAGTCTGACAGCAGTATCCATATAATTCCACTCGCACCATATATTAAAGCTATTCCAAGTGCATCTTTTCTCGGCTTTAGTTTATTATACCTTTCAAAATTTTCATTAGGAAAATTATCATTGCTCATAAAATGCCTCCTAAAGTTTAACACTTTATTATAAATACAGCTTTGTATCAAAGTTTTTAAGTCTTGTATGGTATATAATACCCAACTTCATCCTACATATTTATTATTTATAAATAATTCTATTTTTTATATTTACGTTTAATCAGTCATATGGATACATTGTAATATTTTACTAATAGCTTGTCCAGTTTTTCACTCATCTCAAGTATAGTATTATAGTCTAACTTCCCATATTCTCCCACAATCATGTCATTTAAGATTGTTCTGTTTTTTTCAATCAAATATTTGATTTCGCCAAACGAAAAATTTGCATTATTTGTCATTTTTCTCTCAATATCTAACAGTGACATTCGTTTAGCCTCTAAGATATATTTTTTCAGACAGTCCGCATCTTTTATAATTCCTGATACTCTACCATTGCCCCACATACTAGTGTTTTCACTTCTTTTAAATAATTCCATTATCACATTTTCAATAGAACTTACAATAAAATCTGCTTCTAGAGTTGATAATTTAAATAGAACTATAGTAATTTCTTCATTTGTACTATTTAATACAAATGAGCTTTCCTCCGAACTTTTAAATATATAATCGTTTATAATATCGTGTACTTTTTTCATTTTACTTTTAGCTATAGGACGTTTTGCCAAGAGAACACTAAATGTCAATACATTTAGTGATGACAAATAAAATCTCTCAATAATTTCTTGATCATCATAATCTTTTATTATGTTAGATTCATGAAGACACTGCAATTTATTATCTGTCAACACTTCGCCTCCTTAGTATTTCTTAATGGTCTCTATAGGATAATCAATAGCGTTTTGAATGAACGTTCATTCATTTTTTTTTGAAAATAAAGATATTATATTAATATCCTATTTTTTGATACCATTAACAATAAAATCAAATACTTCCTCTTTTGTTTTTCTAAAATCTTCTTCCTTGTCTTCGTTCATCCACGCTAAGTGATATCCACTAAAATATATTAGGGACGATACTATAGCTTCATCTAAATCTCGTATTTCACCATTTATTTTTGCTTTTGCCAACATTTTAATAAATGCATCTTTAATCAGATTTACTGATTTTTGAATCCATTCAATTTCATAAAAATATTTTGTCATACTTTCCTTTACTATTGTTCTAACAACTGAAGCATTTTTTTCTAATTCTGATAATTGAAAATCTACTATTTTTCTGATTTTTGTCTCTATAGGAACATCACCTTCTGATATCTCTTTTAATATTGCTTCTCTTTTTTTATATTCAACTTGAAAAATATACTCTAATATAGCTTCTTTATTGTTAAAATAATTATATACAGTGCCTACTGAAATCTCACCAGCATCAGCTATCATTTGTATTGTAGTATTTTCAAACCCATGTCTAGCTATTAATTCAGTAGCATGCTTATATATTAAACTTTTCTTGTCCATATTTGCTCCTTTGAACTTTATATTTTTTTCAATTACTTCCAATTATATTGTATATATTTTCAACATTTTTGTCAATTATTCTCATTATTTCGACATAATATTTCTAGATAAAAAAATTAGCCAAAATCTATTTTCGGCTAATTTACATTATTACATATATTTATCAGTTGCAATTCCAGTTGAAGAAGCTTTTATAAAGTGCAACTCATTTAAAGCATTAAGACTATGCTTATCTTCTATAACTATTACTTCTTCTCAATTAATACTATAATATATCTACTAATTCAATAGTTTTTAATTGACTAATAACTTCATTGAACCATTTATTTGCTTCTTCATGCCTTAACTTTAACTCGTCACCATCCTTTATGAAATAAAAGTCGTGAAGTCTATTTACTACATCTTCTGGTAAATCATAATATAAATATCTAGATTTAAAATTATATCTAAAAGGTTTATGCCTTATCCTTAGAACTTCTACTAATGGATTTAATGTAAAGTTATTATAGTACGATAATGCCTCCATGTAATTCTTCCTGTAAAGTTCTTTTTCAGTTAAATACTGAAATAATTTAAAGGTATTTTCAAGTTGTTGAACTCTTTCATTTAGTTTCTCAGCAAATTTTATTTTATCTATTGGTTTAATATTAGTTATATTTTTCTTATCAAAATGAACAAAAACATCTCCATGTATTTCTTTTTCTAGAAACTTGCTGGAGCTACTATGTTGTATAGCACAGACATCTATTGCTAAAAATCTGTTCGTATCCTTTAGCTTATATACCTTTTGATAAGCCCCCTGCCAGATTGTCTTAAAAACACCAAACGAATTCTCTATAGGTGATAAAGTTTCTAGAGCATTGTCTACTTTTTTGAAGACTTCCTCTGTTTTATCATCTGCTACATCAATTATTATATCTACATCAGACCATTCGTCAACACGTTTAAATGCTGCTGACCCACACTGCCACATTCCATAGACATACTCTAAAGGCTTCAATGTCTCTATTATGCTCTTTAGAATATCATCTCTTTCCAATACCTTTTTCTCCATACATATCCCCCTATCTCACTTATTAGTTTGATATAATAACACTTTAAAAGACATATTTTATATTCTTCTTTATTAACTAATTTCCTTCACAATATTTATAAATGAAACTTCTTTTTTAGCTTTTCTTTATATTTTTTTGGTAATCTATAGTTTAAATACAATAATAGCAATGCAATCGGTACTAGTTGAATTGCCACTATTATTGACCAAACTAGGTCTATTGTACCTCTGAAATATATATCTAATGATACCTCTATCCCAATAAGAAACAAAGCAATTCCTATCATTATGTACGCAGCAATATTAAGTCCTTTTTTGTGACTCTTTCTATAAAGATATCCGATTATATGTGTTATTGTAAAAGCTAGTAGCACAATTGGTGCACTTATAGAAAAAAACCATTCAATATCTCCACTAAAGCTATCTATGCAAAGTAATAGCACTAATGTATTAACACTTAATCCTAATACTATATAATTAAATCTCGGTATATAACCAAAGAAAATAAATAAGTATCCCCAAGCAGCAATCACAGATACTATGCTATATCTCGACCATGTCAATTCGCCGGAAAATGCTTTGTTTTGAAAAACCATAAGAATACAGCTAGTTAATGCTATAGTCGATATAATGATAAATATGGTATTTCGCAATTCTCTTTGTTCCTTTGGATAAACATTTTCTGCTTTGGGAAATCTATCAGTATCAATCTCTTCCTCAGCTTCTATTTCAGGTATTCTAAATTGGCATAGAGGACATTTTCTTACATCATAATCTACTTCAATACCACATTTTGCACAATAAGGCAAAATAATCACCTCTTTATTCTTGTTATTCTTGATAATTTGTTTCAACTTTTACCGATATCCCCATTTTAATAAGTTTTGTAAAAAATAGTTTTTCAATCTCTGTATTTGTAGTTAACTTTCCAAAATAAATATAAAGACTCTCTTTGAAGCTTAGAGCAGTAATTTTCATTTTATTACCTACACTAGGAGGGGGATAAAATTCAAATCTTTCAATATAATTTTCTAACTCCTTAGGCATGTTGATCTTCCCCAAATTGGAAAAACCGCTTGTATAGTTTGCTTCTCCCCAATATTTGTATATAGATGGCATACCTAAGTCTTTTACTATAATAGGAAAAGCTCTTAGCACAATCCTTTTTTCACTTTTAACATTCCTAGCTATTTGTTGATTAATATATTTTTTATCCACTTGTATCTGCATAAAGTTATGAACATACTTCAGCATCTCTTCAAAACTGTATTTCCCAAGTCTAGGGTCAATATATGGTACTGCAATAACAAAAAAGTTTCTCATCGTTTTTGAAGGATATAATTTTCTTAAATTAATAGGCACATTTAGAACTATGGGCTTTTTCTTGTACCCATGTATATCCATAAACTCTATTATTGTATCAAAGTAAACAGCACACAGAAACTCAGTTAATGTAGCATTATACTTTCTTGCTGTTTTTAATATTTCTTCTACAGGAACTATTCCAGTTAAAATATGGTACGTTCCTTTTTTGGCTAATCTAAAAGGAAAATGAAATGCTCTTATGTAGTTTCTTGGCATTGGTATCTTAGGATCATAGTACTTTATAAATGAATCTTCATATTCTTCCTCATCAGGTATTTCATCATATTTGAAAATTCCTTCAGTAGCTTTAGTTTCTACTCCAAGAAGTCTAAAATATTCGTAGACAAGTGATTTAAGAAAAATAATTGCACCTGTTCCATCTGTAATGCTATGAGAAAATTCTACAGATATCTTTTTTCTATAGTACAGTACCCTAAACAGAAAACTGCCTTTTTTCTTTATATTTAAGTTCATGCAAGGATAATATCTTTCTGGTTCAATTAATGGCATCTTCTCACTTTGATCAAAATAGTACCAGAACACACCTTTTTTTAAATGAACTTTAAAGTAAGGAAATCTTTCCATAATATTATTAAGAGCATCTTGTAGCATATGGGGACTTACCATTTCAGTCAATGTCACCGATACTCTGAATATAGTAGTTACTCTTGTTGATATGATTGAAGAATAGAGTTTACCTGTATTATCTAATCTAAACCAATTTTTTTTACTCATAATCATCATACTCCAAATTTTTTATTATTTAATTCACCAAATTTATAATATACAAGTCTATAAAATTACTACTCAGTTTACTATTATTATTTTCTAATCTAATTTTAATATTTAACTAATATTCCTTTAATTCTATCAGTTTATTATATAAACATACAATAAATTATGTATTGGAGGAATACAGATGCAAATAACACTTGAACAAATTGACTTACTTAAGAAAAGAGCAAATGTGGGCTATAGAGAAGCTAAAGAAGCTTTAGAAAAATGTAATGGTGATATAGTAGAAGCTCTAGCTTATTTAGAGGAACAAAACAGAATAAAGCCAGAAGGAGGGTGTATTAAAAACTCTTCGTTGCTTAGTAAAATCAAAAGTATTATATCTAAACTAAATAAAATAAATGTGATAATAACAAAAAATGATAAAACAATATTAAATATACCTTCTACAGTTGGGATAGTAATAGCTATAATTGCAATGCCATTTACCATCGCTGCTGCAATAGCTGCACTGGTTCTAGGATGTAAAGTAAGACTAGAAAATCATAACGGTGAAGGCTATGACATCAATAATAAGATTGAGAAATTTACTGATACAGTTAATTCAGTAACAAAAAAAGTTGCAGACGAGTTTAAAGATTCGTAATATGGTTTACCTGCTGAAGGTTTTTCAGCAGGTTTATTTTTGTTATAGTTTTCACTAGTAGCCAAAAAGAGTATAATAATTCTAAAAGCTTCTTTTTTAGGAGGTCAAAATGAACAAAGAAAAGATTCTCATAATAGAAGATGAAGTCAAAATTGCAAGATTCATTCAACTTGAACTTGAACACGAGGGCTATATTGTTGAACATGAACAAGATGGAAGATTAGGTCTTGAGAAAGCTTTAAACAAATATTATGACCTTATATTGCTTGATGTCATGCTTCCTTCATTAAACGGGATGGAGGTATTGAGGCGCCTTAGACAAACATCTCATGTTCCTGTAATTATGCTTACTGCTAAGGATGGGGTGATGGATAAGGTAATGGGACTCGATATTGGAGCTGATGATTATATAACGAAACCATTTGCAATAGAAGAACTTCTCGCACGTATCCGTGTAGCTTTCAAGCATAAAAGAGTCAATTCAGTTTCTTCTAATATTATTAAAATAGGTCCTCTTACACTTGATATACAAAAATATTTCGTTACCTTTAATGACGACACTATAGATTTAACTAAAAAAGAATTTGAGCTATTAAAATATCTAATGCTAAACAAAGATCATGTGCTAACAAGAGATATAATATTGGAAAAAGTATGGGGATATGATTATCTCGGAGACACAAACATTGTAGACGTTTACATTCGGTACTTGAGAAGTAAAATTGACGATAAATACAGTAAAAAATTTATCCATACTGTACGCGGAGTGGGGTATCAGTTAAAGTATGAATAATACAAAATTAATACTCAAAGCTTTGTTTCAGTTTATAAAAGCATTATTGTCTATAATTTTGTATATATTAAGGTTTATATTCAAACTGCTAGACAAGATTATTGATGAAATAGTTAACAAGCTAAGATTCTCTATCTCCTTTAAAATAACAGTAACATATGTGCTTATATTTATACTAGTATCTTCAATTATGAGTACAGGAATATACTTTAGCTTTGAATATTATATAAAAACTAATTCTCCAGCAGACTATATTTATGTTTTAGGTGCTATACTATTTGCATTTAACATCATAGGATTAACTTCAATCATATTCATTGGTTCAAGGGCCAGTAAAAAGCTTATAAATCCTGTCAAAGTCATGACTGAAACAGTAAAGGAAATTTCTATAAACGCTCTTGATAAAAGACTAAATATAAGCGGTTCAAAGGATGAGCTTAAAGACTTGGCTAAGACATTTAATGACATGCTCGATAGAATACAAGTTTCTATAGAACAGCAAAATCAATTCGTATCTGATGCTTCGCATGAACTCAGAACACCTATATCAGTAATACAAGGATATGCTAATCTACTAGATAGGTGGGGAAAGGATGACAAGCAAGTACTTGAAGAATCTATTTCTGCTATAAAAAGCGAATCTGAAAATATGAAAAATCTTGTAGAAAATCTATTATTTCTCGCACGCGGAGATAAAAATACGCAGAAAATAGAAAAACAACTTTTCATTATGAGCGAAGTAATCACTGAGGTACTAAAGGAGACAAGGTTAATCGATAATATTCACAGTATCACCAATAAACAAAATGAAAAATATACAATAAAAGCTGATAAATGGCTCATCAAGGAAGCTCTAAGAATCTTTATTGACAATAGTGTAAAGTACACTCCAGCCGGAGGATCGATTAGACTAAATTCTTATATTAAAAATAACAGTGCCATTATAAGCATTGAAGACACAGGAATAGGCATACCTGAGGAAGATCTCCCACATATATTTAATAGATTTTATAGATCTGATAAGTCAAGAACAAAAAAAAGTGGTGGGACAGGACTGGGTCTTGCTATAGCAAAGTGGATAATAGACAAGCACGATGGAAAAATCAATGTATGGAGTGAGGTTAATACAGGAACAGCTATTAGAATTGAGTTACCTATTGAGGAGGTTATCTATAAGTAGTTCTTTGGCGATATAATAAACGCTATAAAAATATTCGTAGTGATGTTTTTCGGGGGCGTGTTATGATATATTTTTCATTGGTTAAATATATTAACTTTCTCAAATTAATCTGTTGTAATGTATGATGCATAAAGAAATTAGTAACTTTATTCCTCTATCCTTTTATAACTTTGTATAGCTAAAATACAACTAATACTTGAGCAATAATCAAAAATCTCCTGAGGATTTAAACTATCTTTTGTATAGATTATAGTCTATTCTCAGGAGATCTTTATATACTTTTCTATTTTAAATCTTTCTTTATTCCTTTATTTAGTATATTTTCATAGTCAATAAATGCATATACATCTTCTCCAAATATTGGATTAACAGCTCTTAGTTCTTCCAAACTTAGTTCCTCAATTGCTTTTTTATTGTCCTCACAATAGATTACTATAGACCCGACAATGCTATGTGCATCTCTAAAGGCTGTTCCCTTGCTTACAAGATAGTCTGCAACCTCAGTTGCATTTAAAAAACCATATTTAACTGCTTTTCTCATTACATCATGATTTACCTTAAGAGTTTTAATCATACCAGACATTATTTTTATACATGACAATACAGTATCAATCGAATCAAAAAATGCTTCTTTATCCTCCTGCATATCCTTGTTATAAGCTAACGGAAGGCCTTTCATCGTTGTTAGTAAAGACATAAGATCTCCATATACACGCCCTGTCTTTCCCCTAATAAGCTCAGCGGCATCAGGATTTTTCTTCTGAGGCATAATACTACTTCCAGTTGAATAGGAATCATCTATTTCAATAAATTTAAACTCCTGGCTACTCCATAATATTAATTCTTCGCTTAATCTGCTCAAATGCATCATTAGAATTGAAAAAGCTGACATAAGCTCTAATAGATAATCTCTATCACTAACTCCATCTAAAAAGTTATCAATAGGCTTACTAAATCCAAGTTCTTTAGCTGTATACTCTCGGTCTATATAGTGTGTTGTTCCTGCTAAAGCGCCACAACCTAACGGACTTTCATTCATAACATCTATAGCATTATTGATTCTTTTACTGTCTCTTTGAAGCATATTAAAGTAAGCCATCAAATGATGCTTGAAAGTTACTACCTGAGCTCTCTGCAAATGAGTATATCCTGGCATAATAACAGGATTCTCATCAGCTGTATACTTTAAGTTTTTCTGTAGCTCTATTATGCTCTCAAATACTTCTTTAGCTTTATCTTTGGCATAAAGTCTCAAATCAACTGCGACCTGGTCATTTCTGCTCCTAGCTGTATGAAGCTTCTTTCCAGCTTCACCAATACGTTTTGTAAGATGGTATTCAACAAAGCTATGGATATCTTCATGCGACTCATCCATTATCAGTTTCTCATTTTCAATATCCTCGAGAATAGATAAAAGACCATCTGTAATTTTGTCTCCTTCTTCCCATGTAAGTAAGTTGCATTTAACAAGCATCTTAACATGAGCTAAGCTACCTTTTATATCCTCTTTGTAAAGTCTTTTATCAAAATGAAGCGAGCTGTTAAAGTCCTCCATTAACTCATTTTCTTCTTTTCTAAAGCGTCCACCCCAAAGTTTCATCTCATACACCTTCCGTTTCTAATAATTTATTATGCCTTAATATTTTCATTTATCTCTAATTCATTCGCTCTGTTATTTTGTAATTTAGATAAAATTAAAACTATCGCAAACATAAGTACAATTGCACCCACTAAGGACACAGCACTTCCTGTTATTCCTGCAACTATATATGATATAAGTGCTGCACTAGCATTCACTAGTGCGTATGGGAGCTGTGTTTTAACATGATCTATATGATCACACCCTGCTCCAGTAGAAGCAAGTATCGTTGTATCTGATATAGGAGAACAATGATCTCCAAAAAGTCCTCCAGAAAGCACTGCACCTATACAAGCATATAAGGGAGCCCCTAGATGGTGTGCCATGGGTATTGCTAAAGGCATCATAATTGCGAATGTTCCCCATGAACTTCCAGTTGCAAAAGACATACATGCTCCTATTATAAATATTAGTACTGGAACAAAGAATACTGGTACTGTGCCATTCATTATCTCAATAATATAGTTTGCTGTTCCCATATTCTTTACTACAGACCCTAAAGACCACGCTAAAACTAATGTAAGAGCTACGTACATCATTTTCTGCATACCAGATATATAGATTTCAAATGCCTCTTGAAGCTTTTTCACCTTATAGTAAGACATCATTAAAATAAGAAGTAACCCTGAAAATAGATATCCAGTACTTAGTGCAACTCTGAAATCATTTCCTCCTACTTTTTTAAACGGGAACCCTAGCGGTACTAGTATCCCAAATAAAGTAACTAATAACACCAATATTGGAAGCCACACTAATATTGGTCTACTCTTTATCCCCTGAACCTCTTTCATTCTTTCAGGCTTTCTCATGGGCTTAGAGTCTGACCAAAACAACTCTCCTGTTTCCTGAACTCTTTTTTCAGCCTTTGACATAGCACTAAATTCTAGTTTAGTAAAAGCTATTAATGGCACCATCAATATAACTAGTATAGGATAAAACTGAAAAGGTATAGCATGTATAAATGCGTCCCAATCTGATGTATTGATACTAAGACTTTCAAATTCTTTTTGTATAAGTCCCATTGCATAAACTCCCCATCCGATAAATGGTACTAGTACTGCAACCGGTGAAGCCGTAGAATCAATGATCCAAGCCAGCTTCTCCCTTGAAACCTTAGCTTTATCAAAAATTGGTTCAAAGATTGGACCAACTATAAGTGGAGTTCCAAGATCAGAGAAGAACACAATTATTCCTCCAAACCACGCTGCAAGCTGTGTTTTTACTCTAGTATTTATGAACTTAGCTGTCTTTTCAGCAAACGCAGCAGCTCCTCCTGATTTCTCCATCAAAGCCACAAACCCACCAATAAATACTAATAGCACAAGTACTCCTGCATTATAGCTGTCTGTAAGCTGAGTAAAAAGATACTCTCCTATCATTGTTTTAGTAGCAGTTATTAACATTCCATTTGATAATATTAAAATTCCTACAAAGCTTCCTAAAAATAAAGAGATAATAACATTTTTAGTTATAATAGCAAAAACAATCGCTAATATTGGAGGAATTAGTGATAAAAAACCCATATGCTCCATATCAATACCACCTTTCTTTAATGTCTGATTAGTATTTATGCTTCAATTCTATGCCATAAAGATCATAAAATTAATTATTATGTTATTATACATTAATAATTTTATTTATGCAATAATAATTATTTTCTAAAGGTCAGTCTTTTTCTTATCTATGTGTTGCACGTTGTTTTCGAAGAGACTCCTTACATTCAGTTGTTTTTTACATCGCCATATTGAATAATTATACAACATGCACATTATTTTGCATTCTTTTTTTCAACGTATAAAAGCCCCCTAATGTAGTTATTTAGCGTCTACAATAGGAAGCTTTTTTATCAATATCCATATCAATAAATGGAGTACATTCTATAATTTTGCTTTTTTACAAAATAGCATTATGATAAAAGAAACTTGTTTCTTTACACTTCTTTCGTCTGCATATAATCACTTTTTTTATTATCTAATATATATAGTCTGTACATGAGTAAAGAACCGAACAGTGACAATATTCCTACTAGAATCCATAGATATCTAATTCCGGTATGCTTTACATAAATACCTGCAAACATCGGTCCAATAATAAATCCTAATTTTCGTATAATAGGAAATATTGAGTTGAATCTGCCTCTATGTGTAATAGGTGTATGATTCGCAATATATACGCTTGTATTTGTTGCAACAATTATTTCTCCTATAGTCCATATAATTGTTGAAATTATAAACATATAGTATGTATTTATAAAAAATATCATTCCGAATCCAACCGCATACAATAGTCCTCCAATAGATATACTGAAAGATGACTTCACATTTTTAGTTAATGATGTAACAATTACTGTAAATATACTACACATCACAGCATTTACTGTCATAAGACTCCCGAATATTGCCGATCCATTGTCCCCAAAAACATCGACGATTTGCAAGGATAAACCAAAATTAAATTGTGAAAATACAATAAAATATATAACTATGATAAATGAAAACATTAATAATGTAGGTCTCTTAATAAGTGCTGTCAATAAGCTGCCCTCTTCTGAACTCTCAAAAGTTTTAGTTTGTGTTTCATGTATTTTTTGTTTATCTGGCATAGTTTCAGGTACGAACATTGCTACAAGTACTACTGATATGAAAGTGGTTATAGCATCTCCAAGAAAAAACCACATTAAGTAGTTTTTATATAAAAAACCTGCTAGTAAAGGGCCTACAGAATATCCTATATTTATTGCCATGTACTCTAATGAAAATGCTGATTTTCTTTGCTCTCCTTCAGTTAAATCCGTAATAATAGTACTAAATATAGGCTGTGAAAAACCAAAAGCAAAGCTTGAAATCATTAATATAGCTGTAATAGTAATTGGATCATTAATAAACGCACATAGTGCATACCCTATACCAGCAGTAGTTCTAAATATTACAAGTATCTTTTTCCTTCCTATTTTGTCTGTAAGCTTACCTCCGATCATGGCCCCTATCATTCCTAATGCTGCATTCACTGCGACTATACTTCCAACTACTCCAATATTTATCCCAATCTTATTCGTTAAGAACATTGTCAAAAATGGTGCAACAAAATTCCCCATGTTATTAACTATTGATGCAAAAAATAATACATAGATGCTCATAGGCAAGCCCTTATAAGGACTAATGTATGCTTTTACCCTACTCATATTCCACCCCCGCTATAAGTATAAAACTTATAATATCTGCCATATATTTATAAGCTATTATATCATATTAACCCTCTATCTTTTTCCATAAATCAACAAAAATATATTTCTGTCAAATATCAGTCTATTATCCGTTGGCTATTTTATGTCACTATTAAAATGCTATTTAAAATATTTGTTAAATACAATATTACATTTACAAAAAACCATTGACAATCTTCAGAATATTTCATATAATGGCTAATAAATTAAGATATACAAATATAGTGAAGGGAAAAGTAAATGTTAGGAAGCTCACAGCGAGTCAGGAGGGGTGAAAGCCTGATAGATAAGAGTAGCATTGAAAGACATCCCAGAATAGATTATCTGAACGTCCCTTAGACAACTAGGATAATACGGTTTTCCCCGTTATAGGAATTGAGAGAACTATTTATAATGGTTAATTAGAATGGCACCGTGGGTATCAATCTCACTTCTTTATAGAAGTGGGATTTTTTTATTCCACACAAATAAAGCATGTGCACACTTTATTTATCGTTCTATTACTATTATATTCAGTTAAAAAGAGTGGTACCGCGGTAAATCGTCTCTTCAATAAGAGGCGTTTTTTTCTTTTTGGGCGCCCTTCTTATACTAAAATTCTTATATTATAAGGAGGTAGTTAATGTGAAAAGAGTATTAGTACATGAGCTTGCTTATCATGTAAATCAGGAAATTATGATTAAAGGTTGGTTACACAGAATAAGAGCATTAGGTAAAATAGCCTTTCTCTTGGTAAGAGATAGAAGTGGTATAGTTCAATGTGTAGTAAATACAAAAGAAATAGATATTAAGGAGTTAAAGCTGGAAAGTGTAATAGAAGTAATAGGAAAGTTGGTTGAAAATCCATCTTGTAAAAATGGTATAGAAATACAGTCATCTGCTATAAACACCCTTTCATTGGTTAAGGAAGACTTACCTATTGAGATTAACAAGGATGAGTTAGAGGTTAATCTTGATGTGATGTTAAATAACAGAGTTATCAGCCTTAGAAACCCAAGAGTCAATGCTATTTTTAAAATTCAAGCATCTCTTGCTCAAGCTTTTTCGAGCTTCTTAATAAGAGAAGGCTTTACTGAAATCTTTACACCAAAAATAGTATCAGAGGGTACGGAAGGAGGTACGGAGCTATTCAAGATTAAGTACTTTGATAGAGAGGCATATCTTGCTCAAAGTCCTCAGTTCTATAAACAGATGATGGTTGGTGCTGGCTATGAAAGAGTCTTTGAAATAGGACATGTTTATAGAGCTGAGAGTCATGATACAAAGAGGCACCTTAATGAATTCATAAGCTTAGACTTGGAAATGGGGTTCATCGAAGATGAATATGAAATAATGGAACTCGAAACAAAACTACTTAAATATATGCTAGAACACGTTCAAGAGACTTGCTGTCATGAACTTAACCTCCTCAGTGTCAATATGCCTAAAATAGAAGGAGAAATAATAAAATTAAAACTATCAGAAGCAATAGAAATTTTGAAGAAAAAATATAATAAATTAAATCTT
The DNA here is from genome assembly GCF_050433385.1 of Brassicibacter mesophilus. Taxonomy (NCBI): domain Bacteria; kingdom Bacillati; phylum Bacillota; class Tissierellia; order Tissierellales; family Thermohalobacteraceae; genus Brassicibacter; species Brassicibacter mesophilus. The sequence continues at coordinate 29,559 of NZ_JBNPXI010000024.1, forward strand.
GAAAAGGATATAGACCCTGAAGGCGAAAAACTAATTTCAAAATATGTTAAGGAAGAATACAACTCTGACTTCGTATTTCTCACACATTATCCACAAGCTAAAAGACCAATGTATACTATGCCGGCTTCTAATGGTGAAACTCACAGCTTTGACCTTATATTTCGAGGCTTAGAAATTACAACTGGTGGCCAAAGAATTCATAGCTATGGACAATTAAGCGATGCCATGATAAACCACGGACTTAATCTAGAAAATTTTGAAGGCTATTTATCTACATTTAGATATGGTATGCCTCCTCATGGGGGGTTAGCTATAGGTCTAGAAAGATTGACAGCTATGTTATTAGGGTTTGAAAATGTGCGTGAAGCAGTATTATTTACAAGAGACAAGCTTAGATTAGTGCCTTAAAACTAAAATGCCAGTGTAGTAAATATATATTTACTACACTGGCACCATCTATGCCTATTTTACATTCAAATAATATGCTATATTCGCATCTTGAGACTTAATGCCCTTTATCTTCATAGTTTTTGAACTCATAATAACAGTAATTCCTGGGCCATGTCCGGACTTTATACAATCACTATGAACCACTACACCAATTGACACAGCTCCTTTTAAATACTGTCGTCCATTTGTATTATCACAATCTCTTAATAGTACTAAATCTCCAAACCTAAGTTTATCTAATCCAAACTCCTTGTTCGCTTCTTCATCACCTGTCATTATATCATAGTCCCCTGAAAACGCAGTTAAACTTCCCACGCCTGAACCCATAAGATATGCAGGAACTTCTGTCACCACAGGAACCTCTATTATTCCATCTTCATTTTCTTTTATTCCTAGATTATCGAATAGGTTAGGATCAATATTCATGCATTTTATATCACTATGGTCTTCTATTTTCAAACCCTGACCATAAGCCTTTATTAGGATAGAATCTCCTATAGCCATTTTTTCCATGTCATCTTCACTGAAATATATAAGTACATGCTCTATCCCGCCATGCATGCCCGTTACATATCCTTTTGCTCCTTTAGCTTCACCAGAAACAACCTTCGCTTCATTTCCTATACATGATAAAAGCATTAAAGCATTGTTTTCATTAACATTATCATTTTTAATGCTAACTCCGGGCTCTATATGGTCTCCTACCCATTCCATGCAAGAATCTCCAATTTTAACATTGTAAGTAATTCCTCCAGTAGCCGGTAGTACTTCAGCTATACCTTCTCTGTTTATTCTAAATGGATTAGAAGATATAGGGCTATGGATCTTACCTTGTACAGATTGCATAACTAACCTTTGCTTGTTCGTTTTTACCACAATATTGCCCCCTTACTTATATTAATGTTTTCTTAAAAGACCTAATACCATTATACTATTAATTCATCGTTAATATAAGCAACCCTTTACTCAAATATACTTTGCAGCTTCTTAACAAAAAATATATCAGCAGGAGCAATATTATAGTAGTTAATCAGCTTCTTATCTACCCATCTGTATTCCGAATGATCAATTAACATAATATCTCCTTTAACTATTTCACAGATATAAGCTATAAGTCTTATTGTCTTGTCATCATATTTGTAAATATTTTCTCCGAAGTAATCTTTTACTTTGATATCAATACACATTTCTTCTCTAAGCTCTCTTTTCAAGCTTTCTTCTGGTGTTTCCCCATATTCTACCTTCCCCCCAGGGAACTCCCAATATCCACCTAAGCTTTTATCTGCCTTTCGTTTTGCTATCATTATTTCACTATTACTATTCATTAAGATAGCTGCAACTACATCTAGCATGTTTTCACCTCTACAGAGTTTCTTTATTCTTGGTTGCCTAGGTCTAATAAAAAATCATTCCATTCTTCAACATAATGTCCTGTAGCCCATTCTGCCATTACCACAGTCTCATTATCTTTCAAACCTATTTTTTGTAATGGTGTTTTTTCTATCTGCCCATTTTGTACTCCATATACTATTATTTCATTTTTAGTGATAACAAGTGCTATATCTTTATTAGGAGAAACATAAGCATCAACAGCTCCTGGAACCCTGTCTTTTATAGATGTCCAAGGGACATATAACTCATCATAGAATATCAGTTTAGATGGAGGTATGATATTTATGCTATAATCAGTCGAAACAATTTCGCTGTCTTCTTTATGATTTATCCTTCCTTTAAAAAACCAATGTCCTAGCTTTCTTTCCAATCCAAAATTATCCAATAATTCTTCGCTATAAATGATGTCTTTTCTATCAATGTTATGCGAGCTTATTGCTTTCTGTATCCCAAGCTTCATTGAGTCAATCCCGTCTTCTCCTAATAAGTCTATCATTCTAACATTCTTCTTGCTTGCAAGACTATCGATAGGTAAAACTTGAAGCTTGCTTTCATACCACTTTTTATCACTATCTTCATATCCACCTTCCCCAATAATCTCAATGGAAACATAGTCGTTTCCTATATAATCAATTCGCTTATATATTCTGCCTATTTTCTCCTTCCATTGAGAACGATCAATGGACATGTTAGGTATCTCATTAATCTCATCAGCCAAGATTTTATATGCATTTAATAAGTCTTCGGTTCTTCCATTTTCAGTTTTTCTATCAAATTCTATTTCCCAAAAACCACTTCTTCTTGGGAATGTTATCCCCTCAATTTCTACAGTAGGATTTACATTTTTGTTTTTTGATGAAATCCATAAGGTTCTGTAGCTATATTCATGTAGCTGATCTAAATTCTTACTATTCTCTTTATCCGCATTGGTACGAAGGCCTATTAGAACACCAGAACGTATAAGGTCATCTTCCTTGTACCCTTGAAAATTATAGTTTTCAGCTTTTTTTTGCTCATCTTCTAGATTAGGACTATAGCCTACTTCATCTGAAACCTTTTTTAAATAGAAATTAAATTTATTAATACTTAAAACGAGCTGTTCATCATTTATTCTAATAATCTCACAAAAAAATTTATCTTTATCAATAACTGTTATAACTTCTATTTGTTCATCAGACAATTTAAATTCTTCTAAAAAAGATTTATGATTGTATAAAAAATATTCTTGCCCATTTACACGCTTAATCTGATATTGTGGATCCTTTAAGAAATAATCTCCCAACACAATATATTCATCAGAAAATCTAAGTTCTTTCCCTAACCATTCATTTACTTGGCTCTCCTCAGTGTTAGAGCCTCCACCGATTATTTCAACAATATTCCAAGTTCCAATAATCGGAAGCTGCTTGTTCTTAGGAGGTGCGATTTTTCGAGTAGAATCCGAGGGCGTAACAGCACAGCCATTTATTAGTAGAGTAGCCAAAATTAGCAAAATAAAAACTTTAATTCTCTTCACTTAACCACGCTCCTGTAAAGGCAATGTAATGACAACTTCAGTTCCATTATTGACCTCACTTTTAATTTCAAAGCTTCCATCCATAAGACTTATTATTTCATCACATATAGACAATCCAATGCCATTTTTTGATTTGCTTGACTTACCTTTATAGAATTTTTCTTTAACTTTAGGAAGCTCTTCAGAAGATATCCCACAGCCCGTATCACTTATGTTAAAAACAAATTCGTTACTCTCAAATCCAGCATTAAATATAACTTTTCCACCTGATGGCGTAAATTTGAAAGCATTATCTAATATGTTTATAAATATTTGCTTTAATCTGTTTCCATCTGAATAAGTCTTTGGTAAGTCATTATCATAGAAAACATGAAACTCAATTTCATCTCTAGTGGCCCTTGGTGTAAGCTGTTTTTTGATATGCTCAATAATGCGACCCATATCAACAATATCCTTTTCAAGAGTAATTTTACCTGATACAAACTTAGAAAAATCTAAAAGCTCCTCAACCATATGAGTAAGTCTATCACTTTCTTTTTCAATGATTTCAAGTCCATCTAGCAGCATTTCCTTAGTATCATGCCCCTGTTTCAAAGTTGCTGCCCATCCCTTAATAGAAGTTAAAGGTGTTCTTAATTCATGAGAAACTGATGATATGAAATCTGTCTTTAGCTGATCCTTTTTTATAATCTCCGATGCCATAAAATTCAACGTATCAGAAAGCTTACCTATTTCATCATCATACTTCTTACGACTCTTAACTTTAAAGTTTCCCAAAGCCATTTTCTCCGCAACAGTAGTTACTTCTCTCAAAGGACCAATGATTGAATTTGCTAATATTATACTTACCAGTCCTGAGATTAAAACTACAATTATTCCAAAAGATATGAAAACTGACGCTATTTTATTGATATTATTATTTACTTCTCTTAATGAAGATATAAATCTTAATGCTCCAACGATTTCATCTCCTGATCTCAAAGGATATGAGACCGCCATGACTCTTTCAGTATCATAATCTACCTTTCCAATCCATCTTCCCTTCTGGCCCTGTAAAGCTTTGGCTACATCCTCCATCTCAGAGATATCAGAAGGTATAACACCTATAGAATCCATTATTACTTTTCCAGATAAATCAATTATTTCAACCTGAGCTTCAGTCTGCTTCCAAAAGGTATCAACATTATTTAATACATTTTCGTGTAGTGTATCATCAGAAAAGTACTGATAATAAAGGTCTGAAGATATCTTAATTTGATTATACAAGTTATCTTCTAAGTTCTTATAGTAGTTACGTCTTACAGTACTGATTAAAAAAATCTCTAAAGCCACTACAGTAATAATTATTATAAACATAAAATTAATTACTAGTCTCTCTTTTATACTTTTCACTCTAGCTCTCCCCTCAAGGACTCTAGCAGACTGCACACCCAGGTTAAGAGATATTCTTAATATTATTTAATAGGAGCTATGATATCTTCTAACTCTGATAGTGGTATTTCAAAAGTTGGAATACCTGCTGCATAGCTTGCAATCTCATAAAGTCCAAAATATATTCCCAGCTTATCATCAGTTAAATAGAATGATTGTTCATCGCTGATGCCAGTAAAGCCTTGATAACGCGAGAAAAAGTCTTCTTCACTTTTGCCTGTTTTGACAAGTATTTCTTTCTCTTCTTTGTTTATAGCTTCAATCTGTTCATTTATTTTAGCATCAATCACATCTTTATACTTTGCATCTTTTTTAAATATATCTTTAAACTCGATTAGTTCTCCTGTCTTCAAATCTATATTATAAGCAATATCATCATGTGAGCCATGGGCTCCTCCTGTATACTGATAGTAAACTACATATAGACTTAAAATATCACCTTGATTTCGCTTTTCTTCAAAGCTTACATTAGCAAAATATTTTGGAGAATTATATCCAATTTTTTGCGCTTCTTCATTTGAAATTTTCGCATAGCCGCTCATTTTATCTTTAAATTCTAAAGCTTCCTTTTCAAATCTCTTATTAATTATATCCTGAATTTTTCCATCTTGTAACCCGGAAATAACAGGTATTTCAATATTAGCTTCAAAATATTCATTAGACTCTTTTATTTTCTTTGTATTTATATCAACTGAATCAGGCTGTAATACTGGTTTCGTATTAACCCCTTCTTTAAATACTTCAAATGGTATTTCATACTCATCCTTGCCTTTAATTTCTTCATTAAATGCAAATTCACGTAAGAAAACAACTATATTTTTATCCCTTAAATAGAACTGCTCCTCATTGACTTCAGACGTTCTAATATCATTTTTTTCTGTATACTTTTCTTGGATATATTTTTTAATAACCTGCTTATAATCCTCTTCCCCATTTATTACCTTATCTAAAGTAACTTTTTTCCCAGTATTTAAATCAAAGTTATATGCAGTTTTAGTGCTAAAATTATAATCCTTTTGATCCTGCGTTTTCTTTGAAATCAGTATACTTATAAGATTATCACTTTTGTATGTAACTTCATAGTCAGCATCTATAGAGAGCTTTGTAAAGCTTTCATCTTCTTTGTAATTCATACTTGAGCTCTTTTGCTCTTCTACAAATGATACAACATCATTTTTTAAGATAGTGTTTATTTTATCTTGTATTTTTATATTAGAAATATTTGAAACTACAGGAATCTTCGCTTTACCTTCTATATAATTTTCTGATATATGTAATACTTCTTCATTAACTCGTATATCTTTTTTTACTTCTTGAAAAACTTCAGCCCTTGCTGATGAATGACATGCTGTTACTGTTACAGCCATTGAACCTATTAACGCTAATCCTATTACTTGACGACATATTTTCTTTTTCATTTATATTCCTCCTCGTATTGTAAGTGTCTTATAATATTAATCTTACCCCGTTATTACAGTTAATGCGTTACAAAAGAGTTACGGTTTGGAAAATATTGATTTAAATAATTACGCATCATTAGTAAGAACAAAAAATAAGAGACAAAATATTTTGTCTCTTATTTCTTTCATTTATATTATCAATCATTTATTATTAATTATCATTATATACTTTCATATCTATTTCACTCATCATCTTACTTGAAACTAAACCAGCTACCATCGAACCACTTACATTCAGTGCCGTTCTACCCATATCTATAAGTGGTTCTATTGCTATTAATAATCCTACAAGCCCAACTGGTAATCCCATAGCCGAAAGAACAGTTAAGGCAGCAAATGTTGCGCCCCCACCTACTCCTGCTATACCAAAGGACCCTAGTGCTGTAACTATTATAAGTTTTATTAAAAATGCTGGTGCAAGAGGGTTTAGTCCTAAAGTTGGAGCAATCATTACCGCAAGCATTGCTGGGTAAATACCTGCACATCCATTTTGACCTATACTTGTTCCCAATGAAGCTGATAAATTTGCATGCCCCTCAGAAACTCCCATTTTATCTATTTGAGTTTCAACGTTAAGAGGTATAGCTCCTGCACTGGTCCTAGATGTAAATGCAAAAGTTAATACTGGTGCCGCCTTTCTTAGATAAGCTATTGGATTCAATCTAAATATGGCTAGAATTATAAGATGGACTACAAACATAATTATTATAGCTACATATGAAGCTACGACAAATTTGAGTAATCTTACTATTTCATTAAAATTACTTGTAGATACCATCCTAGTCATAAGCGCTAAAACTCCAAATGGTGTTAATCTTAATATTATCGTAACTAAACGCATTACTACATCGTGCAAAGAAGTTATAAGGTTTGTAAAAAACTCAGCTGATTCTGGTTTCTTTTTTCTTATACCTATTGTAGCTATTCCTATAAAAGCCGCGAAAACTACTACAGATAATGTAGCTGAGCCTCCTTGGCCAGTCATTGAATAGAAAGGATTTATTGGTATTATTTCTATTATCTGTTCTCGTATCGGTTTGGCTTGAAACTCAGTTAGTCTTTCTTCTATTTTTTCACTTGCTTTAAGCTCATTTTCTCCTAATTGAAGGCCATCTGCACTTAAGTCAAATATGCTTGCTGTACCAGCTCCTATAAAAGCTGACATTGCCGCTGTGATTACTAGAATAGCTATAATAGTACCAGCCATTTTACCAAGATTCTTGGATTTTTGGCTTATTATCGCACTAGTAATTGAAACAAATATTAGTGGAATTACTATCATTTTCAATAACCTTACATATCCTGTTCCTATGATTGCAAACCAACTATTTGATTGTTGTACTATTTGAGATGTAGTTCCATATATGATTTGAAGTACTGCTCCATACAATATCCCAAGGCCTAATGCAAGTAGCACTCTTGCTGTAAAGGAATAATGTTTTTTCTGCATTAAAAATAATATATAAACTATTCCCAGCATTACAGCAACATTTATAATAACTGCTAATGTCGTACTCATATTAACCCTCCATTCAATTTTTATTTGTTATATACCCTATTTAAAATATGTCAAATTTATACTTCATTTTTAATTCATACTATTCCCATAGGTTTTCTAGTATTTTATAAAAGTATGATATATGAATCGTTTTATTATGTCAATAGGATATAATTACCACATATACACTTTCCATGTACTCCTTACTTTTAATAAGCTACTATTTATGGCAAGTATTAAAATATAAAATAAAAATAACAAACCCGTATTCACATGGAAAATACGGGTTTGTTATTTCTATTTTATATGAATTTATTTTTCTTCTTGAGTAATATCGACAACAGAAGGATCCTCAAAAAAAGAAATTACATTATATAAAATCAATACATTATCTATGTCATTATTTTCTATTAGCTGATTTAAGCTGTCATCATAATACCTAAGATCTACTATATAAATTTCACTGAAGTGTGCAACTAAAAAAGGTATCATGCTATTAGCATAAGAATCTTTGACAAGTAATAGCTTTTTATCACCATCAATATTTGTGCTTATCTTTATTAGCGAGTGATTACCTCCAAAAAATACAGTGTACTTATCTTTCTTATTTAAGCTTTCCATATCATAAATGGATTCAGATACCCTATTTTCGTCATAATATTCTAGCACATAATTTTCATCTGATTTAGGTATATATAACTCTATACTATCAGGCTGTATATTTCTAAAGCCACTTTTTGAGTACAATGAACCATAGAAACTGTCTGTAATTTCATTTATATCAAAATAGCTTTTTTCATGCGGAGTATACTGCATGTCTTTGCTAAGTTTTTGATAAGCATAATATGCTCCTTTAGTAGTCCAATGATGATCGGTCTTATAGAATATATACTCATCTTTTTTTGAGTATAAAGTATCATATATGTCTACAAACTTTATATTATCATTTAAAGATTTCTTTACTCTATCTATATAAATAAGTTCATCATCAGTAGGTGCATTGTTAGGGAGCTTGTCCTCTAAAACTTTTATGGAATTAGGCACTAGCATTAAATACTTATTTACATTGGAGGTCGTATTAGCAAATGAGTTAATTGCAGCTATTTTCTTGTCAAAACCTTCGTCATCAGGCTTACTAAATTTTTGGATTAAGTAACCATCGTCGCCTAAGTATACATCGTTATTTTCTCTCTTGCCTAAAATCCTTTCACAGCTTGATTTTACTCCTATCCAAAAATCTCTAAATGCAAACTGGTCAGCTATATACTTTTCATAATTTGTAGTAAATTTTCCTTGCAAAAGTGCTTCTATTGAAAAATCCGGTTTCTGTTCAAGCCTTCTATTCTCTGATTCTGAGAAAACTACATCAGGAGTTATTGTATTGAAAAATACTATTACTCCTATATATAAAAATAGTAGTACTCCTAATATATATTTATATATTTTATTCTTTCTATTCAAAATATCACCTCTTTCTGCTTCGAAAAAGTATTTCTACTACCCGTTAGAACCTAAAGTATAGAAAAGGATTATATGTCTCATTTACTAAATACGCTGTGCAAAAAAATATTAATAACATATAGACTAATGGAACAACTACAGTTCCCCCACCTTTTAGTCTGCTTTGCATATTTGAAAATAGATTCTTAGGATAAGGAGTCGAGCATGCTATTAAAATCATAAACATTGCTGCATTAGTATATAAATAATACAGTGCGGTGCTGTCAACAAGCATATGTTCACCAAATCCAAACATAGTTCCAATAAACTTTATTGCCAATGCCATGTTTTCAAATTCAAAGAAAACCCATCCTACTATTACAACAACAAGAGTGTATACATGTCCAATAAAACGTGGCTTTTCTTTAAGCCATCTTTCAAGAAACATTTTTTCTATCATTATAAAAATTCCGAAATATAATCCCCATAGAATAAAGTTCCAGTTAGCACCATGCCATAGCCCTGTCAGGAACCAAACAGCAAATAGATTTCTATACTGCTTTAACGCTCCTACTCTATTGCCTCCAAGAGGTATATATACATACTCTCTAAACCAATAACCTAATGAAATATGCCATCTACGCCAAAATTCAGATACACTTTTTGAAATGTATGGATAGTTAAAGTTTTGCATAAGATTAAACCCAAACATTTTTCCAATACCTATAGCCATATCCGAATATCCACTAAAGTCAAAATATATTTGGAATGTAAATGCAATTATTCCAAGCCAAGCTGAAAATATTGAAAGCTCTTCTATAGGGGTTGCTTTTATTGTGTGCCAAAGAATACCTATGTTATTTGCTAAAAGTACTTTTTTCGCCAATCCTATTATAAATAACTCTACTCCTTCACCAAACATGAAAAAGCTTTCTTTTCTTGAATTTAGTTCTCTAGATATGTCGCTATATCTTACTATAGGACCTGCAACAAGCTGCGGAAACATCGCTACATATGTTCCAAACGAAACTATGTTCTTTTGAACTGGTACCTTATCCAAATACACATCTACCACATACGATAATGTCTGAAATGTATAGAATGATATTCCCAATGGAAGAGGTAAGTCTAATAACGCTAAATCTTGATTAAATACATGATTTATATTACTCACTATAAAGCTATAGTATTTAAAAAAACATAGTATCCCTAAATTAACAACAACAGAATTGATTAGAACTGCACGAGCTATTTTTTTCCGTTGTCTATATTTATCTATTAACATTCCATTTGTGTAATCAAAAACAGTTGAAAACACCATAATAAGTATATATACAGGTTCTCCCCATGCATAAAATACCAAGCTTGCTGCAAGAAAAACAAGGTTTCTTAGAAACCTTGGTGATATATAATAAATAAAAATGGTCACTGGTAAAAACATTACTATAAATATAAGACTGCTAAAAACCAAGGCTCCTTCACTCCTAAACTATCTATTTTACTTCATAATTACTTGAAACATTCGTCAAATATATCCTCTATTTTCTCTGCGTCTTCTGATATAGTAAATAAAATATATTTTCCTTTTGTTTTCAAAACATGTTTTTCTATCACATAATATTCATCTGGAAGGTAATCTTTAAAGCTTGCAGATTGCTCTTCTAATCTTTTTGATATCTTATTCTTAACATCAGCAATTTTTTCATCTTTGTTAACTTTTATTATTGCTATTTCATCAGCTTCAATATTTGATTGGGCAGTGTAAAGTATAAAATCTTCAATTTCATTATCATCTACATCGTATAGCCTCTTTAGCTTATCTTTATCTCCTTTATTTAGATTTGATACATCTACAGATTGTTTTATTTTTTCATCAATTTCCTTAACAGCTAGGTTTTTAGTTGATAGTTTATCAGATGAGCATCCTACTAAAACACCTATAGTTAAAAACGCCAAAACGAGAGTTATAAAAAGGTTTTTATAATTTTTCTTTAAATAATTAATCATATTGTTTTCATCCCTTCACATAAATTTGTATCTATTTAGTATTGTTTATTAAATAATTAAGCCACAGCTTATAGAAGCTACTTTTTAAATGTATTCCATCTTTTGCATATAAGCTGTTATAATCATCTGTTACTGAAGCTATATTAACGTATTTAGCATCTTCGGTTTCTGCCATACTTTTTAAGGCTGTATTAAATTCATTTATTCGTTCATTTGTAAGCAAAGGCTTTTTGATTGCTACCTTTGAAGAAACTGGAAGTATAGATTGAATATAGATATTAGTGTCTGGAAGCTTTTCTTTAATTGCCCGAACAAATTGAGCATAGTTACTTGCAAATTTTTCACTACTTATTCCTGTAAGAACATCATTTACCCCTAGCAGTATATAGATGTTTTCTGGTTCTGACTTTATTATTTCATTCAGTTTCTTTTTTTGATCTAAGACAGTCACTCCTAATCCTGCAAAAATATTAGATTCATCAAGTAGCTCATATGCAGATAGTCCCTCCGTAATAGAATCTCCTATAAAAACATCCTTTCCGAATACATCTTTGTAATCACTGTTAGTTTCACTAACTGGAGTCTTTGTGTCTTCACCAACATTAGAAATACCTTCAGAATTTAAATCATCTTCTGTGGTTTCTTTATCATGACTTTCAGACTCAGAAACTGTATTATCAATTTGAGCATCATTCACTTTTCCATCAGCACGTGCATCTACTATTTTTTCATATATTTCATCTACCTGAGACTCATCTCTATCTTCATCATAGACTAGTTCATCTTCATATTCATTCTTTGCTTCATCATCCTGCTTTGACCCTGCGTATGCTGCCGATCCTTTATCCAGGGTGCTGCTATCAATAAAATGATTAGCCACGGTAAATGTAATTATTATGATTATTGATAACGAAATAGCTAGTCTTTTAAAGTTAACCCTCGCTCTTCTTCTTTTTCTTCTTTTTCTTCTTCGTACCCTTCTCACCATTGCAATAACCCTCCAAACGTATTTATTTTAATGCTATATGTCAAAATATTGTAATTTATAAGTAAATTGAAATATTGTACAACTCATATTATAGTATTAGTTCTTACTGAAATGGTTAAAAAAAGGTATCAATTTGGCTAAATTCTAATGTATTTGAATGTATATGATGGGAACCGTACCAGTTTTACGCAACATCAGGATATATTTTGTAAGTATTTTGTGCTTTAATATTTTCTAGGAATAATTGGGTATATTATATTAAAAACAAATTTATCATTTGAAAGGAGGATATGTTTGGATAATAGAGAGTTTAACAAACCTAGTAAAGCAGATTTGAAAAGAAAATTGACGGCCGAGCAATATAGAATAACTCAAGAAAACGGTACTGAAAGACCTTTTAGTAGCAAATACTATAAACATGATAAACCAGGAATATATGTTGATGTTGTATCTGGCGAACCACTATTTAGTTCTCTTGATAAATTTGACTCAGGATGTGGGTGGCCTAGCTTCGATAAGCCAATTGATCATGAAAATATCGTAGAAAAAATAGATTTAACCCATGGAATGGAACGCACAGAAGTAAGAAGTAAGGATGGAGGCTCTCACCTTGGACATGTATTCAATGATGGTTCTAAGGAAACAACTGGATTAAGATACTGTATCAATGGAGCTGCTCTAAGATTTATACCTATGGAAAACCTTGAAAAAGAAGGATATAGCGAATATATAAAGCTTTTTAAATAAGATAAGAATCCCTCTTAATCTGTTAACGATTTAAGAGGGATTCTTATTTTACTTTCTGTATATATTATATCATATAATTACATAAAATAACAGTCTGGTATTTTATTGGTATCAATGATATTATATTCAATGCCAATCTTGAAAGGAGTGATGTTTCAATGAACTTTAGCAAGGATGAAATAACATATGAAGAGAAAAAGCTTCATAAAACACTTACTCAAATAGATTTTGACTTAAAAGAGCAAAAAAAATATTATGAGATTTTTAAAAAAGAAGCACTCTCAATCCAAAAAGAAATGTTCGAAGAAATAACTTCTACTCCAGTTGAATTATGGGAAGTAAACGATGCTGCACAGTTATGGTACTATCAAAATGAAATTGAAAGAGAAGGACGTAAAATTATATTGTCTGAATCCATGGTGAGAAAACTTGAAAAAATGCAATTTTCACCTTACTTTGGCAGAATAGATTTTAAAGAGAATGGAGAAGACAAAGCTGAAAGCTTCTACATCGGAATAGGAAGTATCCTAGAAAGTGATACACATGATTATATGGTAATTGACTGGCGGGCTCCTGTATCAAGTATGTTTTATGATTATGAAGTTGGAAAAGCTGAGTATAAGTCTCCTAATTCAACTATAGAAGGGAACTTGACTTTAAAGAGACAATATAAGATTGAAAATGGTAAAATGCTGTATATGCTTAATAGCAGTTTAAAGATAGATGACGAAATCCTTCAAGAGATATTAAGTAAAAATGTTGATAATAAAATGAAATCTATAGTGACTAGTATACAGCTTGAACAAAATAGAGTTATTCGTGATGAAAAAAATCATGTCATGGTAGTTCAAGGACCTGCTGGTAGTGGTAAAACCTCTATTGCTCTGCATAGAATAGCCTATTTATTATATAGATATCAGAAGTCTATGAACCCAAAAAATATAGTAATTTTTTCTCCAAATTCTGTCTTCAATGATTACATCTCTACTGTTCTTCCTGAATTAGGTGAGGAAAATATGTTCCAAACAACTTTCGTAGACTATGCTGAAAAATTTCTTGAACTAACAGCTGAGCTTGAAGATATGGGTGACCAAATGAACTTTCTTTTATCCAATCAAAATAGCGAAAAATATATTCAAAGAATTAAAAATATAGAATTCAAGGTTTCAGAAGCTTTTATTGATATACTTAACAACTATATACGTTATGTAGAAACGGAAAGTATTGTATTTGAAGATATTTACTATAAGGATAATCTACTTGCAAGCAAGGAAGAACTCTATAATCTACTAGTAAATGAGTATAGTTTTAGACCATTTTCTAAACGTTTAGAAATGGTTAGAAATAGAGTGTTATTCTTATTAAAACCATTTGAGGATAAAAGATTCCAAGAAGTCTATAATTATATAAAAAAAAGAGACACATTTAATACAGATGAAGTAATTCGGGCAAAAGTTTACAGTATAATTAGAGATGAATTTAATCCTATAAAAGACAGTATCAGAGAAAAAACCACCTTCAATTTAGTTGATATATATCTTAACCTCTTTAATAATGAAGAGTTATTTAGAAAATCAAACAAAGGTATATTGCCTGATTTCTTTAATCAAATAAGAAAAGAAACTAATAAGCTAACTGAAACTAATAAAATAAACTATGAAGATGGCATTGCCTTAGTCTATCTTAAATTGATACTAGATGGTTCTCCCTCCAATTCAGCTATTAGACATGTAGTAGTTGATGAGTGCCAAGATTATACTATTTTGCAATATATGAGCTTTAAATTGCTTTTTGCTGACAGTAGCTTTACTTTATTAGGAGATTTAAACCAATCTATAAGCCCTTATATGAATATTGGAAAATATACCAGAATTACTAAGCTATTCGAAGGAAAAATCACTTCAATTCTTACGTTAAATAAAAGCTATAGGTCTACAAGTGAAATTTCTCAATTTACTAGAGCATTACTTGGAGAAAAACATGAATGGGAATACCTTGAGCGCAGTGGTGTAAAGCCTACATTGGTCAAAGTTTCAAATGCCGATATACTGAATAAGGTTTTGGATGTTGCCAACCATCTGAAGAAAGAAGGATTTGCTTCTATAGCAATAATATGCAAAACGCTTAATGAGAGTATTGATGTGCACAAGGCTTTGAAAAAATATATTAATGTACACCTCATTAAAAATGATGACATAAAATATCCAAAAGGAACTGTAGTAGTGCCATCTTATTTGGCTAAGGGTCTTGAGTTTGATGCGGTAATAGTATATACCTGTAATGAAGAAACTTATGGATCTGAAAATGAAAAGCAGCTATTATATACTATTTGCACAAGAGCTTTGCATAGACTGTATGTATTTTATTCAGATAACTTATCTCCGTTTATAAAGCGTTTAGATAAATCACTATATATAAAGCTAGATTAATTATGTTTGTTTAAAAACAGAGTATCTATCAGTTTTTTGATAGATACTCTTGTACTACTTATATTTTTAAAATATTGTTTATTTATTCGCCTACATATACCAAATCTCTTCTTTACTAGTGGAAATACCAATAGCACCTGCCTTAAGACTAGATATAACATCTTCTTTATCTTTTATTAATCCACCTGTTATTATTGGTATATTAGTTTCTTTACTTATATGCTCTGTAACCTTCGGCATAATTCCCGGTAAAAGTTCCACTGCATTAGCTTTAGTTGAATGTAAAGACTTAATCCCTGTGTCTACTGATAAATAGTCTAGTAGAAATAATCTTTGAATAGCAAACATATCTAGTTTTTTTGCTATGTTTATTAAATTTGATCTAGTAGATATTATTCCATTGGGCTTTATGTACTGAGAGATATATTCAACTACTATTCCATCTCTTGAAAAACCTTCTATAAGATCTATATGAACGTATATCTCCATATTTGAAGCCTTTACTTTATCTACTATACTTTTCAAATTAATAATATTTCCTGTGAGCAGAAAGATTATCTCACTAGGAGATCTAATTGCTGTATCTAGCTTATCTAGGTCATTTACTGCTGCAATAATTGGATTGTTGCTTATTCTCTCAAAAAAATTATTGTTCAGGTTACTCACCCCCGTTACTTTAATAGTAACATTTTTCTAAATAAAGCCGTACAAAGCTAGACCTATGCTTTCATAGGTTAACTTGTACGGCTCTCAACATCTCATGCCTAAAACATTTCTTATCCTATCATCATATTATATTCTATAAAGTATATTGATAAATATACCTTATTTAAATAAAGAGCTTCTTTATATCTTCTCTGCCACAATAAAAAATCTATGACATGTGAAATCAATGTACCCATTTTGATCTATCAAATTATGAATTCTAACTAACTTATCAAAGTACTTTTCAACTGTAAAATCAGGTACCTGCCATGGTATTGCTTTTAAGTAATACACTATAGCACCAATATCATAAAATCTTGTTTTTACAATATCTTCTTTTTGCTCTAATATGTTAAATTTAGAATCCCTTAATTGATTAACTGCATATTCTAAATTCCAATTAAAATATTCACTTACTGAAACTTCCAAAATCTCATTGATTTCTTTATCATTCAATCCCCCAACTTGTTGGGTTATAAAAATACCGTTATTCTTTAGTACCCGTCTTACCTCTTTAGCTGAATAAGACTCATGTCTATTTATTACAAGTTCAAAATCTTCATCTTTAAGCGGCAGCTCATTATCATTTTTCACTTCATAAACCCTTATTCCTAGAGGCTCTAGTCTATTTCTTGCTACAATGACATTAGGTTCGTATCCTTCTGTAGTACATGTATTTTTTGGAAGTGGAGCTAATGTAGACAAAAACTCACCACCACCCGTGCCCATGTCGAGCATCGAAGACACATCTCTCACTTTCATCCTTATCTTGTTTCTATAGCTCCAACTTAATGGAAACTCACACATTCTACCTGCTTCCTCTATATGAGAGAAATCCCATCCTTCAAACTTTGCATTTGTTTCTTCCATTAAGAGATTAAATAATTTTTTATTTCTTAATACATTTTGGTTCATAAAGCTTCCTCCCTTAAAAATAAGATAAATCTTTTGGAACAATTCATTGTAGGAGGACCTCTTATAGGTTGTTACAATCCATATAAAACATAATAAATGTACATACATTTACCTCGATTCTATACCTTTTTTAATGAGAATTAACTTCTTTTTGCTATCATCTCTATTTCGATCATTGCCCCTAGGGGCAATGATGCAACTCCAATTGTGGTTCTAGAAGGATATGGAGTTGAAAACTGCTTTTGATATATTTCATTCATAGCTTTAAAATCATCCATGTTAGTTAGAAATACATTTACTTTCATTACATCATCTGGTGTTAGTCCAGCAGCTTCAAGCACGTTGAATAGATTCCTAAAGCACTGCTCAGTCTGAGCAGCTATGCCTCCTTCTATAAGCTTTCCTGTACTTGAGTCGATAGGAGTCTGCCCCGAAAGATAAATAGTATCTCCTGATTCAACAGCATGTGAATACGGGCCAACAGATACAGCACCTTTTGCATTAAACGCTTTTCTTGCCATAATAAAATCAACCCCCAATATTTTTCTTTATGCTAAATTATACCATAATATCTGATACATGCTAAGAACTAAATATATATTTGTCAAAAATAAAAAACTGCTTAAATGTAATCAATTACATCTAAGCAGTTCTTATAACACTTATTTACTTTGACTATATGCTTTTAAATACTCTTTAGCCTTATCATCACTAGTAGGTTTTTCAACCTTTTCATATCCTTCTAGATTTTTGATAAGAGGAGTTACAGTTGAAGTTATCTCTACTGCACGACCTGACTGTACTATTGTAATATATGCCTTTGGATCTATAGCATTTAAAATAGTTTTACGTAAATTCATATCTAATACTGGCCTTTGATACTTTTCATCTAGGTTGAATATAATGTATGATGCAGCATTAGACTCTATTTCAGTGATATCTAGTTTGCTTTCATTCTTTATCTTATCGTAGTGTAAAGATGGAACTCCATAAAGAACATGAATTTCACCACTAAATAGTGCTTGAACAGCTGCACTAGTATCTGGAATTATTTTAACATGAATTTCATCAACCTTTGGTTCATGTTCAGTACCAACCATGTATGCTGGGTTCTTTTTAAACTTCATTATTTGATCATCTTTATAATATAAGCAGTATGGACCACTAGTTCTAAGATGGTCATCTTTTATTGCCTCATTTTGATCTCCATATGTTCCACCATTACCATTTATCTTAGTAACCTGAGCCTCACTAGTAATACCTGCAGATTGATGAGCCAAGAAATTCAATACTTGTGGGAATGGTTCCACAGTTTCAACGCGTACTACTTGGTACTTTCCTTTTGAATTATCTACATCATTTTTTGATGCAACAAGTTCAGATATTGAACCACTTGGAACCTCACCATCAAATAATTCTTTTAATGTTTTTCCTGAAGCAGTCTTAGTATTTTCTAACTCAGCTAAATCTGTTACAATACTTATTTCTTTCATATTTCCATGTAGTGTGTATGTTCTATGCTCAGGAACTGAGTCCTTGTCTTTTGCACGATTTAGATGGAAAACAACATCTTCAGCTCCTACTAGTTCGCCAGAGTCAACAACATCTCCATTTTGTACCTTTGCAAAGCTTATATCATCTCTTAATACGAAATAGTACGCCTTATTTCCTTCAGCTATAGCATGCTCATAGCTTAAAGAACCATCAGAAGTTACAACATCATCATCAGTTAAGTTTACTAGTCTTACATACATATTTGTATTAAGTGTGTTTATGGAACCATCGTTACCTTTAATAGGGTCAAGCGATGTTAAGTTACCTGATGTCTGGGACAACAATACAGGAGCTGTTTTTCTCTTTGAAGTATCATTAAAATCGAATTTCTCCCAAACCATTGAACGTGATTTTGATAGTCTAACATTTTCACGTCCTGGCTTCAATATTTCTTTGTTATAAGCTTGTATTTTATTTGCTGAATATACTGGAACAATATAAGCATTATCCATCATATATTGCTCAAACTCTCCATAAGTCTTAACATATTCACTTGGAGTTTGAGTTGCAGCTTTTAATATAAGCTCTTCAACCTTAGGGTCAGCTAACCCTGAATTGTTATAATCTCCACCTGGAGTGAATAAAGAACGTACAGCGTAATCTGGGTTACCTGTAACTGTAGTCCAACCACTAAATGCCATATCATAGTCACCATTTCCAAGTTTCTCTGAATATGTAGCATAGTCTGGAGTTTGAACTAAATTAACCTTGATACCTAGTTTCTCTAACTGGTCTTTTACTATTGTTGCATCCTTATCTCCCCAGCCAGCCATAAAGAGAAAATCAAGTGTAAGATCTAAAGGTTTATCTTCATTTCCCTTAGCTACATCTTGTGAATCTGTTTGCTTAGTTCCACAGGCAGTAAGAACTAGCATTAATGCTAACAATAAAACTAAAATCTTTTTCATTTTCATATGAGCACCTCCATTAGTTAATTTATATTAGGTTATTAACCCTAAATACTTAAATATTTAGTAGCTTAGAGAGCCTTTTAAAATTTCATCAGATCTATGGCATGCTACAAAGTGATTATCCTTTATCTCTTTCAATTCTGGATTTTCACACTTGCACTGTTCACTTACAAATCTACAGCGAGCAGCAAATCTACATCCTGGACTCGGGTTTATAGGTGAAGTTATTTCACCCTCTAATATTATCCTATTTTTTCCCTTCCCTACAGTTGGAGTAGGTATAGCAGACAATAATGCCTGGGTATATGGATGAAAAGGAGTTTCAAATAAGTCTTTTTTTGGAGCCTTTTCAATCATCTTTCCTAGGTACATTACTCCAATTTCATCAGATATATGCTTTACAACTGATAAATCATGTGTAATAAACATATAAGTCAATCCTAGTTTTTGCTGCAAGTCCTGCATTAAGTTTAATATCTGTGCCTGTATAGACACGTCGAGAGCACTTACAGGCTCGTCACAAACTATAAACTTTGGATCGATCGAAAGAGCACGTGCAATAACTGCACGTTGTCTTCTTCCGCCGTCAAGCTCATGAGGATATGCGTTATAAAGACGTTCAGCAAGTCCAACCAAGTCCATAAGCTCTTTAACCTTCTTCATTCTGTCTTCTTTATTCTTATATACTTTATGAATAATAAGTGGACCTTCTATAATCTGAGCAATAGTTTTACGTGGATTTAATGAAGCATAGGGATCCTGAAATATTATCTGCATTTCTCTACGCATCATTCTCATTTCGTTTTTATCTAAGCTAGTAACATCTATTCCGTCATAATAAATCTTCCCATCAGTAGGCTCATGAAGTCTCAATATGGTTTTACCGCATGTAGATTTTCCGCAACCACTCTCTCCAACTATGCCTATGGTTTTCCCTTTCTCAATTTTAAAAGAGACATTATCAACAGCATGTAGATTGCCAAACGGCGTAGTAAAATATTTTTTCAGATTTTTAACTTCTAAAAGCACATTATCTTTCATACTATCGCCTCCTTTAACTATTTAATGGGTGGTGACACTTTACAGCGTGTACTTCACCAACCAAATCAGGTGTCTTTTCCTTACATATTTCAGTAGCACGTGGACACCTTGGATGAAAGGAGCACCCACTTGGTAAATTTGTTGGATCCGGCGTAAGCCCTTTAATTGGAGAAAGTCTTTCAACATCTTCTTCTAGTGTTGGAATAGAATTAAATAATCCTTGAGTATATGGATGCTTAGTTTCTGTATATAGATCTTCAATAGGACCATACTCTACTATCTCCCCAGCATACATAATAGCCACTTTTTCGCAGGTTTCAGCCACTACTCCTAAATCATGAGTTATTAATATGAGGGATGTACCATATTTCTCTCTAAGTCCGCCAATTAACTCAAGTACCTGTGCTTGAATTGTAACATCAAGAGCAGTCGTAGGTTCATCTGCAATTAAAAGGGTTGGATTACATGCTAGAGCCATAGCAATTATTACCCGCTGCTTCATCCCTCCAGAAAACTGATGAGGATAATCATCAAATCTAGATTCATCAATACCTACTACTCGAAGCATCTCCTTAGCCTTCATAATCGCTTCTGCTTTAGTCATATCTCCATGATTTCTAATAGTCTCGACGATCTGACTCCCTACTGTAAAAACAGGATTCAGTGCAGTCATAGGATCTTGGAAAATCATAGATATTTCATTTCCTCTTATCTTACGTTTTTTTGCTTCAGGCATACTATTAAGATCTTCACCTTTATAAATTATCTGTCCATCAACTATATCACCAGGAGGACTAGGTATTAGTTGTAATATTGACATTGCAGTTGTAGTTTTACCTGCACCAGTCTCACCCACTATTCCTAAACTCTCCCCTTTATTAACAATTAAGTTAAGCCCATTTACAGCCTTCACAACTTCATCTTCAGTTATATAATGAACATGTAGGTTTTTTATTTCTAATAATTTTTCCATACTCTTACTCCTATTTTAATTTTGGATCTAATGCATCACGTAACCCGTCACCAAAGAAGTTAAATGCCAATACAACAGAAACTATAGCTAAGCCTGGAAAAATAGCTAAGTAAGGATAAAATTCTAAGTATTCACTTCCAGCCTTTAAAACATTGCCCCACTCAGGCGTCGGAGGCTGTACTCCTAACCCTAGAAAGCTTAAGGCAGAAGTAGAAAGAACTGCTGACCCTATACCAAGAGTTGCACGAACAATAACTGGTGATAATGAGTTAGGAATAATATCCTCAAATATAATTCTTTTATTGCTAGCACCACATGCTCTTGCTGCTTCAATAAATTCTGCGTCAGCAAGCTGCATCACCTGTGCTCTAACAGTTCTTGCATAGCCTGGAATACCTCCAATACTTAGAGCCATGATTAAATTAAAGGTATTCGCACCAAATGCGGCAACGATCGCAATAGCTAGTAATATTCCTGGTATTGCATAAAGCACATCCAAAAGACGCATAATTATATTGTCTGTATTTCTTCCATAATACCCTGCAATTGCCCCAAGAAAACCACCAATTATAATAGGTATCATGGTTGATACGAATCCTACTGCAAGAGATATTCTAGCTCCAAAGATAATCCTGATAAAAACATCTCTCCCAAACTCATCCGTTCCAAATGGATATGTCAAGCTAGGCTTTTGAAATAAGTTTGAATAATCATTTTCAACTGCTAAACTATAGTCAAATATGAAAAAGCTATAAATAGAAATAGCAATTAAAAATACTACATATAAAAGACCCGCTACAGCTGTTGGATTTCTAAATAGCCTTCTTAATATATCGATCCACATAATATTTCTACTTGAACCAATATTCCTCACTTTAGCAATGATTACAAGACCTGCGAATAACGATAATATATTACCACTCAATGATAAAACAATTAAGAGATAGCCTACATACTTAAGTTTAGGATTTAAAGTTTTTATGCTAGAATATTTTCCTACTAAAGCAACACAAATCCACTGTATAAGAGATATAACTGCTAATAGAATAACTCCCATATACTGAATGCTTGATGGTTCTTCTTTAAATAAATTTAGTGTTGCAATTAAAAGTAGAAAAGTTGTAACTAACACAGTTGAATAAGATAGCTTATACTCTAATGTTTTTTCTTCCTTTATTAAGTTAAGAAAAGTAATTAGAGTAAAAACATTTCCAAAAATCATAAAAATCAGTAATAACAGACTTGACCTTCTAGTTTTACCGCTTATATGTCCTAACTCTAGTAAGTCTTTCTCTATTCTCCTTTTTAAGAAATGACAGCTAGCTGCTGCTAAAAGGTAGCACATAGAGAACACTAAAAGTACATTTTGCACAATACTACTTACATCTCCCTTTGCCCTGTTAAATAGATACAATCCCATTAAACACAAAGCAACAATTAAAGAGAATGTTATTGTAAATCGAGTTATACTGCGCTCACCACATTTTTTAAATAACTTTGTTTTCTGTCTATTAATATTTTTTATATTCTCCATATTACAAACTCCTAATAGTTTTTAAGCTTAGCTTTTATACGAGGATCAAAGAAAGCGTATAAAATATCTACAGCTAAATTTGCTAAACTAATTATAATAGCAATGTACACTACTCCTGCTAAAACAACCGGTACGTCAGGAATCATCTGCTTTGATACTATATGAGAACCGATACCAGGTATTGTAAATACTTTTTCAGTAACAGCTGATCCACCCAACATACCTCCAAACTGTAGTCCGATAACTGTGATTATTGGAATTATTGCATTCCTAAGTGCGTGTTTTAACACAACAACATTTTCCTTTAATCCCTTGGCTCTAGCAGTTGTTATATAGTCTGACTTTATAACTTCTAACATAGAAGAACGTGTCATACGTGCAACAGAAGCTGCAAGAGATGTACCCAATACAATTGCAGGCATGACCAGAGACTTCCAGTCAGTATTAGAGTATATTACATTTAACCATCCAAGATTTACTGAGAACAGTAGTATAAGCATTAATCCTAACCAGAAGTTAGGTATTGATATACCAATAAGCGCAATTATCATAGACGCAAAGTCAAACGCTGAGTACTGCTTTACTGCCGATATAATTCCTGCAGGTACTGCTATAATTATTGACAGTAGTAGTGAAGCACATGTAACCTTCAACGTAATCGGGAATTTCCTTAGTATTCCTTCCATAACTGGCTCATTTCCTACGTATGAATTTTTAAAATCAAAGGTAACAACATTCTTAAATGTTTTTAGTAGTTGTACATGATATGGCTCATTTAAGCCATATAACGCTTTCCAGTCTGTAACCTGTTCTTCAGTAGCCAGTTGCCCTAATATGTTCCTTGCTGGATCCATTGGAGAAAGATACAGTATTGTAAATACAATAATAGTAACACCGAAAATTACAAATAAAAGCATTAAAGTTCTTTCAAAAATATACTTCAAATAAGGATTTTTGAAAATAAATAGTACTACATACATTAAAATCCCTAAGAAATATGAAGTAAATCTAAAAATATTATTCTGATAAAGTTCTACAAAAGTATTAGCAATAGAGTTATGTCTTTTTGATTCTTTTGCCATTCTTTCATCAACATGATTCTCAATAATTTTTTCATAGTCTCTATGGACGATCTTTTCCAATTCTTTCTGCATTTCTTCTTCTGAACAAGATTTATTGAAAAATTCATACTTTCTTTGTAGTCGGAATTTAGTCTCTTCCATCAATTCCTTATGTATATTTTTTTCCTTTAGTTCTTTTTCCACTTCTCTCCTCAGCATTAGTTTGGGACTATTCTTCTTGTTCAAATAGTATTTAATAATCACAATGAAGGTAATAGGTAACCCTAAAATAAGTGTTAAATACTTGTAAAGTGAATAGTTCATAGCTTTTACGAATGCTTTATCAAATCCAGTAAATAAACAAAAAAACTTTTGTAAGCCCGTCGCACTAGACTTGTTATGTACTTTTTTTAAAGAAAGCACTTTTATACTCACCTCCATCCTATAACTGCTAATCAGATCTCTAATTACTATATAGGTTTATGCCTTCTATCACCCCCGCATTCCATTATTTTAGTCAGTATTAGTGTATAGTTTTACAAATAATCTAAAAATCCTTCATATTTTATGAATTATTTTTAAAAATTTTGTCAAAATAGTTATCTTTTTTTCTGATTTTTATATACTTTAGTGAACGAATACACTAAAGTATATATGCAAATGATATGCCAATTTACCTAAACCAACCAAAGTGTTGGAATTTTGCAATTTATCTGACCACTCGATTGTGAATGAAATAAAAAAATTATCAAAATGAAATAAAAACAATTTCATTTTGATAATTTAAATTAATAGCTAAAGTATATACATAAGATAATTAGCAATAGGCTTTTCTACAATATTCAACATTTTTGACGATATTTTTCCAATATTATCTTATTTATTAGAAAATAACCTGAT
Organism: Brassicibacter mesophilus; assembly: GCF_050433385.1. Classification (NCBI taxonomy): domain Bacteria; kingdom Bacillati; phylum Bacillota; class Tissierellia; order Tissierellales; family Thermohalobacteraceae; genus Brassicibacter; species Brassicibacter mesophilus. Next base: position 54,511 of record NZ_JBNPXI010000024.1, read on the forward strand.
ATTATGTTAAAATACAATTAAATTTTTATTTAACTTAAAGGAGGATATTTAAATGGGAGTACTTATTTTTTTTGATATAAATGGAACTATAATTAAACGAGATGAAAGGACTGATATCCCTTACAAAAAAGCACTCAATCTTCTTCTTAATGTCGAGAATAGTATGGATGGTGTAGACACCTCGGCACGTTCAGACAAGGATGTTTTCACTGAAGTTTTAAATAAGCACGGTCATTCCTTTAGTGATCAAAAATGGGAAGCATTCGTAGAATTATATAAGGAACAGTTAGAGTTATTTAAAGATACAGATGTATGGAGGGAGAATGTTGACGCAGTAAGTATTATAAACAAGCTATCATCAACTAATCATAAGCTATCTTTAATTACTGGAGAATTTAGCATGGGAGCAAAATATAAACTTCAAAAAATAGGTGTATGGGATCACTTCCCTGTAGGTGGCTTTGGAGAAGATGGTTTCAAAAGATTCGATATTGCAGAAGTTGCTTTGAAAAGAGTAAAAAATCTTTATAATGATACATTTGATGAAATCTATATAATAGGTGATACTCTTTTAGACATTAAAACAGCCAGACATTTAGGTGCTAAGATTATATCTATAACTACTGGTTCTAATACTAGAGAGGAATTACTAACTGAAAAACCAGATTACATTATAGACCGCTTTGAAGAAATTGAGCATTTGTTTGTATAGTTTATCAATTCGTTTAAGCATATATTACAGCCTCAGATATTGTTATTCATGAAATATATTAGAAATTTATAAGCCATAGTATGCTATGCCTACCTTTATGTTAACTCAAGAGATAAGCAAGCATACTGTGGCTTATTTTATCAAACACTATTGAGGGGCTTTATGCTGATATCTTATTGTCTCTAGCACTGTCATGCAATTCTAGTTCCTCTATTCTTTTACTTTTTATTGTATTATAATATTCATTTATACTTTTAACTAACAAAATACTCATAACAAAAAGTATAATGGCAAATGGAAGCCCAGAGCTAATCACAGCTGTTTGTAGTGCTGCCAATGCTTTCTCGCCACCAATTAAAAGAAGTACTGCAGCTACAAACCCTTCCATACAAGCCCAAAATACTCTCTGCGGTACTGGTGAATCTAGCTTTCCTCCTGAAGTAATACTATCTACAACTAATGAACCAGAATCACTGGATGTGACAAAAAATGAGATTATTAGCACTGTTCCTAGTAAAGATAGTACAATTTTTATTACCCCTGCCAAAAGGTTCATATCTAAAAGATTAATCATCTCAAATAATGCTACTGGAAGGTTGCTTTGAACCACTTCAAATAATGTTCCCCCAGTGCTATTATCAATATACATAGCACTAGCACCAAATACAGATAACCAAATGAATGATAAAATTGTAGGAACAATTATTACAGCTAATATAAATTCTCTAATCGTTCTTCCTTTAGAAACTCTTGCAACAAACATTCCTACAAAAGGAGAGCATGATATCCACCAAGCAAGATAAAATACTGACCAATCACCTTGCCAACTACTACCCCCAACTGATATGAAAAATGAAGACTTAATAAAATCATTAACATATACTCCTAAAGCACCTGAAAATACCTTTAATATATACGCTGTCGGCCCAAGAATTAAAACAGCTAAAACAAACACAAAAGCTATTTTAATATTTAACTCTGACAGAATTTTAACACCTTTATCAATTCCCGACACCACTGATAAAGTTGCAATTAGAGTTATAATGGTAATCAAAACTACCTGTATGTTAACGTTAAAATCAATTCCAAACAAGTAACTTAAGCCACTATTAATTTGCTGAACACCAAGCCCTAAAGAAGTAGCCAACCCAAACAAGCATGCAACAACAGCTAGTATGTCAATAATGTCTCCAGCTATGCCAAAGACCTTATCTTTTAATATTGGGTAAAATACCGACCTCAAAGAAAGTGGCAATTTTTTATTATATGCAAAGAAAGCTAACGCCAAACCTATAACTGCATATGTTGCCCATGGATGTAATCCCCAATGAAAAAAAGTTGTTGCTAATGCTGAATTTGCTTTACTGATATCACTAAAAATTGGAGGTTTGTTTTGCATGTGATATAAAGGTTCTCCTACTGACCAAAATAATAATCCAATACCCATACCAGCGGACATAAGCATTGAATACCATGCAAAGTTTGAAAACTCTGGCTTTGCTTTAGCTCCTCCAATTCTTATTTTCCCTAATTTTGAAAATGCTAAATAAAGACAAGCTATGAGAAAAAAATTTGAAGATAGAATAAATACCCAGTCTCCCTTAGATACAATCGTATTTTTAATACTATCAAAAACACGACTCGCTTGTTCTAAATCATAAAGCGCATAGCCTGCAAAAACTAATATGAATAAGCCTGATACTATTGAAACAACCGGATTCATATCTAACCCAAACTTCTTAAAGTTTCTACTAAATAATTTTTGTTCCATTTGTTTAATGTTTTCTTTCGTCATAAAATCCCCCTTTTTTTATATTAGTTTCATTAATATTATTTACTAGTTAATTTTACATCTCTCACAGCAATTATAAATAAAAAAAGCACCCTAACCCTATTTAAAATAGAGTTAGAGTGCCTAAGTTTCGCCAATATAAGACTCACTTTACACCACATAATGTAGTATAGCTTAGACCCCTTTGGACCTAAGCAGACCCCAGTTCTATAGTTTGTCGTTTTTCAATATTAGTTTCGCTATACAATAGCATGCTTACTTAAATCTGCAAAAAACATATTCAAGCTCACAAACCCAGCTACTACTAACATCTAATTCACTAATTTAATAACTTAGTAACAAAATGTAAATATTTTCTTTTCTAGCAGCTAATAAAAATAATCAACAAATAACCTTTATCCCGCCATAAATCTATAACTGGAAGAAAGTCGTTAGAATATTACATCTAACAATTATAACATAATTCGACATGAAAATCAAGCCTTGCATATTACTTACTTCTTTCTATACCTATATACCACTATATTTTTATGATAAAATGCTAGTATAGTCATCTTAAATAATCTTTAAAGAAAAACACATTACGATTGGAGTGATTGTAATCAGTAGTTCAATAAATGAAAGCATAAATATTAACAATTATAAAATTAAAAATAGAATAGTCATGCCGCCTTTAGTATGCTTTAATTGGGCAAATGAAGATGGATTTGAAGCTTACAGTCGAGCTGAACATTATGGTAAAAGAGCAAAGGGTGGAACTGGTCTAATCATAGTTGAAGCAACTGCTATCTCAAAGGAGGGGCGTATCGTCAATACTGAGCTTGGATTGTGAAAGGATGAGCATATACCGCAATTTCAAAAAATTGCCGAAAGCTGCCATAATGAAGGTGTTGTTACTATAATACAACTAGTTCATGCTGGCATGAAATCAATAGGAAATCCTGTTTATTCTTCTTCCGCAGTTAAAGTTAAAAACAAAGAATGTGTTGAAATATCGCTAGAGCAAATCGAAAAGGTAAAAAGCGATTTCATTTCAGCTACTTTAAGAGCAAAAAAAGCGGGTCTTGACGGAGTGGAAATTCACGGTGCTCACGGTTATCTTCTCAGTCAGTTTACTTCAAAAGAGATTAATACTAGAACTGATAGATATGGAGGTTCACTAGAAAATAGGCTCAGATTGCCTATTGAAATAGTTAAAGAAGTTAGAGAAGTCACTGGTGATGATTTCATCATTTGCTATAGGTTTGGAGTAAATGACCCAACCCTAGAAGAAGACAAATACTTTGCAAAGAAACTTGAAGATTTTGGTGTTAATATACTTAACGTTTCATCGGGAATAGGAGCAGATGATATTTTAGTCCCTCATGATTACTCATTCTCACATATTACTTATATGGGAACTGAGATATATAAAGAAGTAAATATTCCAGTGGCTTGTGTATTTGGAATAAAAGAACCTAAACAAGCTGAATACTTACTTGAAAACAATATGATAGACATGGTAGCTGTAGGAAAAGGTCTTTTAGCTGATCCTGAATGGACAAACAAAGCCATTAATAAAGAAAAAGTCAATATTTGCTATAACTGTTCTCCTCGTTGTAAGTATACAATAGATGGTACAAAATGTCCTTGGTATGGTAAATAGCTTTTTTTATTAGTTTTAGGGTTATATGGAAAACACGCTAGCTTTATTATTGTATAAAGCTAGCGTGTTTTTTTATGACTGCTGACAATTTAATTCGTAACATTAAATAACACTATTTTATATATTCAGTGACCAAATCAGTGAAAAGAATACCTTCTAAATGATCTATCTCATGGCAGAAACATTTTGCTAAGTCTCCTGTACCTGTCAATATAATCTCCTCACCATTTTCATTTAGCGCTTGTACCACTACTTTTGCAGGTCTTTTCAATCTCCCCCATGTATTGGGAATACTTAAACAACCTTCTATAACTTCTTGATTTCCTTCCTGCTTAATTATCTTTGGATTAATTAATTTTATAAGTCCTTTCCCCATATCAATAACAACTAATCGCTTCAATATACCTATTTGTGGGGCTGCTAATCCTCCACCATTTTCTGTATTATACATGGTTTCGGCCATATCATTTAATATTTGTCTTATTTTATCATCAATTACTTCAACCGCTTTACTCTTTTTTCTTAATATTTCGTCATCAAAAAGCCTAATTTTTCTTAATGCCATTTAAACTACACCTCTACTTTGTTCTGCTCTCGACTTTCTCTCGCTTTCTTCAAAGAGAAAAACTTCTTCTATGGAGCAGTGAAATATTTTGCAAATATCGTAGGCTAACCATATAGATGGTTCAAATCTTTCTGTTTCAATAGCATTAATTGCTTGTCTTGATACTCCTACTAGTTTCCCTAATTGCTCTTGAGTTAACCCAAGAGATTCACGATATTCTCTTATTCTATTTTTCATTAATAGTCACCTCTGTAATGTTAACCTTACATTAAAATAATATCAATAAAAATTTCGTATGTCAAGTTAACCTTACATTTCATAAAACAGTTAAAATATAAGCCGATTATTTATACAATTATTGCACTTTGTTACTAATTAAATTTATTTTTAATTCTTTTAAGAACTCATAATATATTCTGGTTCATTAGTTTCTTCATTAAGTTGCTCATAAGTTATAGTAAATCCTACTTGTTTATAGAATCTAACTGCTTGGTCATTTTTCTTATAAACTGCTAGCGTCAGTTTGTCGTAAATTTGTCTGGTATATTCAATCAGTTTTCTTCCGATACCTTTTCCTTGGCAATTTACGTCTACAAACAATGCCCCTATGTGCTCTTCATTTAGGATACTAATGAATCCTTTTATTTCTTCATCATCAAAATATACATAATTTTCAGCCATTGGAATATATTTTTCTTTTACAACATCATAACTTTTCAGCCAATAGTCTTCTGAAATAAATTCATGCGCTTTAATAGTTGCCTGTTTCCAAATTGTCATAATTCTATTGATTTCTTCTTCATTCATTTTTAATTTTCTTATCATAAATAATGTCCTCCAATTTCATGAGCACGCCATACACGCCATATATATTAAATTTGTTTCAATTTCCTATCAATAAGCTGAAATAATGTTTTTACGCAGAAAATTAGAAACTGCCTGAGATTAGTTTTTTAGTGGCAAAGTCATTATTGAAAATAATGAAGTTTTGTTCAGTCTTATATGTGGTATGGCTACTGATGAATTTGGAGTATTCAGTCTCCTAGTTTAGTTTTTTAATATTCGTTACCATATAATGGTGAACTGTCCCACACTCTATATATCCTATATCTTTATATACTTTATTAGAAGTTCTATTAGTAAGATCAGTATAGAGAACAGGCGTAAATCCTTCAAATAAAACTAAATTACTTAAGGAAGCTACCAACTTACTAGCATAACCTTTTTTTCTATGATTAGGCGGTGTGTACACACTATTGATACGTGCATGTCGTGGAGATTTATGAGCAATATTTGCCATCGATACAACCTCATTATTAACTTCAAGTACATACAAATTTCCACGATTAATCATCCTTTCAGCCCCTTTAAGCTGACTTTCTTTTGATACTGTTTTTCCAAATCCATCATATATAAATCCTACGCAAAAATCAGCAACAACATCAACATCTTCCACAGAAGATAACTTCATAATTCCTGGAGTGCATGAAGGCATTAAAACTTCTTTACATAAATAGGACTCCATTTCCATGACTTTTTTGTGCTGGCAATGATAATCCTCAAAAAATACTTTTAAGACTTCAGGAGTACTTATAATTTCAAAGCATTCTTCTTCTAAAATAATTTTCTCAATTTCCTTAGTAGAGCTGTGTACTACCTCAATACTTGTATTAGGATTAACCCATACCCACATTGGAAAATTCGGATTTGAACGAGCAATTATTGAATTATTATCTTTTGATCGTAACAATAAAGCTCCTGAATCATCAGCTATCCTATGAATTAAATTAAACAATACTTCATGACGCATAAATGGATTCTGATTAAGTACATTGTCTTCCTTTACAAATGGTAATAACATGATATCTCCTCCTATAATTCATTTTTAATTTTAAAATGTCACTAATATCACTAATATCGTTAATCATGTTACCACCACCTTTTTACTTGTTTTGAAAATTATACCACCGTGATGTTATTGAGTCAATATATTATTTTGTTATTTACTATAACATACTCTATACCCTCTGAATATTCTGATGTCTCATATGTTGCTTTATCTATAGTATTTTTATAATCAAATATCACGATGTCTGCATACATTTTTTCACGAATAACACCTTTGCCATTAATTCCTATGAATTGTGCAGGAAGAGAAGTCGTTCTTCTTATTCCTTCTTTATGAGTTACAAGTTTTATGAGTACTTACTTATTGTATTGTAAACTTTTTTATAATGCTATTTTGGATAATGGCCAATTTCAATAGTATTACCTTCTGTATCTTCAAAATGAAAATAGTGGTACGGAACTCTATAATTTATTCTGCATGTTTTCGTGATGCTTTCTCCACCTATATCAATGATTCTTTCTTTTTCTTTCTCTAAATCATCTGTTAATAATGTTAATATTACATTGTTTCCATATCTGACATTATTATATCCGCTAGGTACATTCTTTTTGGCGTCAAACTCTGGATTTATCAAGCTTATTTGTGGTATCGGACTAGCCCATCGATCTTCGTGCATTTTTTCATTAATTTTTGTTTCAAATAGCTTTTCATAGAATTCTTTTCCTCGTTGAAAGTCCTTTACCATAATAACTACTTCACAAAATCTTACTCCCATATTATCACTCCTAATTTGATATTTTAATTACTTATAACCATCTCTTTAGAGTTTTAAGACTTCGTACTAGACGCCCCCTAGCTTCATCTTCCGTAAATCCTTCTTTCATTTCAAAAGGTATACAGGATTCAACCATTTCTTCAAAGGTTTCTTTTGGGTTATTATATTCTCCGTTAGGATAGCAGTACTTACAGTAATCAATACTAAGTGATCCATCTCTATTTTTTCCATGTAGATCTTTGTTCTTCATTTGCATACCACAGCTTTGACAAATGTTCACATTATCACTCCTTGGATTTTAATTAAGCGGCTAAGAACTACGCTATTCACTTATTATGCTTTCTTAATTAGTATAACTCCTATATTATGACACCACTATGTCATAGTTTGTTCTTTTCTATTGATAACTTAAGCCTCTTAACAAATTCTTCTCTTAACCAATCTGGTTCAATAATCTTTACATAAGGAACTAATCCAAGAAGAAGTGAATATAACCACTCATCAATAGGAAAACATAGATTAACAATTATTTTATCTTTTATAACTTTACAATTTTTATGATCAATACAATCTGGAAGTTTACCTTGTAAAATCTTATCAACTTCTAATATTATTTTGGTACCTTTCCTTCCAGAATCTAAGTTATTTTCCCAAGGTAAAGATTTTGGAATCTCTTTGACTATAAACTCTTCATCTAACAAATCACAAGATACAATTCTATTTAATTTAAGCATTCTAAAATCTTCTCGTAGCTCACAATACACATGAGCATACCACGTTGAACCCATCATCACCAATGTACATGGACACACAACTCTATCTGATTCATAAAAATTTGCATCTATATATTTAATATGAACTTTATAGCGATTATCTATTGCTTTTGCTATAATATCTATATTATCTTTTAAATTTTTTTGTTTAATTGAAGGATTTAATTTAACAACAATCTTATTGTCTTCTGCCTGCCCTGGAAACATCATTGAAAACTTATTAAATATTGATTTTACCTCTGAATAGGGTACGGTTTCTTCTAAACTTTCTAAGAAAGAACTAAGAATTTTTGCCTCATTAGTACTCAAAAAATTTTTGTCTAATTTATAATTATTAAGTAATTGATATCCACCTTTTTTCCCAACTTCAGCATAAATAGGTATCCCCGCCATACTTAGAGTATCTATGTCTCTTTGAATGGTTCGAACTGATACTTGAAGATACTCAGATAATTCTTTTGCAGTTATCTTTTCTTTATTAATGATAATCATAAGGATACTAAGTAACCTATCTATTTTCACAATAAATCCTCCAAAGTTATTCATTTTTATCAATTCATTCACTAATGTATTCTATAACATAATAACAAAAAAATGCCGTTATTTATAGTACAGTTCACCGTTTCGCTGCAACTGCAGCTTTTATTTATAAAGTTTACAAGCCTAGTACTTATTTTTTTACCTCCTATTTAACCAGTTGAAGACCATTAGAAGTTATAAATAGCCAGCCTTATAATAACTATATTTTTAGTAAATAAAATTTTATTATGACAGCTAACCTATAACTATAATATAAAGCGTAATGTCTAATACTTTAGAAACTTTAATAGATTTTTACATTGTTGTGGCTAGATTTAACTCAATTAAAAATTCTTCCAAAACGAAACCTTTGATGTTTGGGAAGAATTTTTATTTACTGAAGTCTTATATTTTCAATCAATATTGATCCACTTGTAGTCTGGTCAAAAACAAGTTCAAGAGACGTAATTTTATCTAATTCAATATTTTTAAACTTATCAAGCGGCAACATCAAACTCCCAAGTGGGGTTGGCTTTGACCAATAGAATAATTCCTCTTCAAATATTTCTGTTCTCTTAAGTTCCCCAGGTGTTAAAGATAAAGCGTTCAGTTTGTCTGGCAAAGTCACAGTTGCTGTATTACCCATTTCATCAACTAATCGCACCTTAAATTCTTGGTATGAACGATTTTGATTATCCGAATCTGCTGGATCCACTAGTATATCTATTGATAATGACTTATAATTACTTATATCCTGCATAATTGGTTTAAATGTAATCTTAGACGTGTTTTGATCCCATTTAACTTTTAAAAATCCTCTAGTCTTTTGCTCTCCCTCTCCACTAGTGATTGTATCTGCATAGACTTCATCTAACTTATACCACCAAGAATCAATTACATATGATGCCGTTATATTTTCTATAGCATAGTTTTCAGAATTGGCCATATCTACAATTCCATTTGAGCCTGATTTTCTAAATAGTACTTTCACATTCTCTCCATACATGGTATTGGGCTGGGGATTATTTAGGTCAAAAGCAGCATGGTGCTTTCCATCTTTTAATCCTCCTGATATAAAGTCTACAGCAAAATTCTTTAGAAAATTTTCCTGGGCTTCTCGGGTTATCTGGTCGTTAAGTTCAGCCTCTGTCCGTACTATCGCTGCATCATTATGCTCAATATTTCTATTAAAATAGTTATGATTTGCTCCTTTAAGTAATGTTATTGAGTGACTTCCATCTGTTTTTTCATTCAACATATCGTAGATAAGAAACCCATCAAAACCAATAACATCTCCGTCATATTCTGGTACCAAGATAGCTACATCAGATTCAGGATAGGTATGTTCCGCTTGTATCAACGTAGGAGCTATACTTAACATCGATGAAACTGGATATCCCTTCGAATCCATATTTTCAGCTATATCCATTATCGTTTCTCCACCACGAGAGTGTCCTATTAGGGACATGTTTTCGAAATCTATCTTTCCCTTAAGCTCAACTGGATATTTTGTTTCTTTACCCTCTGATGCTTGAACAAGATGATTTAAATGATCAGTTGCCATAAATACAGATTTTTCTCCGTCATCCCCATCTCCGTATTTCCATACGTAAGCTTGGCTCATATCCATAGAAATTGCAATTATCCCTTGCTGAGCAAATGCCTCTACAAGATATTTAAAACCCGTATCAAAACGAACATTTTCTTTAAGATTCTCATGTGAACCGTGGGTAATCATCACTAAAGGGAAAGGCCCATCTCCTTCTGGCATACCAATAATTCCTCTTAGTTTGTAAGGCATATTACCACCATTGGGTAATTGATACTCACGCTTACCAAGATCAAACTCTTTAACATTGTATTGATATTGAGGGCTCTCAGTTAGTTTTACATCGACATATTCTAATTCTTCAATTGTGTGCTGAATCTCCTTTGAAACATTAGGTTCTTTCATATTATTTTCAGCGCTACAAGCTGCTAGTAGCATGGATGATAGGAGCAAGCCAACGATCAAAACTCTTGATATCTTATCTTTTACCAAATAATAGTTTGAGTATTTTTTCATAATATCACCTCTTTTAAGTTTTAAAGTCACTTATTCTAAGCTCTTTATACGTGTTCTTAACACTCTTTTCTAACTCACTAGTTTCATAGTTAACAGATTTATTAAAATAACCAGCCTTTAACAATGCTTGCATATACAATTTCATTAAACCTTTCATGTCTTTTTTAAGTCTTGCCTCCTATATCTTTCTAAATATTTTAGTATTTATCTGCAATTTGTATTATAGCATTAACTAACTATATGAAAGTTACAAACCAATTACAAAATATTACAATTTTATTGTTTTTAACATATCCATTAGCATATATAACAAAAGTACTCTTATGTATGCAGGTTCTAGTCTTGTCTATTTACCTGCATTATCAGTGCCATTCAACTAGCTTTAATCTTTTTTATAGCCTAGTTGATACAACTCTAGCATTCAATTCGTTGGATCTAAAGATAACGAATATTTCTGCATCATTCTTTATATAACAAAAGTTACCGCTCATATAAGAGCGGTAGCTTAAATCTAAGTATTTTTTTAATACTTTCAACTGAAAGAAAAAACCCTTCAACCCCTACCAGTAAAAACCGCAGTTATTTATAGTGCGGTTCAGTGTGCCATAAGTATCGGAGGTTTTTTATAAAATAGATGCGTAACAGAAAGATAATATACCTAATCAAATTGTAAATCGATAACATTTATATTCTTTTGCTTTAACAAATCCTAATTTTTCAGCTAATGCTCTTGAAGGGAGGTTTTTTCCCATACAATCCCACCATGGAAATTTGTCTTCCTTTAATACATCTTCTATACAACTAAGTGCTAAATTATATCCAACTCCTTGCTTACGATACTCTTCCTCCGTTTCTATTCCTATTGTTTTAACATTTGATGTAGCAAAAGCACTATAACACACTCCAACTATTTTATTTCCATCAGTAGCATAGTAGCAATTTCCTTTATCAATTAATCGGTCTATTTCACCCCAAAACTCGGCTATCACATTTTTATAATACTTCCAATTAGAGTACTTGTAGTGATTGATTTTCACGTTTCCTAATGAATGTATTTTATATTTAAATCCTTTTATTTGCTTTTTTATTTTACTACTCTCATCCCAATAATATATAACCTGTTCCCAACTTCTTAAATTTTTATTATAAAAGATATTTTCTATAGTTCTCTCCCAGCTTACTGTTGTTCCAGATACTTCAAAATAGTCTATATTTCTTTCTTGCAAGAAACTAGTCATTTGGTTATCAATAAAACTATTTATGTTCTGTAGAAACAACTTGCTCTCATTATTTCCAATGAAGTAGAACCCTTTCATCCCTTGATTCCAAACCAGTGCTGTATTAGGTGCATTAGTCTCATCAACAAAAACTACACCAGGATTATTATTCTCTATTATTGATATAACTTCTGGATATTTAATACCCTCATTAAGGAATTTATAAATTTTATGATAATCATCTTTTAATATCTTTTCCATTGTAACCATTCCTTTAACAGTTCAGTTCAAAATTATATAAAATATAATCAAACGCTTTTTTATAACCACAGCTTTCCGCTAATAACCTTGACTCTAAATTTTCCTCCATACAATCCCAGTTAGGTTCAAAACTATTATTCTTGCAATACTTTAAAAACTCAGTAATTAAATGTTTTGCAAGTCCTTTATTCCTATACTTTTCTAATGTAACAGTATGTGAACCCATTGAGTCCTGCGTTACACAACTTGATATACAACAAGAAACAATTTTCTCATTATGTAATATACAAAATCCAACTCCACCATTAAAGTAATCTTCCATTGAGCTCCACCAATCAAGGATCATAGTTTTTATAAAATCTAAATTCAAAATGTTTTTTTGAAATAATGATGGATTCACTTTTACTAATTCAAATTGTTGTTGTATTTTAATATCTTTAAATACAGCATCTTCTATGTCTCTATACTTATAAGTAAATTGTTTTGACCGACTTAGTTTGCGATTATAAAATAAATGCTCAAAAGTTATATCCCACTTTGAACTTGTTCCACTAAATTCAAAGTATTCTAACCCTAAGTCTCTTGCCCTAGAGCAAATCTCTAAATCTATAAATTTATTAATGCTGCTATTGAAATCTATATTATTTTCATCCCCTACAAAATAGAATCCATCAATAGCTTTTGACCAAACCATTGCAGTCTTAGGATTTAAAGATTATCGACGAAAATACATCCAGGATTAAATCCTTGAGCAACTCCTTTTATTTCAATGTTAACTAAATCCCCTACTAACAAATGTGATATCATAGGAAATTGTAATTTATTTAATTCATATATCACTCTCTTCACCTCTCTTTTATTATTTATAATTAGGCGTTTGTAAAACGCCGAAAGCCTTATAAATCAAGGCTTTTTTTAATACAAAATAAAACAACTCCTCACTGGTTTGTGGTAAAATTTAAGTACGACCAAAAACTTTACGCATATTAAACCTCGAAAGGAGTTGTACCTAAATGATATCATACAAACAGCTTTCTTTGGCAGATATTTATTCAGATTGCCAAGATAAATTTGAAAATGACAAACCTGTGTTTTTGTCGCTTCTCGAAAAACATATTAGCCTTGATGAAATTGTCCCGGTTTCCTTTCGAAACCATTTTTATGCATCTACGGGACGCTCTCGTAAATACCCTTTAAATGCTTTGCTTTGGGCTTTGATTATCCAGCGTATTTTTTCTATTCCTACTGATTCTTTGCTTCTGGTTTTCCTTCATTACTCCAAAGCTCTACGCGATTTCTGCGGCTTTACTAAAGTTCCTGACGCTTCCAAAATCACTCGTTTTAAACAAAACTTCCTTCCTAACTTGCAATCATTTTTTGAGCATCTCGTTGACATTACAGAGTCTATCTGTCAAAAGTTAGACCCAGAAAAAGCTGCTATGACAATCTTTGATTCCTCTGGCATCGAGGCTTTTGTCACCGAAAACAATCCCAAATATGCTAACCGCATTATAAAACAACTGAAAACCTATTCCAAAACCATGAACTACGATAAAAGCTATGACCCTTATAAGGCTGCTTACAAATCTATGCCTTCCCATGCAGCTTCCAATCCACAAATCAAACAACTTTATATCAATGGCCATTTCTGTTATGTCTATAAATTTGGCCTTATAACCAATGGTTTTGGTATCCCTAGAAATATTACTTTTTACAACAAGGATTTTTTCGATGCCCATCCTGAAATTCTTGTAGAGAAAAAATCTGACTCGCCCGATGAAGATAAATCTGTCCATGATGCAAAACTTTTAATACCAACACTTAAAGACTTTTTTACAAAACATCCATTGATCAATCCAAAAACTTTTATTGGTGATGCTGCTTTTGATTCCATCCAGATTTACAAAGATCTCCTAAGCGATACTTTTGGTGTAAACAGGCATTTTTCAAAAGCTTTTATTCCTCTGAATAAGCGTTCCAACCTTGAAAACAAGGACTATACCATCAACGAAGACGGGATTCCCTGCTGTCCTCATGATGATTCTCTTTTAATGAAACCGGAAAGTACATCCAAGCTCAGAAACGGCATCACACGGTTTAAGTTTTCATGCCCTAAAGTTAAGTGGATAAAAGACAATAACGGAAAACGTCGACGCCAGTGTTTCTGTGAATCTCCTTGTACTAATTCCCCCTCAGGACGCATGATATATATTTACCCTGAAAAAGATTTAAGGGCCTACCCTGGCACTCTGCGTGGTGATAAACAATGGCATCAGACTTACAAGATACGGTCTGTTATGGAGCAATCAATCAACCATTTTAAAGAAAACCTATGTGTAGCCGGTCGCAAAACCCAGAATGCCAAAACCTTACATGCTGATTTATTACTGGCTGGAATCTCTCAATTGGTCACTGTTGTTCTTGCAGATAAAATTCATCGTCATGAGTATATTCGCAGCTTCAAGCCTCTGATAGCGTAATCTTCAATAAGTCAATAATTCATAGAGCTTATTAAAGTGCGTCTTTTTTTGCACTACAACATTTTTATTCTAAAAAATCTCGCCGTAATTTTGCTGTTTAGTATAAGTTTATGACTATCTTCTTTTTTTACAGAGTTTCGCAATTACTTATTCTAAATTTCTCATTCTTACTATCTTAAACATACGAAAATCACTTTTCTCTAAATCATAACCAAAAGCATACCAAGAGTACCATTTATAGAAAACATGTATGATATTGCATTTAACTATTCGAGTATCACTATTAAGATTCGTGTATTGAAATGAAGCTGTTTTATTATATTGAATAGCTTCTTTTAACATAGAAATATAGAAAATTATACTTCTGTTCTCATTTACTATAGAAAAATCAATATTTAGTGCATAATTAACCCGTTGTGCTAGTTAAAATTTACAAATAGAAAAACCCCAGAACATTATGTTAACCTATCATTAATAACGACAAAGAAATTAAGATA
>NZ_JBNPXI010000025.1:0-61790 GCF_050433385.1 Brassicibacter mesophilus
TTGCATAAAACACATTAGTTTACATTTAAAAATTCACTTCTACATCTATAGGTTCTTTCTACACCTCTTTTAATCATGAGTTTCGCAATTACCTATATCTAAAAATTATTATCACCATAATAACACAGTTTCACTGACATCGACTGTCAGTGAAGCTGTGTTATTTGATAGTATTCCATAAATTCCGATGCCACGGAAACAAGTTTTTGCTTGCAACTCTGCTATTCAACTACCTGAACAGCCGTTCCATAAGAAGGTTGAATATACTTTCAATTTTTCATTTGCTCTGCTTAAAGCCTCATTAAAAGAATATCCTGCTTCTCTTGCAAATACTGCAGCATGAAGGAGCGTTTTTTGTTCTTCTATATCAAAAATTAATGGTGCTTGAATAAGATTGTTCATCAAGCTATATCCACCGTTTTGACTTGAGTCTGATATAATCGGTACTCCACTGGCACATAGAGAATTAATATAACGGTAAACAGTTCGTATATTTACCTCCAATTTTTCAGCTATTAGCTTTGCAGTTATTTTAGTTCCTGAGTTAAGCATCAAAAAATCGCTAACATATTATCATTATTTGCCATTAATATGCATCCCTTCCTTATGTGCAGTACGACGGCATGGGGGGTAATACTAATCATCAGCATTATATTATCGGAAAATAAATGTCAACTTGTGATTTTTCATTCTCTGCTCCTAGAAATCGTTCTGTATAACATTCAAAATCATCGCGCATATCCAGTTTTATATTATTATTAGAAGACCAAGTTCCCCATATGTAATAATAAGTCTGATATATGGTATCTATTCTACCCACATGAGTAAACTTAGCATATTTTCCACCTTTAAAATTCTTTATCACTACATTATTTCCAAGACTATATTTTTCGTTTAACTCGAAATTTGCTTTAATTTCACTCCATAAACTAGATTCATTATCTTCCAGCAATTCAATTCCAATAAATCCAGTAGCTTCCGTATTCTTATTAAATTCATCATTTGTACAAGAATCACTACATTCAAATACTCCATAACGGGGTGAGTCTAATAAAATGCCTTTCATTTTTGCAATATTATCATTAAATAGTTCCCAATATAGTACGCTTTTATTGTCCGCAACACTTGTTGTAAATCTTATTCCAACCATAATTTTATCTGGAACCATTACGATTTCCGGCTGTAACACCTGATTCTTACGATAGTATAACTCATCTATGTTAGCTTCTATTCGATGACCAAGTAATGTCTCAACACGATTCATTCGGTACTGCTTTGGGGTTACACCATACCTTTTCTTAAATGCTCTAGTAAATGCTTCATGAGATTCGAAATGAAGGGATAACGCAATATCTATAATCCGATTCTCTGAATACAAAAGCTCTTTTGCAGCTTCTGTTAATCTTCTGGAACGGATATAACTACCAATTGTTTCACCCATTACTACAAAGAAGAATCTATGAAAATGAAAATAGGAATAGGAAGTTACACGAGCAACATCAGTCACAGAGATAGGTTCATATAAGTTCTTTTCAACAAATATAATTGCTTGTTCAATGTTACGTATGTTATCCAATGGTAGACCTCCTATTCTAATGAATTTATTTACATTATACTTATAATGTTTTCTTCATAATAAGAAAAATCAAACTGCTACTAGAATCTTGGTACTATATTATAAAAATCTTTGGTTACTTTCTCATATGGTATTTTCATACTAAACTCCTTATCTCGAACATTATCCAGGTTGAACGTATGCCAATCGTTCATTTGTGGAGTACCAAAAGTCATTTCTAAAGTAAGATCTGTAACATCAAATACCATAGAACGCAAAGTACCAAAGTAATTTTCATAATAATGACAACATAAACCTTTTGGATAGCTTTCCGTTAATAATTCTTTTATGTCGTCTTTAGATATTAAGTGTTTAGAGTTAAATACATTTTCTATACTTTGGTTTCTTATAAGAGAATTCTCTATCATAATAGGCTCAAAATATTTTAATTGTTCTAGTACAGTATGATTTGTAACACTAATATAATCCTCTGTGGAATTTTGATTTAATATTTTATGAGCTTTTTGTCCATTTAAGCTTTCAAACAATCCAATGGTACCAGATTTATCAGCAATAATTAGATTTATGTTATAGCCAATAGGTGCTCTATTGGCATATTCAATTGCCTCATTTACATCCTTACAGTTTTCTAAAATGTTTCGAATAATGATCCAGAACTGCAAACCGGTACAACCAGGCTTTTGTCCACCTTCAAAATTGCCAACGGGCATCCCATTAGAAGCTTGAGAAACAGCAAGTCCACATTCGTTCATACCATCACATCTACCAAATAAATTTACCAAGGAACCTATGTGTTTATACTTACCTACAATTTCTGTAGTTGCTAAACACAAGTCGTCATAGGAATCTGAGAAGTCATAATTACGCGCCAATATTGTATGACCTTCTGTTGACTTTCTTGGAAGTGCAGCCATCATGCTGCAACCTCGTTCCAAATAAGTCATGGCATAAAACAAAGCTTGTCCTTTTGGAATACCTATAGTGTCAGCAAATCCTTGGATTTCATCATTGATTCCAGGCCCATATACATCGAGAAGTTCCTCAATTTCGTTTAACTTATTCTGTGGATAAACATCTGGTGGCATCACTGCAGATTGCATCTTCTCTGGAGTTAATAACATCCACCTTGCTAATTGTGTGCCGATTTCATAATTACTTCCTTTTAAAGTTTTGTAGTATGCTTTTATTTCTTTCATATACTCACCTTTCCTTTCGATACTATTCTATAGTAAGGTGAGTATAGATACTTGATATTTTCTGCGAAACTTACTTTTCATAACGAACATTAATTGACTTTTCACAAAGTGGATTTAATATTATGTTCAATTGTCAATAGATGAACATTGGGAAAGGATATAAAGGAGCTGTTTTTATCAAGTCATCGCCCAAATTATCCCATATCACTATAAATCACTCAGTGGACAAGAAACGGTGCTTTTTTGCTCATTTCCTACTTTAAAACCATTCTCAAACCACTACGTGTTGTGGTAGCTTTCTACTTTTTCGCCTCTGAGGTACTAGATGTCATCAGAATTATATTCTCAGTCGTAGCTTGCTGCCAATCAGCCTTCACTTCTCTTGTCTTCTTGGGCAAGCTTGACAAGAGACGTACACTACTTACTTCACAAGCAGTGTTACTACCTCGCAATGCCCTGTCTGCGGAAACATATCCACAGGCTGTACTTCCACAGTTTTATACCCATTCTCATCTAGATATTTTAGGTCTCTTGCTAATGTAGATGGATTGCAGGAGACGTATACTACTTTTTCAGGCTGCATTTTAACTATAGTGTCAAGGACTGACTGATCACAGCCTTTTCTAGGTGGATCTAGGACTATTACATCCGCTCTTATTCCTTTCTTATAAAGCATAGGGAATATTTCTTCTGCAGTACCATCAAAAAACTCAACGTTATCTATTCCATTTATCTTTGCATTTTCCTTTGCATCTTTTATCGCCTGACTTACTACCTCTATTCCATATACTTTTTTAGCTCTTTGTGCTAAAAACAAAGATATAGTTCCTATTCCACAATATATATCAAATACGATTTCATTTCCTTTTAGTTCTGCATATTCCAAAGCTTTGTTATATAATACCTCTGTTTGTATAGAATTGACTTGAAAAAATGATTCTGGAGATATATTAAACTTCAGCTCATCTATGTAGTCAACTATTTTATCATCTCCATGAATAGTAATAGATTTTGGTCCCATCACCTGATTAGTTCTCTTACTATTTATATTATGAACTATACTCCTAAGGTTTGGTATACTTTCTTTCAGCTTGTTTACTAGCTCATCCTTGTAGGGAAGTTTTCTTCCATTTGTTACAATTACAATCATTGTGTCTGTTGTTTTAAATGATATCTTAGTCAATATATGCCTTACTATACCTTTTCCAGACTTTGAATCATAAGGCATTACTTTGTATTGGCTCATATACTCTCTAACTACTTCTGTTACTTTATCACTTATACTATGTTGAATTATGCATGAATTTGTATCAATTATGTTATGACTACCTTTTTTATAAAAGCCTATGGAAGTTTTATTGTTAACTAATCCAACAGGTATTTGTGCCTTATTCCTATACCTAAATGGCTTATCCATTCCTATAGTCTTATGAATTATAACATCATCAAGCTTTCCTATTCTCTTCATGTCATTAATAACCTTATTAGTTTTTATTTCTAGTTGTGCATCATAGCTAAGTCCTTGTAGCTGACAGCCACCACATATATTAGAAATAGAACACTTAGGCTCTACTCTATACATAGAAGGATTAGTTATCTCTATCATCTTACCTAATGCAAAGTTCTTTTTAATATCAATTATCCTTGCTTTTCCAGTATCCCCTAATAATCCTCCTTCAACAAAAACAGTAAATCCATCTATTTTTGCAACACCTGTTCCTTCATGACTTATATCTATAATCTCAACTTCAACAATATCATTTCTATTAACTGGTAAACTCATTGTTTTTCTCCTCTCATTTTCTGCAAATATGTGCAGTATCTTTATTGCTATAATTTGTAGGTTTTATACATATATACATTAATATAAAGAAATGTATATCATTTTGCAACATTTTGACGCATAATAATGGTTTATTTTTGTAAATTATTGATATAAAATATAATTAACGGGATTAGGACAAGCACAAGGGGGGATTTTATGTTCAGAGCTTTAGGTAATATAGCTATAATTTTATTGATATGCTTTGCTGCTACTGGTATTTCAATAAATTCATGTCCTGTATTAGATACTTCTTCTTCTGCATTAAATGATGAGATAACTGACATATTATTAGTTACAAATGACCAAGTTGAACAGTTATACAATCCAAATAACATAACAGTAAAGTATAAAGCTAACAAGGATGTAGTTTTAGACTTCAGCGAAGACTATTTATTAAAAGCAACTATATACAGAGATGATGAAATATACAAAACTCATTATATGCATAAAATTGATAGCAATAAACCACTTGCTATTGAAATAACCGAGGATACACCATATAGCGTTTCAGTAGATATTTCGCAAAACAAATTGAAGCTTCCAAATGGTAGCTACAGCTTTTCAATAGTACCAAACATATCTGATTCAGAATATAGCGTGGCTCCACTAATGCTAAATATAAGTTATGAAAGTAATGCACGTTACATACCTGCTACAAATAATGTACCTGAAAATAAAATGCCACTTACTCTTTATTTTTCTGATACTGAAAATTCAATAGAACAATTGATCGGTGTTACAAGATACGTTGACTACAATAAAAAGCCTCTTACTACATTGATCGAGGAGTTAAGAAAAGGTCCTTCTCTTCAATTAGGACTTAGCTTAAATCCGCCAATAGGAGTTTATAATTACATATCTATAAAAGGTTCAACTGCTTATGTCGATCTTCCATCTAAAGAAAAAATATATACTCAAGATCCTGTTAAAAGTGAAATTGCAATGAACTCATTTATAAAGTCTATTACTAGCTTTGAAAATATAGATAAAATTAGATTTTTAGTAGACTACAATAAAGCTGATATCTTTTTCAATGGTAATACAATAACTAAAGCAATAGAAGAAGATAATAGTAATAAAGCATACTTAGCTTATAATACAACATCAAGATATTTTTTAGTTGATTGCTCTGTTAAAGAAATAACAGAAGAATCTACCGTACAGAAAAAGGCACACGCTATATTTAAAACTTTAAAAGAAGATAAATACTATGGCTTATCAAATACTATACCTGATAATGTTGAGTTGATAGACTATAAGATAAATGATAATACTATAGCTTTGAATTTTAATAGTGAATTTGTCAATGCTTACGAAAAGAATGAAAATTTACAGAGATTAATGCTTGATTCAATCATTTACTCATTTACAAGCATTGATGATATCGACGATGTATTAATATCAGTAGATAATAAACCTATTTATACTTTTTCAGGTGTTGATCTTTCATCTCCATTAGGTAGACCACTATATATAAATCCAGAAACTGAAAGTGAATAAAAAAAGATAGCACACCTCTTAGGTGTGCTTAAAAAATTAGAATCAGTATACCCTTATTATTCCATAAGATATTTTTGATTTTAGACTAAAATCAAATATTTTATACATATTATCCTAAATTAACTGAAACCTTCTTTAACATTTTCCTTATTGGAAGATCGTATGGACATCTTGTTTCACATGCACCACACTCTATGCAGTCACTTGCTTTATGTGCGGAAACTGTATATCTTTCTTTTGACCATTCCTTTAGATTGTACCTTGAATAATAGCCTTCTAATAAGAATTGAGTAGGTATATCTATGCCTTGTGGACAAGGAGCACAGTATCCACATCTCCTACAGAATTCACTTCCAAGCTCTTCTGCTTCTTTTAGTATTATACGCCTTTCTTCATCAGTTAACGCTTTGTATTCATTTCCTATAGCACTATTCTGCAGGATCTGCTCTATACTATCCATACCTGGTATTACAGCGGATATGTTTTGATTTTCTAAAATAAATCTCAATGATAGTTCGGCATTAACTATTGCTCCTCCGGCTAATGGTTTCATAACTATTATTCCTAGACCTAATTCGTGTGCCCTTTTAAATAACTCTTCTGCCTGTCTTTCAACCGGATTATACGGAAATTGTATTGCTGAAAACTCTTCCTTTTTTAGGGCTATTTCTAATATATTCAAATCATGGCTTGTTATTCCTATTTCTCTAATTTTGCCATCATGTTTTGCTTCAATTAATGCATTTAGCGCTCCATTCTCTCCTATAATCTTTTCATATTCATCTACAGTTCTTACATTATGGAGCTGATATAAATCTATAACGTCAGTTCTTAGATTCTTTAAGCTTATTTCTATGTCTTTTTTCATAGATTTATAATCTCTTGACATTGATTTAGTAGCTATTATCCAATTATCTCTGCCCGTTTTCTCTAGGCCGTATCCGATTAACTCTTCGCTTACAGTATAACCTCTTGCAGTATCAATAAAGTTTATCCCCTGACGATATGCCTCTTCCACTAGCTTAATTGCAATATCTTTATCTACTCTTTGTATTGGTATGCCACCAAAGCCTATTGCTGAAATTTCAAATCCAGTTTTCCCAAGAACTCTCTTCTGCATAGTTCCCCCTCCTATTTTCTAAAGTAGATATTTATATTTCCCTCTCGAATCATTTTAGAAAACTTTCTTTTTATAAATGCTTTGTATATCTCTCTAGTACCAGGAAGAACTAACGTAAAGCCAGCTATATCAGTAAGTATTCCAGGAGTCAACAAAAACGCCCCTCCTATCAATACACATAAACCGTTTATTAGCTGATTACCTGGAACTCTTCCTTCGTTTAATTCAGATTTTATCTTAGTTATTATGATTCTTCCTTCACTTTTAGCCAGATATGCTCCAGCTATACCAGTTACTAATACTAAAGCAATGGTCGTCCATGCACTTGTAACCTCTGCTATTTGAAATAGTATGAACAGCTCAACAATAGGAGTTAATGTAAAGAATAAAATAAGCTTAAAAAGCATTTCAGCTTTCCTCCTCTATACTTTTATTTAATTTATCCCATATACCACTAAACTTCTTTTTTAAATTTACCGGCTTTAGCTGCTTTGAGACAAAAGCATGTAAAGTGTACCCTTCTGATAACAACACATCATCTGACTTTCTATATATTTCATAATTAAACTTAAGCTTTACTCCTTTAATACTTGTAACTCTCGTCTTTATAATAATTTCATCATCATATTTTGCTGATATAATATATTTACATCCTACGTCTATTACAGGAAGTAATACGTCATTTTCTTCTAATGTCTTATAATCCATTTCAAAAGTTCTAAAAAACTCAGTTCTTCCTATTTCAAACCATGTAAAGTAATTTGCATGATATACTATACCCATTTGATCAGTTTCTGCATATCTAACTCTAATGACTGTTTCATTTACCATATTGTTCCCTCCAAAAATCAAATAAAAACTCATATTTAAATTATACCAATTTATTCATATAAATAAAAGGGAATGCAATTACATTCCCTTTTTGACAACGAAGTTTTATAGTACCTTCGCTTCTCCTCTATATACTAATCCTCTAATACTATCTACTGTTACAGTTTGACCGTCCTTTAGAATCTCAGTAGCTTCTCCAGCTCCAACTATTACAGGCCTACCGATATTTAGCCCAACTATTGCAGCATGTGAAGTTAATCCTCCATGCTCAGTGATAATCCCAGCTGCTCTTTCCATATATGGAACCATATCCTTATCAGTATCTACAGAAACCAATATATCTCCATCATTAAATTTATCTTTCAATTCATCTGCATCTGTTGCGATACACACCTTGCCAGTAGCTGATTTGTTGCCAATTCCAGTGCCCTTAATCAATATCTCACCTACTATATGAACCTTGATTAAGTTAGTACTGCCAGCAACTCCTACTGGTATACCTGCAGTTATAACTATTAAATCTCCATCACTTATATAGCCTTTTTCAAGAGCACTCTGTACAGAAAGGTCTATTACATCATCCGTTGAACTTGTATTATCTGACAGAACTGTACATACACCCCAAACCAATGAAAGCTTTCTCATTACATCCTGTTTTGGAGTTGCTGCTATAATAGGGGAATTAGGTCTAAACTTTGATACTGCTCTTGCCGTATAGCCAGAAGATGTAGCTGTTATAATAGCTGCTGCACCCAAATCTTGTGCTGTAGCACACGTAGCATGGCTTATAGCATTAGTAACAGTAATGTCTTTACCTATAGTTTTTGTACTTAACATCTGTTTATAATCTAATGAGTGTTCAGTTCTTAAGGCAATGTTTGACATAGTCTTTACAGCTTCAACAGGGTATTTTCCAGCAGCTGTTTCTCCAGAAAGCATTATAGCATCTGTTCCATCAAAAATTGCATTAGCTACGTCTGTGACTTCTGCTCTAGTAGGTCTAGGATTTCTAATCATTGAGTCTAGCATTTGAGTAGCAGTTATAACAGGTTTACCAGCTTCATTACACTTCTTAATTATAGTTTTCTGAATAAGAGGTACTTCTTCAGCAGGAATTTCTACTCCTAAATCACCTCTTGCAACCATTACACCATCAGATACCTGTATTATTTCATCAAGATTTTCTACACCTTCTTGATTTTCTATTTTAGATATTATTTGTATATTTCCAGCTTTATGATCTTCAAGCACTTTTCTTATTTCTATTACGTCAGATGCTTTTCTAATAAATGAGGCAGCTATAAAATCGATTCCATTGTGTATTCCAAATACAATATCATCAACATCTTTTCTGGTTATAGCAGGCAAATTTATTTTTATTCCAGGAACGTTGACACCTTTATGATTCTTTACTGGCCCTGGATTTTTAACTATACATTTTATATCTGTATCGTTTAATACCTCTTTTACTTGTAGTTCAATTAGTCCGTCGTCTATCAGAATGCTGTCTCCAGCATCAACATCCTTCGGTAATCCTGTATATGTTACACTACAAATTTCTTTATTACCCAAGATATCTCTAGTAGTAATAATAAATTCTTGACCTTCTGATAGTTCTGCAATATCATTTTCAAAATCTCTTGTTCTGATTTCAGGTCCCTTAGTATCAAGCATTATTGCTATTGGCATATTAAGACGTTCTCTAACCTTTTTGATTGTATCTATTCTTTTCTGGTGCTCTTCATGTGTTCCATGAGAAAAATTCAGTCTAGCTACGTTTAATCCGTTAGCTATAAGTTTTGCTAATATTTCTTCATTTTCTGAAGCTGGACCTATAGTACATACAATTTTGGTCTTTTTCATATGATATCACTCCTATATAGAAAGTATTTTAGTCAAATTATAAGTCTCTCTATCAAATTGCTTTTCTATAGAAAGTGCTTCGTCTATATCTAAATCAATAACCTGATTACCTTTTACTCCAACTACTCTTGATGATTTTCCTTCTAACAATAATTCTACTGCTCTAGCTCCCATTTTACTAGCTATTATCCTGTCAAATGCAGTAGGACTGCCTCCACGCTGTAAGTGTCCTAATATAGTTACTCTAGTTTCAATACCAGTGTTACCTTGTATTTCTTTCCCTAATTCGTATGCATTTCCTACTCCTTCAGCTAACATAATTATGCTATGCAGTTTACCTCTATTTTTACCTTGAATCAGTCTTTTACATACATCATCTACATCAAAACCCTCTTCTGGTACAAGAACACTTTCTGCCCCACCTGCTAGTCCTGCATTTAGCGCTATATCTCCACAGTGTCTACCCATTACCTCTACAATATTTGCTCTTCCATGTGATGTTGATGTGTCTCTTATTTTACTAATTGCATCTATAACTGTATTAATAGCTGTATCAAAACCAATTGTGAAATCTGTATATCCTAAATCATTGTCTATGGTTCCAGGTACTCCAACAGTAGGTATACCTAGCTTACTCATCTCTCTAGCCCCTTTAAACGATCCATCTCCTCCGATTACTGCTAACCCGTCAATTCCAAAAACTCTTAAGACAGTTAGTGCTTTGTTCCTACCTTCTTCTGTCGTAAACTCCTCGCATCTTGCAGTTCTCAATATCGTTCCGCCTCTATGTATTATATCTGCAACAGAAGATAAATTCATCTCCTCGATTTGTCCATTTATTAATCCATTATACCCCTGTTTTATACCCATCACTCTAGTATTATTATAAATACCAGCTCTTACAACAGCTCTAATAGCTGCATTCATTCCAGGAGCATCTCCACCACTTGTTAAAACACCAATTGTTTTCATGTACCCTCCTCCTTATTTTGACCATGGCGGTCGTAAAATGTCCCATCGTTATTAAAAATTAACTTCATAATGATGGTAATTATATTTTTAAAAAAATTAATAACCTAAGTCTAATAAAACTGATTGAACTTCGTCAGCTTCAAACTCTGGAACAAGTATTTTATATAAAATCTCATCCCCTTCCTTAGAAAAAGGTTTAACTTTCACTAAAAATCCCTCATTTTGTAGTTTTGTTTCTATGTCTTTGGCTGCTTCGATGCCTTCTATCATATAAACTGCAGTCCACATTTTTTGACCTCCAAAGTTTCGAAATTCTTTAGTTTTATGAACAATATATTTCCTTTAAGCATATTATAACATATAATTATAAATTTTTACTCACAAATTTCTTGGAGGGATTTATATGGTTAACTTTATAGTTGAGTTACTTGAAAGCAGAGAAATTACTATTCAACAAATAGAAAAAATAGTGAGCATATTGAAAAAAAATAATAATGAAAATTATAGTTATCACGATTCCATAATGAATGTACTGTCTATTAAAGAAGTACAAGATTTCGCTGCAATTGGTTTAGTGTTAGATATTTATGCTGAAAGTAATCTTTTTCCAGAGCCTATTCAAAATATGCTTTCAGAAGATGACACACTGTTTTGTCTAGATAAATCTTTAGCATTAGCCGTAATGAATGTATTTGGTTCTGAGGCCATAATTAATTTCAGCTATCTCCAAAAAGAAAAGACAGCTGAAATTAAAGAGATAATAGGAAACAAATCTTCTATTAAATTCTTAGATGATGTATTGTGTGCTATAGCTTCCGCTGCTGCAATAGACCTATATTAGCAAACCTTAATACAATCTTCCCCAAGCATTGATTCAAGTCTATTGATTAGTTCCTTGCTATTTATATCTATCCAGTAGTCTCTCTCAGCTATTATTGTTTTCTTATTTTTTTCTAAATATACATATACAGGTACTGTTCCATTATACTGGCGCAGTACTCTTTTTATTTGATCTAACAAAGCTACAGGTTTATCTTGGGACATTTTTATATATAGCTTTTCTTTTCTGAGTTTTACTAAAGGTTTTATACTTTCGCATATGATCTTTGAGTCATCTTCTTCGCTGACTGAAAGTCTTCCCTCAACTATCACTAAGCTATCCTCATAAATATGTTTATTATATTTTTCAAATGTTGCTGGAAATATTATTAGCTCAACTGTTCCATATAAATCTTCTAATGTAGCGAATGCCATCATATTATTATTCTTAGTTATCTTATTTTGTTTTTTTATAATTATACCACCAATAACTACACGACTTCCGTCTTTAAGTCCTGACTCATTTTTATCTGTATCCAATTCTTCTTTTATCTCAAATATCTCCGCACTAGTTGTGTTAGAAATTTCCCTCAAATCATCTTCATATGATGAAAGTGGATGACCGCTGATATATACCCCTATCATCTCTTTTTCCATAGAAAGTAAAGTTTTTTCAGGGAACTCTCTTATATTTGGAAGAACATCAAAACTAAGTGTAGTCGTTTCTTCTAATGGCATTGCATCAAATAAAGAGAATTGTCCTAGAATATTTCTTTTTCTATCCTGATGGACTCCATCTATTATCCTTTCATATACTGCAAGTAGCTGTGCTCTATTAGCTCCCAAAGAGTCGAAGGCTCCACATTTTATTAAGCTTTCTACCATCCTTTTATTAGTAGCATTAGAATCAACTCTTTGACAGAAATCTATAAAACTAGTAAAATAGCCACGTTCTTCTCTCTCTTTCACTATGGATTCTATAGCAGCGGCACCAACATTTTTAACTGCGGCAAGACCAAATCTTATTCTTCCATTAGAAACTGTAAATTTAGAATAACTTTCGTTTATATCAGGAGGTAAAACTTCTATGCCTAGTCGCTTGCATTCTTGTATATATAGAGATACAGAGTTAGTATTACCCATTATACTTGTGATTAAAGCTGCCATAAATTCTACAGGATAATAGGTCTTTAGCCATGCAGTTTGATAAGCAACAACAGCATACGCAGCTGAATGTGATTTGTTAAATGCATATTTTGCAAAATCTATCATATCGTCGTAAATCTTGTTCGCTGTTTCTTCATCTACGCCATTTCTAATTGCACCTACAATTTCTAGTTGTCCATTATCAAATTGTTTACCATATATGAAATGCTTTCTTTCCTGCTCCATTACGTCCATCTTTTTCTTGCCCATAGCTCTTCTAACAAGGTCAGAGCGTCCCATAGAAAAGCCACCAATATCCCTAACTATCTGCATTACTTGCTCTTGATATACCATACAACCATAAGTTACGTTTAATATAGGTTCAAGCTTTTTATGCGCATATTTAACTGATGATGGATTGTTTTTATTCTCTATATATCTAGGTATCTGATTCATAGGTCCAGGTCTGAATAACGAGTTAGCTGCCACTATATTTTCAAATCCGGTTGGCTTAAGTTCCTTTAAGAATTGTCTCATGCCTGAGCTTTCAAACTGGAATACTCCTAACGTCTCACCTTTGGCAAACATCTTATATACTTTAGGATCATCATAATTAGAATCAGAGAAATCAACCTTTATATTATGGCTTTCTTCAATTAATCTTACAGCATCTCTAATAACAGTTAGAGTTCTCAATCCTAAGAAATCCATTTTTAATAAACCTAGCTCTTCTAGTTGTGTCATAGTAAATTGAGTATTAATACTGTCATTATTTCTCGATAAAGGGACATATTCAGTAATTGGAAGCTTTGATATAACTACTCCTGCTGCATGAGTAGATGTATGTCTTGGTAACCCTTCTACTGCCCTAGCCACGTCAATAAGCTCTTTAACATTATCCTCTTCATCATAGATTTCTTTAAGCTTTTTGTTCATATCTAAAGCCTTATTGATTGTCATGCCTATTTCCATAGGTATTTGTTTAGCTATGAAATCAACCTCTCCATAAGACATATTTATAGCTCTACCAACATCTCTTATTGCAGCTCTTGCAGCCATAGTACCAAATGTAGCTATCTGTGCAACTCTGTCTGCACCATATTTTTTTACTACATATTCAATTACTTCTTCTCTTCTCTCATAACAAAAATCTATGTCTATATCAGGCATTGTGACTCTTTCAGGATTCAAAAATCTTTCAAAAATCAGTCCATACTTTAGTGGGTCTATATCTATTATTCCTAAAGTATATGAAACTAAACTTCCAGCTGCTGAGCCCCTTCCAGGGCCAACCATTATATCGTTATCCTTTGCATATTTAATAAAGTCCCACACTATGAGAAAATAGTCTACATATCCCATATTTTCAATTGTTTCTAACTCATATTCTAGCCTTTGGTTTATTTCGTCTGTTATTATATCATACCTTATTTTTAATCCTTCATAGCATAGCTTTCTTAAATACTGAGAATTGTTATATCCTTCTGGCACATTATATTCTGGCAAGTGAAGAGTATTGAAATCAAGCTCTACGTTACATCTTTTAGCAATTTTCACAGTATTGCTTATTGCTTCTTCCATATTGGGGAATGAGTCTTTTATCTCATCATAAGATTTTACATAAAACTCAGTTGAAGGAAATCTCATCCTATCCTGTTCATCAACAGTTCTACCAGTCTGTATACATAGAAGAACGTCGTGCATCTTTGCATCTTCTTTACTGATGTAATGTACATCGTTTGTTATCACCAGCGGTATATTTGTTTCTTTACTTATCTTTATTAATTGCTGGTTAATAAGCTTTTGTTCTCTTATACCATGGTCCTGCAATTCTAAATAAAAGTTGTTCTGACCAAAAATATTATTATAAATATACGCAATCTCTTTAGCTTTATCATAATTATTGTTCAATAAATGCTGCTGAACTTCTCCTGCTAAACAAGCACTTAATGCTATTATGCCTTCACTATACTTCTTTAAAATAGAATAATCTACTCTTGGCTTATAGTAAAAACCATTTATAAATCCTTCAGAAACTATTTTCATTAAGTTAGAATATCCTTTAGCGTTTTCTGCAAGAAGTACTAAGTGGTATTGGCCCTTGTCTTTATTCAGGTCTTTTTCAGTATATTTTCCTTTTGAAATGTACACCTCACATCCAAGTATAGGTTTGATACCTTTTTTTACTGCTGTCTTATAGAAGTCAACTATACCGTACATTACACCATGATCAGTTATAGCAATGCTATCCATGCCTAACTCTTTTGCTTTATCAATTAATTTATTAACACGAGCAGCTCCATCTAATAAACTGTATTCAGTATGAACATGAAGGTGAACAAATTTTCTATCTACTGTATCTATCAAAACACTCACATCCTTATGTGATAAATAAAAAGAAAAAGATAGTGAATTCCACTATCTTAATTATATCAAAACTATTTTTCTGTTACAATTTCAATAACTTATATATAATTTTGTCCATATTATTTCAAATCTATATCATCGGTTGATCTACATATAGCATATGAAGTACTATGGAGTAAATCCACTTCAAAAGGAGATGCCAAAATCTTTCCTTCTTTATCATATAACACTTTAACAATGGGTTTATTTATATTTTCTTTTCTGTTTTTTATTACATAGCCCTTCTCTCCTGAGTTTAACACTACGCCTTTACCTAGTGGATATTTTGCTACACTTTTCATAAAGCCTTCAACCATTTTCTCATCAAATTGGCTTCCCGCCATTGACAATAAATAATTAATAGCTATATCTGAATTGATTTGTTTTCTATAAACTCTATTTGTTGTCAGCGCATCATATACATCTGCAACTGAAACAATTCGTGCAAATTCATGGATATTAGTTGCTTTAAGATTATTTGGATATCCATTTCCATCATATCTTTCATGATGTAATAAAGCAATATTTATAGCTTCATTACTTATAGTTTTCAATTTTTTAAGTATTCCATATCCTAGCAATGTATGCTTTTTTATTTCCTTATATTCATCCAATGTTAGTTCATAAGGTTTATTAAGTATATCAATAGATATTTGTGTTTTTCCTATGTCATGAAGAATTGCTCCTATTCCTAAATCAATTAGTTGTTCTCTTTCATATCCCAAACTAATAGCTGTAACTAAGGATAAAATACAAACATTAACTGAATGCCCAAATGTATAATCATCTACTGTTCTAATATCAATTAAATTTATCAATATATCATCATTGTCTAAGAGCCCATCAACTATTTTACTGACTGTATTTGCAACATTAGATGCATCTGCATCATCAAATAAAGCTACATCATTCATAATGCTCTTCATCATAGTTAAAGCTTCAATTTTGGTATCTTCTTTAACAATCTGGTATAGCTCTAAATCATCGGTCAAGCTTTCATTTATGTAAATACTGCTTATTCCTAATTCATTTAGCTTTTCAATATATCTATACTTAAGTTCTATACCCTCTTCTAAAAGTATAACACCACTAGAAGTATAAATAGCTTGACCTACTATCATTCCTTCTTTAAGCCTGTCAGTCGAAATTAGAATCATAGCTTTCTCCTTTAATTTTAGTTGACCAATACAAGATTCGATACAAAATCATAAACTCCTCTATTATAGTACCACTTTTTTGCATATATTTCTTATATTATGTAAAACTTAGTATTTTAGGCCTATAGCTATACACGTATTTAGTCAAAAAAAGAAGAAAGAATAGGATATCCTATTCTTTTTCTAGTCTATTTTCAACTAAGTCCACAATATCATCTATAGCTTTTCTTTCGTCATAACCTTCTACAATTATATTTATTTCTTCGCCATGAGCCACTCCCAACGCCATTATTCCCATAATACTCTTAGCATTAACTCTATTTCCGTCTTTTTCTATATAAACATCACTCTTATATTTACTGCATGTCTGAACAAACAGTGCAGCAGGTCTAGCATGAAGACCTATTTTATTTTTTATTGTTACTTTTCTTGTTTCCATTTTTATTTATCCTCCTCTCCTTTAATTCTTCTGCAATCTCTTCAAGTCTCCTTAATCTATGATTAACGCCTGATTTTCCTACAGTAGGACTAAGCATCATTCCCAGCTCCTTTAAACTTGCTTCTCTATGTGCAAGTCTCAATCGAGCAATGTCAATTAAATTTTCGGGTAAGTTATCAATACCCATTGCCTTATCTATATACTCAATATTCTGTATCTGTCTGATAGATGCATTGATAGTCTTCCCCAAATTTGCTGTCTCGCAATTTACTATTCTATTTATATTGTTTCTAACTTCCTTTAATATCCTTATATCTTCAAGCTTAAGCAAAGCAGAATATGCTCCTATAATATTGAGCAAATCTACTATTTGCTCTCCTTCTTTCAGATAAATCACATAACTTTCTTTTCTCACTACAATCTTAGCATTTAGGCCAAATGTATTGATAAGATTGCACAAGTCTTCGCTATGTTCTTGACTATGAGTTACAAATTCAAGATGATATGTCTTCTCAGGGTTACTTATGGAGCCTCCTCCTAGAAATGCTCCTCTTATATAAGATCTTTTACAGCATCTGTTTTGAACAATCTCTTCTGGAATTCCATAGTTAATTTTATAATATTGCTTCTTATCTCTATTAAGAATTCCTACATCAGTTAAAATTTTTTCTGCATCGTTTCTATAATCTACGATCATTAAATAGTTATTGTTTTTCTTTAACTGTTTATTTTTTCTTACCATGACCTCTGTATGAACATTATAAAGAGTTTTTAATAAAGTGAAAATTCTCCTTGCAATAGCTGCATTTTCAGTTGAAACTTTTAGATTTACCTTATTTAATCCACCTATTTGAATTGATCCACTCATTCGTATAAGGGCAGCTAATTCGGCTAATAAGCAACATTTTTCTTCTACATTCATTCTTGATAACTCATTTTTTGTAATTGATGAAAATGACATATAATCTACCCCTAAAAGTTATTCTTATAACAATAAAAATATACTATAACTAAAATAATAACTGCTTAAAATTATATTTCTTGAATTGCTTTTGCAATTATTTTTTTTTCGTCATCGTACTTTGCTAGCTGAGCTGCCCTATCTATATGAACAAATCTCGCATCCACAAAACCTTCTTGTTTCTGTGGAGTACACTCCATGCTCCTTGTAGCCATAAGAAACCAGTGAACAGTCTTATTAACTATTTCATCCTCTTCTCTAGTATTTCTAAAGCTATAATGTATTTTACCAAGATATTTTACTATATTAGCTTTAACTCCGCCCTCTTCTAGTACTTCTCTAGTAGCAGTATAATCAAAATCTTCGTTGGCCTCTACTTTACCTTTAGGTAAAACCCAATCACCATTATATTTTCTTAAGAGAAGTATAGCATTGCCGAATACAACCACTCCTCCTGCACTAACTTCATGTCTCATATTGGCCACACTCCTATATTCTATGATTAACAAAGACTCAGTTCAATTGTAAGTTATCGGATAAACAGTCGTCGCATAGAAAAGTTTATACAAATAAATTATCATATTAGTTAAAATCTTTCAACTACACTAAGCAAGGAATTTGTAGCATGATGAATTTATTTAGTTATAAAAAAACAATTCTTATACAAATAATTGTTTTATTGACTTTCGTTTACTATTTTATATAAGTGATATAGAATAGAATTATGTTACTTTTATTATTAGTATAGGGGGTATTAAATATGAATATTGATATGAATTACACACTAGATAGACTTGTAGAGATTTTGAGAACTCCAAGTCCAACGGGCAATACAGCACAAGTAATCGAATTAGTAGAAAATGAATTTAATAAACTAGGAATTGATACATATAGAACGATTAAAGGAGCTCTTGTGGCAACAATAAAAGGTGAGAATGACAGCAAGCATAGAACTCTTTCAGCCCATGTTGATACATTAGGTGCAATGGTGAAAGAAATTAAAAGTAATGGAAGAATAAAGATTACACAAATAGGCGGTTATTCATGGAATACAGTTGAAGGTGAGTATTGTACAGTAGAAACAGTTAATGGCAACACTTTTACTGGCACAATCGTAACAACTAAGGCTTCAACTCATGTACATGGCAGTGAAACCAGCAAGCTTGAGAGAAAAGAAGATACTATGGAGATAAGACTCGATGAAAAGGTAGAAAATAAAGATGATGTTGAAAAGCTTGGCATTTGTGTAGGTGACTATGTTTTTCTAGACCCTAGAGCAATAGTAACTAAAAGTGGTTTTATTAAGTCAAGACATTTAGATGATAAAGCAGGAGTAGCTGCAATATTAGGTGCTGCAAAATATATAAAAGAAAATAATTTAGCTCTTAAATATTCTACCAACTTCTTTATTAGTAACTATGAAGAAGTTGGTCATGGAGCGTCAGCGTCTTTACCTGAAAAAACCTTTGAATTCGTAGCTATAGATATGGCTGCTCCTGGTGATGGGCAAACTTCAGATGAATATAGCGTTACTATATGTGCAAAAGACTCTAGCGGACCATATGACTTGGAGTTAAAAAGAAAATTAGTTGAAATAGCTAAGAGCAATGATATCCAATATAAAATTGATATTTATCCTTTTTATGGTTCTGATGCAAGTGCTGCTATGAGAGCTGGATGGGAATTCAAGCATGGACTCATAGGACCTGGTGTAGATGCATCACATTCTCATGAAAGAACACATAGTGATGCAATTGAAAATACAATAAAGTTAGCTGTTAGCTATTTATTATCTTAGTAAGGAGAGAATATATATGAATGGTTTCCCTGTTATGAGTTTAATTTCTTTGCCTATAATTTTAGGATTTTGGGGCATTTCAATATATTGCCTGATTCTTTTTATCAGGCTAGGACACAAGGGTCTAAAAGCCTTAGATATATATATTGAAAAAAATAAAACAATGCAGTAATTTTTTATTTTACAGATAACTAAGTTTAAGATAAACAACATATTTGAATATGAATAAAAAAGTGCAGTAGATCATCAAGCTATCTGCACTTTTTGCTTTGTTTTCTATTATCTTCTTATATATACTTTATTATCATGTTTAAATATTAAATCATGTAGTAAAATAATATAAAGAAGGTGATTAGCATGCCTATAAATGAAAATTTCATAATAAATTTACAAGGCAAATCATTTGTTACTTATGAAGGTTTACTTGACTTAGCTCATCAAAAGAATCTCAAATCTATGCATGTGGAGTTAGTACAGGTGCCTACACCAGAAAATAAAATGACAGCAATTTGTAAAGCCATTGCCACCTCTGAAAATGGCGTATTCGTTGATTATGGTGATGCTAGTCCACAATCAGTTAACTCTAAAATTCAGCCTCATATCATTAGAATGGCTTCAACAAGAGCGAAAGCAAGGGCATTAAGAGATTTAACAAATGTAGGAATGACTGCCATAGAAGAGTTAAATCTTGACTCTGTGAATGAAGGAGATATATTTGAAGCTCCTGACGAGGGAAGCTTTAATAATCCATTTGATGAGCCTCCAACAAAAAGACAAATAGAAACGCTTAAAAAATTATCTGATAATCTAAACATGGATATTGATTTCACTAATTTGACCAAGAAAAGTGCTGGAGCATTAATATCTAAAATGATTGATGAAAAGTATAAAAGACACTAGTGAAAGCAAAAGAGTGCAACTCGAAATGAGATGCACTCTTTTATATTGTATTTTAAAAATTATTCAACTGGTTTTAGTTTTGCAATAAAGTGTCTTAAGACCTTTGGTTCATATGTGAATTCATAGCCTTTAAGTTCATCTTTTCTCTTAGCAATGTTAATAAGTGCTTCAGCAACTACATCCATATGGTTGTTTGTATATACTCTTCTAGGTATTGTAAGTCTTAACAGTTCAAGTGGTGATTCTAACTGCTCACCTGTGTCAGGGTCTCTTCCTAATAAGAACGAACCAACTTCAACACCTCTTACTCCAGCTTCTTTATATAACTCAACACATAGTGACTGTGCTGGGAATTGATAATATGGTATATGAGGAAGCATTTTCTTAGCGTCTACAAATACTGCGTGACCTCCAACAGGCTTCTGTATTGGTATGCCTGCTTCATCAAGTTTTTTTCCTAGATATTCTATTTGACCTATTCTCGCTTGCAAATACGCCTCTTCAACTACTTCTCTTAGACCTCTTGCGAGTGCTTCCATATCTCTTCCTGATAAGCCACCATAGGTAGGAAAACCTTCCATAGGTATAACCATTTGGCGTACACCTTCATATATCTTTTCATCATCTTTAATAGCTACCATTCCACCCATGTTTACGATACCATCTTTTTTAGCACTCATAGTCAAACCTTCACCATATGAGAACATTTCTCTAACTATTTCTTTTATAGTCTTATTTTCATATCCATCTTCTCTTTGCTTTACAAAGTGTGCATTTTCAGCGAATCTTGCAGCATCAAAGAATACTCTTAAACCGTATTTATCAGCTATTTTTTTAACAGCTTTGATGTTTTCCATAGATACGGGTTGTCCACCAGCACTATTACATGTGACTGTTATCAATATAAATGCACAGTTCTCTACTCCTTTTTCTTGAATAAAAGACTCCAACTTGTCTAAATCAAAATTTCCTTTAAATGGGTGCTCTTTTTGTGTATCATATGCATCATCTATTACAAGATTTATAGCTCTTCCACCTTTTAACTCAATATGTGCCTTAGTAGTGTCAAAGTGCATATTCCCAAGTACATATTGTCCTTGCTTAATAATAGTTGGGAATAAAACGTTTTCCGCACCTCTACCTTGATGAGTAGGTACAAAATATTTATATCCTATTACATCTTCTACAGCCTCTTGCAGATTATAAAAGTTTCTACTTCCTGCATAGGATTCATCACCGAGCATTAGACCAGCCCACTGATAATCACTCATTGCTCCTGTTCCACTATCAGTAAGTAAATCAATAAATACATCTTCTCCCTTAAGAGCAAACTGGTTATACCCTACTTCCTTAATCTTTTGTTCTCTTTCTTCTTTAGGTATTAGTTTGATTTTCTCAACCATCTTTATTTTGTACGGTTCAGCCATTTTTTCATACATACTAATTCCCCCTTATACTTTATCAAGTTAAATTACTAAAATTATTTGAAGTCTTCAAATTTTGTTGCTAATTAAATATTCTATATTATATTTAAATATCCTCTAATATTCATTAATTTTTAGGAAACATTAATAAATATGTTCCTAATTTATATTTTGTTGGCATAAATAACCATACGTGATATAATATTCAAAATAACTTTTTGGAGGTTAATATGAACGATAAAATAACTCCTACCATATCTAGTTATCTTAGAAGAAGCATGCTCTATGTTCCTAGCGTGATAGAAAAAGCATCAGGAATAAGAGTCAATGGAAAGCTCATACGTTCTCTTGTCTTCTCTACTGATGTTGCAATAATAAAAAACATAAACGCAGATGCTGTTATAGCCGTTTACCCTTTTACTCCTCAGCCTGTCATTACACAAGCTTTAATGACCGCAGCTGATATTCCTGTATTATGTGGAGTAGGAGGTGGAATTACAACAGGAAAAAGAACTGTAAACCTTGCACTCCATGCAGAGT
This sequence comes from Brassicibacter mesophilus, assembly GCF_050433385.1. Taxonomy (NCBI): domain Bacteria; kingdom Bacillati; phylum Bacillota; class Tissierellia; order Tissierellales; family Thermohalobacteraceae; genus Brassicibacter; species Brassicibacter mesophilus. Next base: position 22,474 of record NZ_JBNPXI010000025.1, read on the forward strand.
TCCAAGGTGCTTTAGGAGTAGTAGTTAATGCTCCTACTTCAAATGAAGTTATACATGAGTTAGTTGAAACTATTGATATCCCAGTAGCAGTAACAGTTGTGTCATCAAAAACAGATATCAAGGCAAGAATAGATTCTGGTGCTCATATACTAAATGTCTGTTGCGCGAGTAAGACTCATGAAATAGTAGCAGCAATCAGAGACAAATACCCAGATGTACCTATTATCGCTACTGGTGGACCTAATGATGAAACAATCATGAAAACTATTGAAGCAGGAGCAAATGCAATTACTTATACACCACCTACTAGTGCTGAACTATTCAGTAGTATTATGAATAAATACAGAGCTGATTTATAGAAAAACATACCCTATATAGTATATCTTTTTCATCATCCACTCTATAGGGTATGTTTATATGACTTTTTACTATTATTTTTCCTTAATGAACCAATTCTTATCTCTTTTAAGCTTCTTTTTTGTAACCAAATCGACTATAATTTGGCTGAGTTTTTTTGCATCATGTCTAATATAGTTTTTCTTCACATCTATAAGATTATCCTTTATTACCTCTATATTCATCTCATTCAATATTTTTTCTTCTTGCTCAGTTATAATAACTGGCTTGGCACCATCTTCATAGTATTTCTTAAGAGTACTATCTGGTATATCTTCGATATTAGTTATAACATAATCTATTATTTCCTTTTTAGTATGCTTAATAATTGCTTCAACATGGTCTAATACTCCATAGTTATCTGTTTCACCAGGCTGCGTCATAACATTGGGTATATAAACTCTTATTGCCTTAGAATTTTGTATATGCTTAACCATATCCCTTACAAGAAGATTTGGTATAACACTTGTATATAAGCTTCCAGGTCCTAGTACTATACAATCTGCTTCATTTATTGCCACTATAGATTCTCGCAATGGATAAACCTTTTTTGGTTTAATAAACACATCTTCTATTTGACTATCGAATTCTTTATTTTTTTCTGGGATATTTGATTCTCCTTCAATTACAGTACCATTTTTCAATCGTGCAAACAGCTTCACATCTTCTAATGTCATAGGAAGTACCTTGCCAGTAACTGCAAGTACATTGCTCATCTCTTTTATTGCTACCTCAAAATTTCCATGTATTTCGTTCATTGCAGCTATAAACAGATTTCCAAAATTTTGACCTTTTAGTTTACCTTCTTTAAATCTGTATTGTAATAGTTTTTCCATAGAAGGTTCTGTATTCGCCAAAGCTAATAAGCAGCTTCGTATATCCCCAGGTGGAAGCATTCCTAAGTCCTCTCTAAGTATTCCAGATCCTCCCCCATCGTCTGCTACAGTTACAATTGCAGTTATATTTGATGTATATTCCTTTAACCCTCTAAGTAATACGGAAAGTCCAGTTCCACCACCAATTACAACTACTTTTGGACCTTTTACCAACACCTTTTCTTTATAAAACACCTTGTTTTTAGCAATTATTTTTTTTATCCCTAGTCCCGGTTTAAACCAACTAAATAATCCCATATCTTAACCCCTTTTTAGGATTTTCTGCAATCTCTATGACCTATTGTGACTCTATGCCCTTTATTCTTTAAATCTTCATAGAGAAAATTTGCTAAAGTTACAGAACGATGCTGTCCACCTGTACATCCTATGGCTATAACTAATTGAGTTCTTCCTTCTTTTATATAGAAAGGAATAAGAAAATCTATCATATCAATAAGCTTAGCAGTAAATTCTTTAGTTTGCTCCCATTTCATAACATAGTCTCTGACATGTTTATCATTTCCTGTGAACTCTTTAAGCTCTTGTATATAGAAAGGATTAGGTAAAAACCTTACATCAAACATCAAGTCTGCATCTAGTGGTACCCCTCTTTTAAAACCAAAAGATATAATTGATATTGTTAGATTCTTTGATTCCTTTCCTTCTAAAAAAATATGCTTTATTTCTTCTTTAAGCATAGCAGTAGTTAAGTTTGAAGTGTCTATTATATAGTTTGACTTTTGTCTTACTTCGTCAAGCTTCTCACGTTCTTTTTCTATGCCATCAATAATTCTTCCACTAGGACTCAATGGATGAGGTCTTCTTAGTTCCTTAAACCTTTTTATCAGAACATCATCTGATGCATCTAAAAAAAGAATTTTATATTCAAAACCTGATTTTTCTAGTACATCAAGACTTTTAAACAAGTCGTTAAAAAATCTACCTCCACGTATATCAACAACAATTGCCACTTTATTTATTCTTCTTTTAGATTGCGAGCATAGGTCTGCAAAATCTGGAAGCAAAGCAGGAGGCAGGTTGTCCATACAGTAGTACCCACTATCTTCTAATATTCTTACTGCTTGACTTTTACCTGCACCAGATAATCCTGTAATGATTATAAATTTCATTATATTGCTCCTTTCCATTGGTTATTCTATAGCGTTTTTTATACGATCTGTTTTTAGCCCAGCTTTTAATGCTCTTTGTATTGCACTATCAACGTTGCCTACATCTTCTGGCCTATGAGCATCACTGCTTATTAAAAACTTAACATTTTCTTCCATGGCTATTCTTAAATACTCTAATGTCAAAAAGCCATGACTTGCATTAATTTCAAGAGCTGTACCTCTTTGTGATGCTGCCTTTGCAAGCTCTCTTGTATCTATGTCCACTTTTGCTCCAGGATGCGTAATTAAGTCAATATCATATCTATTTATAGCATTGATAACAGCTTTTGTATTCATTTTTCTAGCTTTTTTAGCTATTTCTTTTGAAAATCTGCCTAGATAGTTAAGAATAAACATATTATACGCATCTGAAATAGATTTTGGCATAGCACCAAAATGGAAACCTACCAACAAAATATCTATAAGCTCAATTATCTCGTCATTTACATCTATCTCACCGTCATATCCTATAATATTAGACTCAACACCCATTAAAATCTTTATCTGTTTATATTCTTGATTGAGCTTATCAATTTCTTCACGTATTTTTTTGAAATTTTTTCTTTTCACTCCAAATCCTACATGACTAGGTCCATGATCACAAATAGCTATTTCTTTTAACCCTTTTTTTATTGCGCTCTCTACATTTTCTCTTATTGTTCCTTTTCCGTGACTATATATTGTGTGAGTATGATAATCAGCAAATATTTTCATTAGTGCACCTCTATCCCATTTTGATACTATTGTTCCCCAATAATTTTAACTTCAGTATCAAGATTTACGCCATAATTATCTCTTACAGTCTTCTGAACTACCTTTATGAGGTTAGTAACATCACTAAAAGTAGCATTTCCTAGGTTAACTATAAATCCACAATGCTTATCAGATACCTGAGCATCGCCAAGCCTTAATCCTTTTAATCCTGAATCCTCTATGAGCTTCCCAGCAAAATAACCCTCAGGTCTTCTGAATGTACTTCCAGCGCTAGGTAGATGTAATGGTTGTTTGGTTGTTCTTTTCTCTGTCAGTTCACCCATGTAATCCTTTATCTTTTCATAATCTCCTTTTTGAAGAACCATCTCAACTTCTACAACAATCATATTTTGATGCTGCACTCTACTCTGTCTATACCCAAAGTTCATTTGGCTATTGCTAAGCTCTACAACATTTCCATTTTCATCTATACATTTTACACTGGATACGACATCCTTCATTTCTGAGCCATATGCTCCAGCATTCATAGCTATTGCGCCACCTAGAGAACCGGGTATTCCACTTGCAAATTCTAATCCACTAAGTGAATGCTTAAGTGCTGCCTTTGACACTACTGATAATAGAACTCCTGCTTCTGCAGTTATTTTCGCGTCTTCAACAACAACCTCATCTAGATACTCTGATATCTTAATTACAACCCCTCTAATGCCTTTATCACTCACTAATAAATTACTGCCATTTCCAATTATATAGTATTCTACATCATTTTCTTTACAAAGCTTTATTGATGAAGAAATTTCCTCTATTGTTCCAGGCATCACTAATATATCAGCAGGTCCCCCTATTTTAAACGAAGTATGCTTACTCATAGGCTCATCTAACAATATTTTTCCTTGTTTTATAATCTTATCAAACAAATTCGAAATTATGCCTTTATTCAAAAATACCAGCTCCTATATTGAAATCTATATCATTTAATATTTCACTCTTATTCATAATTTAGTATATCTTTTTTGAACACAATAAACAACATAAAGTCAGCATATAGACTTTTTTATCTTATTCTTAGTTATCCATAACTTATTTAGAATTAATTATTTGATTGATTTGACTTTTAGCCTCATCTATTGCTTCCTTAGTTGTTTTTTCCCCGATTATTGCTAGCATAATCTGATTTTGAAGTATTCTATCAATATCCTTCCATTTCGTATGCTTAGGAGTCATTTTTGTGTAAGATAGACAATCCTCTATTCTTTTCATTTTAGGGTCGTTTATATACATATCCTCAATATTACTCTTAGCAGGATATACTCCTAATCTTTCTAAGTCTTTTTGATACTTTTCTTCAGTTAAAAACTTAAGAAATTTTACACACATCTCTAGTTTTTTTTCATCTTGCTGTTTAAAAACTCCAAATGCACTCACGCTGTTATTAAGTGATACAGGAAGCCTTCTGTCGCCAATTGGATAATTAGCTATAGCATATTCAAAGCCTTCTCCACTTAAAAATCGTTCTTCTAGTACTCTAGTTGCCCAAGAGCCAGTAGCATACGCAGCTACATTCTTTTTATTATAAAACATATCCCACGACTGATTTTCATCACTGATTCCAAAGTCATCAGGAGTTACTTCGTACTTATGCTTTAAATCAACTACTTTGTTTACTCCACTTATTGCTTTATCTCCTGAAAATATGTATTTCATTTTCTGTTCATCTATTATTTCAGCTCCATCACTTAATATAATTCCCCAGAGGTTATAGTAATTAGGCTTAATAAAAGATGTAAAACCATACTGATCTATTTTATCGTCATTATCAGTATCTATAGTAAGCTTCTGCATCTTTTCAACGAATTCTTCATAAGTCCAGTTACCATCCAACGGAAGCTCAACTCCATTTTGCCTAAACATATCTACATTTAGATACATTACATATGTAGTCATCATAAATGGTACTCCCCACATATGTTCATCATAGTTAACTGCATTCAATGCTTGATATTTGAATTCTTTCTTCTCTTCTTCAGTAAAAAAAGCCTCAAGTGGCTCTAATATCGAGTCGTTCATATAAATAAAATCAGTACCTATTGGCGCTATATCAGGCACATTGCCAGTTTCCAATGCAACTTCAAGCTTTATAGGACCCTTCTTCCAATCAATGGGTGTAAGTTCAATATACACACCAGGATTTTTACGTTCAAACTGCTCTATCTTATCCTGAATCCATCCATATCTACTGCCTGTTTTGACATCTAATCTTGGAAAATCCCACAACTTTATTACGCCTCTCCACTGCACTTCTTCTTTCTTTTCTATGTGATTATCCTGAATAGGTTTAAAAACGAAAACATAGAAAGGCCATGATATTATAAAAATTGTTAAAATTATAGACATAATAACTCTCATTGCTTTTTTCATAATGTCCCCCCCTTTAATATAAATATTCTAAAGAGATGTCCTTTATACAATATAATAAAAAACAAGTAGTGATTAATCACTACTTGTTTTTTAAAGTATATTCTTAAGCTTGTGCAAGACGTCTATAGTTTTCGTATCTTTCTTTAGCTTCTTTTTCAGCCTTATCAAATAGCTCGTCAGCTATTTCTGGGAATGTCTTAATTAGAGAAGTATATCTTACCTCACTATTAATGAAATCTTTGAATGAAGCTGAAGGTTCTTTAGAATCAAGTACGAAAGGATTCTTTCCTTCTTCTTTTAATACTGGGTTGTATCTGTATAAATGCCAGTATCCAGATTCAACAGCTCTCTTCTCTTGATTTTGTGTACGTCCCATTCCTTCTTTAATACCATGGTTTATACATGGAGCGTAAGCAATAATTAGAGAAGGTCCGTCATAGCTTTCTGCCTCAATAAGAGCTTTCATAAATTGGTTCTTATCTGCACCCATAGCTACTTGAGCTACGTATACATATCCATAAGATGCAGCTATCATTCCTAAGTCTTTCTTCTTAACTTTCTTACCTGATGCAGCAAACTTCGCAACAGCAGCAGTTGGAGTAGCTTTTGAAGACTGTCCACCAGTATTTGAGTAAACTTCTGTATCGAATACAAGAACATTTACATTTTCTCCTGTAGCTAATACGTGGTCAAGTCCGCCGTAGCCTATATCATAAGCCCAACCGTCTCCACCAACTATCCACATAGATTTCTTAATTAGATAGTCTTTCTTTTCAGCTACTTCTGCTAAAATCTTCTTAGCTCTTTCGTCTTCTACATTATTGTTTTCTAATAATGCAAGAATCTTAGCAGTTGCTTTCTTAGAAGCATCAGCATCTTCTTTTCCTTCAATCCATTCGTTGAAAGCTTCTTTTATGCTATCACATACATTTAATTGAACTAATTCTTTTGCTAGCTCTTCTAATGTATTTCTCATTTTCTTAACAGCTATTGCCATACCATAACCATATTCAGCATTATCTTCAAATAATGAGTTAGCCCAAGCTGGTCCTTTTCCTTCTGCATTTTTACAGTATGGAGTAGATGGAGCTGAACCTGCCCAAATTGAAGAACATCCAGTAGCATTAGCTATTAACATTCTATCTCCAAATAATTGAGTTACAACTTTTGCATATGGTGTTTCACCACAACCAGCACATGCACCAGAGAATTCTAACAATGGTTGAGCAAACTGGCTTCCTTTTACAGTGTTAAGTGACATTTTGTCATCTTTAACTGTTACAGTCATTGCATATTCCCAATTTGGTACTTGTACTTCTGTTTGAGTTTCTAATGGTTTCATTTCTAGCGCTTTTTCTTTAGCTGGACAAATGTCAGCACAGTTGCCACAACCTGTACAGTCTAAAGTACTTACTTGAATACGATACTCAAGTCCTTCTAGTCCTTTACCAATTGCTTTTTTAGTTTCAAAGCTTTGAGGAGCATTTTTCTTTTCATTTTCATTTACAAGTATTGGTCTAATTGCTGCGTGTGGACATACAAATGAACATTGGTTACATTGTATACACTTATTAATATCCCATTCAGGAACATTTACTGCGATACCACGTTTTTCATATGCAGCTGTTCCATGTGGGAATGTTCCATCTTCAGCACCAACAAATGTACTTACAGGAAGAGAGTCTCCCACTTGCTTATTCATTGGAATCAATACATTCTTAACAAAATCAGGAACATCTTTAGCTGCTGCAGCTTCTTCTTGAGCTTCTGCATTACTCCAGCTTGCAGGAACTTCAACTTTTACTAATGCATCTATTCCTTTTTCAACAGCAGTGTAGTTCATGTTAACAATCTTTTCACCTTTTTTACCGTATGATTTTACTATAGCTTCTTTCAAGTAGCTAATAGCTTCATCTAAGTCGATAACATTTGCTAATTTAAAGAATGCTGATTGCATAATCATGTTTGTTCTGTTTCCAAGACCAATTTCTTGAGCTATATCTGTTGCATTTATTGTGTAGAGCTCAATTTTATGATCTGCAATATATTTCTTAACATTTGCAGGAAGTTTTTCTTCTAATTCTTCAACTGACCATTTGCAGTTCAATAAGAATTTACCACCGTCTTTTAAACCGCTTAATATATCATATTGATTTACATAAGCTTGGTTTGAACATGATACAAAGTCTGCTTCTTCTATTAGATATGTTGATTTTATTGGTTTCTTACCAAATCTTAAGTGTGATATTGTAACTCCACCTGACTTCTTACTGTCATATGAGAAGTATCCTTGAGCATAAAGATTTGTTTTATCACCAATTATCTTAATTGCATTTTTATTTGCTCCTACTGTACCATCTGATCCAAGTCCCCAGAACTTACATCTAATAGTTCCTTCAGGTGCAGTTTTAATAATTTCTTTTACTTCTAATGATCTATTTGTAACATCATCAACTATACCAACAGTAAATCCATTAGCTGGTTTTTCTTGTTTTAAGTTGTCATATACTGCTTTAATTTGAGATGGAGTAGTATCTTTTGAACCTAATCCATATATTCCACCTACTACTACTGGAGCATTTTCCATGTCGTAGAATAAAGCTCTTACATCAAGATATAGTGGGTCTCCTACTGCTCCTGGCTCTTTAGTTCTATCTAGAACTGCTATTTTCTTAACTGTCTTTGGTAATACGTCAAAGAAGTATTTAGCTGAGAATGGTCTATATAAATGTACTTTAACTAGACCTACTTTTTCACCTTTAGCCATTAAGTAATCTACGGTTTCTTCAATAGCTTCAGTTGCTGATCCCATTGCTATAATTATATTTTCTGCATCTGCAGCTCCATAGTAGTTAAATGGCTTGTATTCTCTACCAGTGATGTTGCTTATTTCTTTCATGTAATCTGCTACTATGTCTGGCACTGCATCATAGAACTTATTAGCAGCTTCTTTTGCTTGGAAGAAGATATCTGGGTTTTGAGCTGTACCTTTTGTTACAGGATGCTCTGGACTTAATGCTCTTTTTCTGAATTCATTTACAGCATCATAGTCAACTAATTTAGCTAAATCTTCATATTCAACTAGTTCAACTTTTTGAACTTCGTGTGATGTTCTGAATCCATCAAAGAAGTGTACAAATGGAACTCTTGATTTAATTGCAGCTAAATGTGCAACTCCAGCTAAATCCATTACTTCTTGAACGCTACCTGAAGCTAATAATGCAAATCCTGTTTGTCTAGTAGCCATAACGTCCGAATGATCTCCGAATATTGATAAAGCATGGCCTGCTACAGCACGAGCACTTACATGGAATACTCCTGGTAGTAATTCACCCGCTATTTTATACATATTTGGGATCATTAACAATAAACCTTGAGATGCAGTAAATGTAGTTGTTAATGCACCTGCAGTTAATGAGCCATGCACTGTACCTGCCGCACCTGCCTCAGATTGTAACTCTGCAACGTGTACAGTCTGTCCAAATATATTTTTTCTACCATGAGCCGCCCATTCATCTACTAGCTCTGCCATTGGTGAAGATGGAGTTATAGGGTATATACCAGCAACATCAGTAAATGCATATGCAACGTAGCCGGCAGCCGTATTTCCATCCATAGTCTTCATAACTTTTGCCATTTTGGGACCCCCTTATTAAATATAAATATTATATTTTCTACAATATGTAATGGATTACATACTGTATACAATATGTTCCTTATCATAAGTATAGTAAACAATATCTATAAAGTCAACAAGTAGAGCCAACTATATTTTTTACAAAAATGTAGTATATTTATTATAATAAAAAGATAATTTTGGCATATATTTTTGTGTATATTAAACAAAATAGACAGTATTAACTGTCTATTTTTAACTTCTATGGTATCAATTACTTGAAGGTCGGCTTCTTAACAAACTATTTTAAAGTGCTTTTCAGTTATACTAATGGTGCAATACTACTATCTAAAAATCTTGATTTTTCTTTTGAACTCAGATAGTTTATCAATCTATCTGATGAAATGTTTACAATAAGTTCTTCTGGCATCTGTACTGAATTGAGTACTTCAATAGCCTTGTCGAATCTACCAACGTCAAAAGCTACATGAGAGTCACTACCGACTACAACCTCAACTCCATGTTTCTTACATAGCCTAGCTATCTCTATACAATTTTCTAGACTTCCTACTCTGCTCGATACAAAAGAACTATTGTTTATCTCTATTAGTGTTCCTGTTTCTTTAGCTTTCTTTACGACCTCTTCGTAATGAATAGGAAAAACAGGATTTCCTGGATGAGCTATAATATCAACAACATCATTTTCCATAGCTTTCAATAATGCATTTGTATTTTTATCTGCTCCACCAGACTCAATACATACCTCATGCAATGACGCAATTACTATATCTAGCTTTTGTAGCATCTCATTTGATATATCAAGATTCCCATCATAGTCCATTATATTTGCCTCTACGCCTCTTAATATCTGAACTCCATAGATCATGTCAGGAACTACTCTCTGATTTAATATATGAAAAACATTTGATGCTCCAGGCATACTTGGACCATGATCAGTTATACCAACTATTTCTAAACCTTTATTGTTAGCTTCTCTTGCAATTTCTATAATTGTACTGTATGCATGACCACTAGCAATGGTATGACAGTGTGTATCTAAAACAAATTTCAATATACCCAACTCCTTTTGTCTGTATTTAAAAACTTAATTTTTACTTGTTCTCTTTAAGGTCAACCTTTAATTTTCTATCGAGTGCTTCAGCAGCATTATATCCAAATTGTTTTTGCCTTGTATTTCTTGCAGCTACTTCAACTATCATTGCAAGATTTCTCCCTGGCTTCACTGGAATTGTTACTTTCGGTACCTTTGAATCTAATATTTCTGTATATTGTTCATCTAGCCCTACTCTATCATACTCTTTCTTTTCATCCCAATGCTCTAATTCTATAACTAAATCGATAGCTTCCCATCTTTTAACCGCACCAACGCCATATAGCCTTTCTATATCTAATATTCCTATTCCTCTTATCTCCATGAAGTGTCTTATTAACTCAGGTGAAGTTCCCTTTAGCATTCCTTCGTCAACTTTTCTTATTATTACAGCATCATCAGCTACCAGTCTATGTCCACGCTTTATGAGCTCCAAAGCAGTCTCACTTTTCCCTACTCCACTTTTCCCAGCTAGAAGTATACCCATTCCATATACTTCAACCAAAACACCATGCATAGTTATTTGAGGTGCTAGCATATCATCTAAATAGCTTATTAGCTTGCTAATAAACTTTGTTGAAGGAATATCTGTTCTCAGAACAGTTCTATTATATTTTTTTGCAGCCTCTATAATCTGAGGAAAAACATCTAGCTTTCTAGATATTATCAAAGCTGGTATAGGATACTCAAACACCATATCAAGTCTTTTTTGTCTCGTTTCATCGTCTAGAAGAAATAAATAATTCCACTCGACATTTCCTATTAGTTGCATTCTTTCATATCCAAAATATTTGAAAAATCCTGTAAGCTGCAAACCTGGCCTATTTACATCACTTCTTGTAATTTGAATATTAGGATTCTCTGGCATATATATTATTTCAAGCTTTAAATCCTCTGCAAGTTTGTCTATTGGTACTGATTTCATATCTGCTACCTCCTATTCTCTGAAAAAGCTATATACTTCTTCTGCTGCTTTTATATTCATTCCATCTACTTTAGAAAGCTCTTCAATAGAAGCTTTTTTAATATTGTCAACTGAACCAAATGCTTTAAGAAGTGCTTTTTTTCTTTTATCACCTATCCCATTTATATCATCTAATATAGATTTTATCATTTTTTTGTCTCTTAAGCTTCTATGATAGCTTATGGCAAATCTGTGGGCTTCATCCTGAATTCTAGTAATTAGCTTAAAGCCATCACTATTCATTGGTAAAGATACTTCATTTCCATTAAACATTATTCCTCTAGTTCTGTGAAAATCATCTTTAACCAATCCACATATAGGGATATCTATTCCAAAGTCATTTAAAATTCTTTTAGCTATATTTACCTGACCTTTTCCTCCATCTATCATTATCAAATCAGGAAATATAGAAAAGCTTTCTATTTGAATGTTATTTTCCACAATTAGCTCTTTTTCTTTAATACCTCTATTAAATCTTCTATATATGACTTCCTCCATACTTGCGTAATCATTTGGTCCTATAACAGATTTGATCTTAAATCTTCTATAGTCACTGTTTTTAGGTTGACCATTTTCAAACACTACCATTGATCCGACTGATTGCACACCTTGAATATTAGAAATGTCAAATGCTTCAATTCTTCTAGGTATATTCTTTAATCCTAAAGCACGCTCAAGCTCTCTTAAAGCTTTTTGATTTTCCTCAAGCTTTCTTTTTAATCTATCTCCATATTGATTTAAAGTATCCATAGCATTTTTTCTTACCATATCCATAAGGTGATTTTTATCACCACGCATAGGAACTTTTATATGAACCTTTGTACCCCTCTTTTCACTTAACCATTTTGCTATTATATCCATATCTTCAAAGCTATCTTCTACTAGTATTTCCTTGGGAATATAAGATGAGCCTAAATAAAACTGCTTTATAAATGAGCTTAAGATTTCTCCTCTCTCTAAGTGCTCAGTATCTGTTAGGATAAAATGCTCCCTACCAATAACCTTACCAGCTCTTACGAAGAATGTCTGAATGCATGCTTCGTCTATTCCTCTAGCCATTCCTATTATATCTTGATCAGTCATAGTTGTAGATACTATTTTTTGCTTTTCTAGTACATGATTTAATGAGTTAACCTGATCCCTATATCTAGCTGCATTTTCAAAGTCAAGATTTCTAGAAGCGTTCTTCATTTTCTCTTCAATAATTTCAAGCAGCTTATCCTCCTTACCGTTTAAAAACATGATGATTTCTTGTATCATTTCATCATATTTTTTCTCGTTTACGTCATCATGACACGGTCCTAAACATTTTCCTATATAATAGTTTAAGCATGGCCTTTCTCTTTTTTCATTATTTTTTAAATTTAACTTGCAAGTTCTTAAAGGATACAAGTTTTGTATTATTTCTAATGTATCATTCACGGCACCATTGCTTGTATAAGGTCCAAAATACTTAGCTCTATCCTTTAAGATATTTCTGGTCTTTATAACTCTTGGAAATTTCTCATTTGTTGTGACTTTTATATATGGGTATTGTTTGTCATCTCTAAGCAATATATTATACTTTGGTTTATGCTTTTTAATAAGATTAGCCTCTAATATTAATGCCTCAACTTCAGTATCTGTAATTATATATTCAAATTCATATATATTACTTACCATTGCATTTACTTTTGGTGTGTTATTTCTTGATGATTGAAAATATTGTCTAACTCTTTTTTTTAGTGAAATCGCTTTTCCAACATATATTATTTGACCTTCACTATTCTTCATCAAGTATACACCAGGTTTATCTGGTAGTTTTTTTAATTCTTCTTCTATGTTAAACAAAACGAGCTCACCTTTCTTTAAGTATTAATTATATAGAATTATAATACCACAATTGAATAGATTTTAAAATTTGTATATAATTAAAGCTAGGTAAATAATCGACTTAAGGAGGATTTTTAATGTCTATCGCTAAAAAGACTGTTTTATTTCTTTTTTCGTTATTTTCATCAATAATTTTTGTATCCATGCTTTCTCTTATTATAAGCCCAATGGTTCAAGAATTGTCCTTAAATGTTATTAGTAATATTATATACCCTCTTTTCTTTACAATCGGACTATTGTTTTTTATTTTTATTCAAGCCTTATTTAGATACATAATGAATAAGAAGACTCTATCAGCAAATTCAACACTATTGTCGATCAATATCAGTAGGTTTACTCTTAAAGAGAAATTATGGCTGTATTTATTAGTAGCAGTAGTTTATTTTGCTTCATTTTTCAAAGGAATCATTCTAGATTATACCCTAATCATACGAATACTACTGTTCGCAGGCACTATTGTGATCATAGAAGCTTTATTAAGACTATCTAATAAGAATATGAAGATTTATTTTCTTAGAAAAGGAATTGTTGTTTCAGGATTTGATATAAGAGTTGAAATACCTTTTGGACAGAGTGTAGATATTCATAACGACTCTGGAGTCTACAGCTATTATGATATAGACAGCTATTTTATTTTCCCGGAACATGTTGAGCTATATTTAATAAATGAACAAGGCAAGCTTGAATTCAAAATAGACGAAGAAACTAAAAGACAGGTTATGGGGATATTAGTTCAGCAGAAAATAGAAATGAGGAAGTTTTCGTAGGTTTATCATAAAAGAAAATTAATAGGAGTTAGAAACAAACTAAAAGAGAGAACTGAAATATTTCCAGTTCTCTCTAACTCTATTCTTTTGTCTTTGATAATTATATCTTCTATTTTTTCATCCATCTATCAATAAAGCACTTATTAACAAAATCTCTCTTTTCTATGTATTCTTTTAATGTATCTCTCAAATACTCTCTGTTATATCGTACATTTCTATTGTTTTTAAGTGAAGTATATCCTGTACCTCTGTGGAGATAATCTGAGGTCGCAACTGCATACCATTTCTCAGGGTCAAGTGTTTCCCCGTTAATTAAGATATTTATTATCTTTCTTCCATTATGCTCAATTAGTGCATTAGAAACATGCAACCTTCCTAAATATTTACCTCTAAATCCTGGTCCCTTGCCGTCTGCATAACAATAATCAGTATCTAAAGAATTTTGCAAAGCCTCTTTTAAATACTTTCCCTGTATCTCAAAATAGGTAGGATTTAGTGGAGATGGACATATCTCTAAAAGCTTTTTCAATGAAACTTCACCTTTTCTGATACCTCCATTTATTACCCCGCTATTTATAATACCTATATCACACTTAAGTACATCTACTAAGGCATCAGCAAGTAAATTGGTTATAGGATTTTCCTCAACAATATCATGCCATAAGTCAGCTTCAAGATCATATAGAGATTCACTTAATTTACCAATTGCTTTTTCCTTATTCTCCTTTAATATATCTATAATTTCATTACACGGAACGCATTCTTGTACATCTATGTTTCTACTTTCTAATACCTCTATATTACCATTATTTATTTCCATTCTTAACAATCCGACATTTTCTCCAAAGCAGCCTGATGTAAATATAATTTTACTGTTCACTATTTCATGCTTGTCCATCAATATGTGAAAATGTCCACCAATTATTACATCGATACCTTCTATCTCCTCTGCAATCTTTTTATCCTTATCCATTCCAAAATGAGATAAAACTATACATAAATCATACTTTCCTTTATTTGCTTCTATTTCTCCCTTTATTGCTTCTAAACACTCTTTAACACTAATTCCACTTAATTCATTAAAAGGTCCTAAGTCTGGTGATCCTCCTATAATTAATATCCTTAACCCATTCTTATTTAAAATAATGCTTTTTTTCACACCGTCAATTGCCTTAAATCCTATTTTATATACATTACTACTTAAAAACGGAACCTTGGCTTTAGTAGCCATATTTATTAATGTATCGATTCCATTAAAAGTCTCATTGTTGCCTATAGCTATAGCATCGTAACCTGCGCACTCTAATAACTCTAATGCAGCCTCTCCATCTGTTCCTTGTAGCTCCATCCTTTTAAAATCAGCAAAATCACCTGCATCAAGAACGATTGTATTTTCATCTCTTAATTCTTTCATTTTACTTACTATTTTAGAAAAGTTCTCATAATTACTATGAATATCGTTTGTATGTAATATGTTTAGTCTCACATTTCTCCCTCCTTTTGAACCATATCCAAATTATATCATAACTCTAACTTATGTTACATAATTTAGGTATTTTGAAGTTCTCTAAAGTGTAAAAAAGGGACGTCAGACTGTAAAAAAGTCTGACGTCCCTTTACTTTGCGATAATTAATTAAAATACTTTATCCATGCTTCCATTTTATAAGCTATTTCAAATCCTATATTTAAGTAAAATTGCTTGTTGGATACTACATAGACTTTTGTAGCACCTAAAGCCTTGCATCTTCTTATACCCTCTAATACTGCAGCTTTTCCAAGTCTCATTTTTCTATAATCAGGATCTGTCGCTACTGGCTCAACATAAGCAATCTTGTTTACATTGTCATACCACATACCACAATATGATACATAGTTTCCTTCAGGTTCTACTACAACAATATTCAAATCCTTTCTAAAGTTTGGAGCAGACTGCATCAGCTTTCTTCCTGAAATATCCCCATCTGGTTCACCTTCGTGGTTAAATCCTTTCCATAGAACTCTATCTACTTTATTTAAATCATTTTCATCTTCTAAGCTTTGAAGCTTAAATCCTTCTGGTAAAGCTATGCTTAGAACCGAATCTCTTATTTCATACATAGACATATATTCATTGTATTTCTCTTCATTTTTAAATCCTCTTGATTTTAGAATTTCTTTAAACTCTTCATCAAATTCATTTACATAAACTGAGAGTAAATTTTTACCTTCAAATTGTCCACTCAAATTACCTTCTGCATATTCAACCATTTCATCTATTAAATGTGAATACTTTGAATCAATCTCAATAAAGCAATCTACTAGCGAAAGCTCAAAATGAGCAACTCCAACTATTTTCCCATCATCTTCCCATATACTTATTTTATCATGAACTTTCTTTATGTCTGGATCATAAAAATAAGAATGATAATGCATATACTCCCATCTTGGCTGAAGCCAGTTTTGAAAGGTTTTGTTATCATTATAAGTTCTTACTAAAAAATCTGATACTTTTTCATAATCTTTTTCTCTGTTATATGCTCTTGATATAATAGTCATGTAAATACCCCCCTGAATTATTATCTAACTTTTACATGCAATTTAAAATCATGCCCTATATTAAATATTACCATATCTCTTTTCTCCCACAAAATACAAGTACTTATAAGCACTTTTCTTTAAATAAACCTAATTTACCAATTTAGGCTTTCTAAATGCAAATGTATCATTTATAATGAAGAAAGATATTAAAAGAACTTATGGTATGCAAAATCAAGATGTTCATGATTCCGAATATGAATACTTTGTTTTTGTAAAAGGTAATTTTTATAGATATAAACAGTTTGAAATATTCGACATAAAAATACTCTTCCTTATAATTATTGGTATTCTATCCATTCCAATTATTAGCAAAGAAGAGTGCTTTTTATACGGTTTACACAAAATTTTACTAGGATCTTCCATAGATTGAAGATAACAGTCTGATAGTTCTGTTACATCATTTTTAATTAATTATACATCAAGTTTACTTTGATATCAGATAAATTTATTGAATCTCTTTAACTATTTCCCCATCCTTAAGCTTTATATACTTATTACAATGAGTAACTATTTCCATATCATGAGTTGCAATAATAATAGACAGACCTTTTTTATTCAAATCATCTAATATCTCCATTAATTGGTCTCTAGTTGATGTATCTAAATTTCCAGTAGGTTCATCTGCAAGTAATATCTTTGGCTCTCTTGTTAATGCCCTAGCTATAGAAACTCGTTGCTGCTCTCCACCAGATAATTCTGAAGGTTTGTGATTCATTCGTAATTTTAGCCCAACTGTTTCTAATGATTTTTCAGCACTTTTTTTAGCTAGATCATATTTCATCATAGGCATAAGAGGTATCATTACATTTTCTAATGCACTTAATTGAGGTAGAAGTTGAAAATCCTGATAGACAAAGCCCACTACATTTGATCTCAAGTTGATAAGCTCTTTTGTATTCATTTTGTTTATAGCTTTCCCACACATATGTACCTCACCTTTTGTAGGAATTTCCAAAGCTCCAATTATACGTAGCAACGTAGATTTACCTGAACCTGAATGACCTACTACTGCTACATAATCTCCTTGGATTATTTCTAATTCTATGTTTTTTAATGCTTTTACAGATATTTCCCCCATGTCGTAGGCGTGGTACACATTTTTAAGTCCTACTATATATTCAGTATTGTTAGATAACATAACCATCACTCCTCAGTTATTTTTCTTATGATTTTTTCTGCAAAATGTATATCTTTTCCCAAAATTTTTAATTCTATCTTATCTATTGTATCTTTATAGGTATTCCGATAAGGTGAAGGTCTGAAAAAATCAACTTCTGGAATCCCTGTTTTTCCAATAAGTCCTCCTGTACTTGTCATTACACCAGGTTGAAAAAACATCTTTATTTCATGAGAAATTTCTTGAGTTATTTCCATCCACTTATCTGGAGTGATAAGTTTTTCTATATCTCCATCATGCTTTATATACTCAACATTAATTGGATGATCTAAATCGAATACTTGAGAGTGATGTATGCCAATTTCCTTTACATAGGATATCAAATCCTTTTCTTCTACATCTTTTGCAATATTTTGTACCCTGCCACTACTACCATAGAGGTTATCTCGTCTAAAACCTATAAATAATCTGTCTTTTGTCCCAATGCTTTTCAATACTAGTGCACCAGAATGTTTTGGATTAGGCTCTAAGTATCTTGCAATCCCTCCATCTACATTTTCTTCTCCCCCTGCTGCCCATAAAAACCTTATTGGATGAGTAGGAGTATTTGTTTTAAATTCCTTTGCTAATACTGCTAATGCTGCTACTCCACTTGCATTATTTACTGCCCCTGGTCCAACACTACCATGATTAGTTGTTACAAGGAAAGGTGTTCCTTCATTTCTTCCTGCTATGTCAACCCATATGTTCTCAGAGCTATAGCCCTGATACAATTCTACAACCTCAAATTCAAGCTTCACATCTTCTATTTTTTGATTAGTACCATTTATATCTGTTTGAATTATAGCTTGTGCTCCTTTATCTTTAGATTTCCTTATTATTTCTTTTAAGTCATTTATGGATAGATGTTTGTCAATCATAACTATATGCCCTTTTATATCTTCTTTGTCCACATTTTCTAAATTAATTATTATTGGATTTCTATCTTCTATCTCATATTTTTTCCCTTCTACTGTAGAAGAAAGGTCAACTATTATACTAAGAAAATCTACTACATGATTGTTTATTTTCAGCTTTGAACCTTCCTTTAATCTTCTATAAGGAGGAACTTTTACTTCTTTTTTTTGTACTTCTAATCCACTGTCTTCTAAGAATTCACACAGTATTTCAATTTCCTTCTGATTTGCCTCTGAACCTACCGGTCTATTACCTAAACCTACTATTTCATCTATCATTTTTAATGCTATATTACCATTTTCATGTGCATTATTATCTTCTATACTACCTTCATTTGTTACCGTTTTAAATCTGTTCCCAATTCTAGTACTAACAAATATACCTGCTATTAAAATAAAAACTGAAGCTAATGCTATTTGGTGACGTAGTTTTTTTGCTTTTGCCATTTCTTTACCTGTTCTATATATATCATCTATCCAAGTATAAGTCATCAACAGAGATATGATAGGCAATATCATGTCTGCTGTTATTGCCAATGCTATTGGTACTGAAAATTTTTCATAAATCATTTTAGTAAAAATTGTACCTACTGCAATAGCCGATATACTCGCTATTGCAGTAGGTATTACTATTTGAGGATACATTAGCTTATTTATATATGCCTTTTGCCATCCTAACTGCTTAAGCAATTGAATATCTTTTTTTCTCAGATCAAAATATGATAATATTGAATCGAAAAATGTTAATAATACTAACAAAAATGTTGATATTCCTATAAGCTTTAACCATGATCCAACTCTTGCGTGAATAAAAGCCCCAAATACTGTAGTTGTCACATGGCTTTCTACTGCTGAAATTGCAAACCATGAAAAGAAGCACAATGCTCCTCCTATAAGTATCTGAATAATCATGAGCATTAATCTGTCTCTGTAATAATGCATATCTGCCCAAAATAAAAATTTAGCAGAATTACTTGTATTTCTACTTTTTACGTTTCTATTTTTTTCTTTCCTAAATATTTTCTCGTATGATCTATAAGTTGAATTGTAAGCACTTATATATAATACAACTCCTCCTATAATTATTATGCTTATGAAACATTCAAAAAAAAGCAGCCATGAAACTGATAGTATTCTCTTAATAAATATTCCTATGAATCCTGTTCCTATCATGGATAATAGCCAAACAATGATTGTTTCAGAAGATAACATAATTGAAATTCGCCTTTTTGTCCAACCTTCTCCTTTTAATACCTTTATTTCTTTTCTTCTATGCCATATATAGACTTGAGTACGATTATATAAAAATATCAATGAAATTATTATGAAAAATGCACTTATGGTTATCACCAATAAGTTAAATTCTTTCTGTACCATAGTGGAGACATTTAGATTTATCCACGAAGTCACAACTTGTCCTATTCCTTTAATACCTTTATAGTCTTGAAGTTTAAGTTTTATTTCTCTTGGAGATGAACCAGCAACTATATCTACATGAAGTCCAGTCTTAAGTACTATTTCTTCTGCTACTCTTTCGATTTTTGCTTTTCCATCTCTATTATAGCTATCTACACCTGCTACTCTTACCCTTATGGCATCTATAGGTTTGTCACCTTTTATAAGCTCCGCTGCTTCCAGAGTAGTAAACCCATGCGCAGCTGGAAGAAGAAAGGTACCTAAAGTAGTTGTGGGATAAAGCTCCCTTTTTCCCTCTAATTGGCTTCCTTTTTCATCATCCTCAATATAAAATTTCTCAGAGCCATATACACCTAAAGGTGCTTTAACTAATTCATTTCTTTTAGGTCCTGAAAAACTTGTATTAGCTACAGGGACCAAATTATATATTTTATTTCCTTTTTTTACGTACTCCTCAATACTAATAGTACGATCTTTACCTTTTTCTTTGAGCTGATTGTACTGTATCTGCTCATCTTTTATGCCAACAGGTTTAGGAATCATAACTATATCATCATTTGATTTTTCTGTACCATATTCTATTCCTTCAGTTGTGTAATATTCAATTGCTGGGAAAAAACGTATTAATCCTTCGTTAGTTAGTTTTATGTCGCCATTTAGATATTGATAAACTATTCCAGTTGTTTGAAACGCGTTTAAATACTTTGATAAATCTAGTCTAATATTTTTTTCATTTATTCCTTTTATATTTTTAATTTTATTATCTATTTCTCTTCTTAGCATTGCTTTTTCTTTTGCTTCTTCTCTTGTGGAATTTCGCGGAATTTTTTTATCTTTAATTAATAATTCTTCCACTTCATCTCGTATTTTTCCTAATTCTTCAATTTTGATATTTACTTCTATGGGAATTTTAACCTCATCATTAACAAGAACAGGAATATCATAAGCATCATAATCCCCTATCTTTGATCGCTCTTCCAATGGTTCTGAAAAAATATATTCTACATCACCAATATCTAATCCAGTTAATCTCCTCTCACTTTCCATGTCTACAGCAACTAAAAAATTGTATATTGGCGGAAGCAACCATTGTAAAAAAATTCCATTTTCTGAACCTCTTAGACTTGTATCTGAAGATTTTAAACTAACGTAAGGTCTATCTAATTTATCAACATTATTTATACAAATTGCTGTACTATCACTGTTTCCACCTTCCGGAATAATATCATATTTGTGGCAACCATCTGTGGTTTTATAGCTTATATCTGCTCGTATAGCAAAGTCCAATGGTAATTCTAATTGAACACTGTTTTTGCTATTATTAAAAAATCCCATTGAAGCTGCTGGTGCTGCCACTTCAATCCCTTGAATAGATTGTATTTCTTTCCAATCTTCAATAGAAATCCCACCTTCACCTTTCGACAAATAATTAGGCTCTATTAGTCTGTTTTTTTCTATCTGTTTAGTAAGGCTCTCGCTGTTTTCTGGACGAACTAAAATGTCATATATATCTCTTGAGTAATTTTCTATATCCTCTGAAACATTTACCTGGGTCTGATACAGAGATAAAATTCCTGTACAAATTCCTGATTGAATGGCTATAAGAGCAATTAGCAAGCTTATTGTCTGTATCTTATAATATTTCAATGTTTTCAATATATACTTAAACATATATATTCCTCCATTTTATAATCTAGGGTGGCATATGCCACCCTAGATTATGGATATTATTTAGTAGCGTTCTACCACTACTCTGTCTGTATCTGTACTATTGCCATCAGTTACAGTTAGCTTCACAGTCCATTCATACCCTGAACTTTTGTTTGTATTATAATGATGATTATAAAAACCTGATGTAGAATGTGTATAATAATTTTCTCCACTGCTACCATCACCATAACTTACTTCAACATGATAATCTCCTGTTGGTCCTCCTCCCCATTCTCCATCAAAATATGCTTCTGGCATATCATCAAATACATGTTGATGGTTTGGATCCATATTAGCTTCTACAGGTATATATCGAGGTTCTATACTGTTACCATCAGATATCGCAGTTGCTGCAAATGGTATGCAAATAAAAAAAACCATAATTACAATAGCTATCTTTTTAGACATAATAATTCACCTCCTTTAAGTTGATTATTATCGCAGCTTGCACTACAAATTAAAATTTATCAACGGAATCACCTCCTGTACTGTTAACTCATTAAAATTTAATATCCTATGATTAATACTTTACTGTATTACTTGTACTACTTATATTTTCAGAGCTTCCTCCACTATAAGCAGTAAAAGATGCCCTTACTCTATATGTATATCCTTTATCTACACTATAAGTCTTGCTGATACTTCCCATATAGTCGTTAGAAGTTTCTGACCAGCTTTTAATTGTAATCCAACTTCCGTTCTTACATTGTTGTAAGTCAGCATATATGGTCACTTTATCTGTAACGCCATTATATCCTCTTATTGAACAAGCAACATATGCTTGTCCTGCTGATATTGCAAAATCATTGGAAGTAGTATTAATATAAGTCATCTGAACTGAAATTGATGATTCTTTGGGTTCTTCCCATATGATATCGTCAGCATATGCCCCTATGCTAAAAGATAGGCACAAGAGAACAACTATAATTAAACATAAAATTTTTCTTTTACTCATAAAAAATCATCTCCTTATTTTAGTCTTCATATATATAACCAAAATAGGAGATGATTTGTGACACTTTTTTGAAAAGTTTTTTATTTTTTTATTTTGATGCTCTCTGCTATTTTAATTATTTCTTCTTTATTAATTGACGATGAAATAACAAATCCGTAATACCCGTCATCCCAGAAGATATTATTTATTCCTTTATTGCTATAAAAATAGCCTTCAAAACCATTAATATTCATAGATTCTAACTCTGTTCCCTCTGTATCCATTATCATTTTTCTATTTTCTAATTTATATTGCTCAAATACTATTTCTTCTCCATTTTTATTCTTATAAATTATTAATTGTCCAAAAAAATTTATGTCTTCCTTTTCTGTATTAAATCCAGTAGGCATATATTTTGGAGCATAGAAAGTATTGTCTTCTATTTTATCTGCACTTTTATCTACACCCTCATATCTTACTTCTGAGAACTTTTCAAATATATTTATTATTGTATTAAATAGTTTTACTCTCCAAGCTTTTACGCTCATAGTTGAAGCAAAAACTACTGTCAATACAATCAAAAGCACAGCTACTGCTTTCTTAAAATAATATAGTGTTTTCATTCTCGCTCTTCTTTTTTCATAGGCAATTAGCTTTTTCATCTTATCTTTAAATTTATTTGAGAATATATGTTTTTCTTTCGATTCTTTTTCTGAAATATTTTCTAATACTATTAATTCGGCTTCTTTGAAAGCCATGATTAGAATATTGTCTAAGGCGTTTTCATTACCCATCTATACCACCCTCTTCTTCTATATGTTTCAATAAAGCTTTTCTAGCTCTTTCTGCTCTTTTTCTAATATTTGCCTTAGATATGTCCAATATATCTGCTATTTCTTCGTCTGTATACCCATGAGCATACTTCATCATCAATATATTAGAATAATTTGGTGGCAGTTTTAGTATCTTTTTTATTAAATTGCTATCTTCATAACCTTCAAGTAATCTCTCTTCAGAGGCTAGAGCCTTGTTTGAAAAGTTACTTGTCTCTTCTAGTAATACTATATTCTCCTTTTTTCTTTTATTGTACATATCTATTGAAATATTCTTTACTATAATAACTAAAAACCCTTTAGTTTTGTGACACTTTATTTCTTTTATTTTTTCTAAATGATCAATTAATTTTATAAAAGCCTTATGTACTGCATCTTCTGCTAAGTGTTCATCTTTTAAAATACTATTAGCTACATAGAACATAGTATGTCTATATTCTTCGTACAGATGTTCGAACTTTGTTTTTTCAGACTCTTCCGCTATTAGATTTAAGTATATTAACATATAATCACCCCAGTTGTCTTTTTTTGAACGAGACAATTGTTCTGTTAATATGAACATTTTACCACATAATTCATTATCTGTTAATCGGTAGACTTCTTGCTTGAAGCAATAACCCCGTCAGACTGTGTAGTAATTATCACACAGTCTGACGGGGTTATTGCAGTCATGGTTTTACAGAACCTGCTTCAAAAACTGTCCGGTCACAGATTCTTTAACTTCTTTTACCTGCTCTGGTGTTCCTTTCGCTACCACATACCCTCCATTTTTTCCTCCTTCAGGCCCAAGATCAATAATATAATCTGCTGCTTTAAGTACCTCCAAATTATGTTCTATAACAAGTAAAGTATGACCCTTTTCTATAAGTAGATTCAAGCAACTTAACAGCTTTTTAATATCTGAAATATGAAGTCCTGTAGTAGGCTCATCTAATATATAAAGATTACTTGTCCCTCTCTTTATCTTTCCTAGTTCAGAAGCTAGCTTGATTCTCTGAGCTTCTCCACCTGACAGGGTTGTTGATGGCTGACCTAATTTGAGATATCCTAATCCTAATTGATTCATAATGTTAAGCTTATGATATATATTTTTCTTATCCTTAAAGAATTCTGCGGCTTCTTCAACACTCATATCAAGCACTTCATATATGTTTTTCCCATTATATCTAACATCTAGTATATCTTTTTTATATCGTTGCCCTTTACATATCGGGCATACAGTTTCGACATCAGGCATAAACTGTAGCTTTGTAACTATCCTTCCATCTCCTTTACAATGTTCACATCTACCGCTGTTTTTACTGTTAAAGCTAAAATTCGCGATAGTATAACCATTTTCTATAGATTCATCAGTTTCAGTAAATAACCGCCTTATGCTGTCGAATAATCCTACATATGTTGCTGGATTCGATCTACTGCTTTTTCCAATAGGAGATTGGTCTATATTTATAATACCATTTATATGTTCATATCCTTCTAAACTTCTGTGTTCTCCTGGAATAATTCTTGGGTCTGATAAACTCTTAAGTTTCTTATATAAGATTTCATTGACCAAACTACTCTTTCCTGAGCCTGAAACCCCCGATATACACACAAGAATACCTAGTGGGATTTCTACATCAATGTCTTTTAAGTTGTTCTCTTTAGCTCCTAAAATAGTCAGTTTATTGCCATTATACTTGCGTCTTTCTTTAGGAACAACTATCATATCTTTTCCACAAAGATATCTTCCAGTTATAGAATGCTTAGCTTTCTTTATCTTATCAATACTTCCTGTTGCTACAATCTCTCCACCATGTATGCCAGGTCCTGGACCAATCTCAACTATATTATCAGCATTTTCTATTGTTTCCATATCATGCTCAACTACAATGACTGTATTCCCTATATCTCTGAGCTGATTTAGTATTTTTATTACTTTTTTGCTATCTCTGGCATGAAGACCTACGCTTGGCTCGTCAAGTATATATATCATACCCATAAGTCCTGAACTAATTTGTGAAGCTAATCTTATTCTTTGCGCTTCTCCACCAGAAATTGTATCTGCTCTCCTTCCTAGAGAAAGGTAATCTAGACCAATCTCTATAAGCAATAATAACCTCTTTTTTATCTCCTGGATTATTGGTTCAGCTATATGTTTTTTATTAGGTGGGAATGTTAAATTCTCCATAAAATCATATAATTCTGTTAACTGCATCCAGCATAATTTATGTATATTCTTATCATTGATAAGAACACTGAATCTTTGTTTCTTTAGTTTTTTACCTCCACAGTCTGGACAAGTATACTCTACCATCTTGTTTTTAAACCATTCAAGAACTGCTTCATTTACTTTATCCTTCCTTATTGTTTCCCTATACCAGTGTTCTGTCTGATTTACGAATCCACTGAATTGAATTGTTCTGCCAATAATCCAGTGTCTCTTGTTAGAATTAGGTGGTGATTCTATAGTAATCTTTTCACCTTTTGTTCCATAAAATAATATATCTTTGATATCATCAGGAAGTTGATTAAAAGGTGTATCTAAGCTAAATTTATAATGTTTAGCAATATTATACATAATTAAATGCTTGTATGTTATTTCCCCTCGGCTGTTATATACACTTGGATCAAATGCTCCTTCATTAATGCTTTTCTCATGATTAATAATCATTAGCCTTGGATCTGCCTTTTTGGAAGTTCCTATCCCTCCACAAGTTCTACAAGAGCTAGACATATTATTAAATGCAAAATAATGTGATTCAATGTTTGCCATGGTAATATGGTGTTCTTTACACCCAAAGCTGCTATAGAATTTGTCTTTCACTTGTTTCGACACATCTTCTGAAATAATCTCTGCAATAAGAACATGTTCTCCAATTACCGCTAATGCAGTTTCTAAAGAGTTAGTTATGCTCTTCTCAATATTTTTCTTTACCTCAAATCTATCAATGACTATTTTAATATCGTGATCACAATATTCATCTATATCAATTTCTTCACTTATATCAATCCTCTTACCATCTATAACCAGATTACTATACCCCTTCTGTCTTATCTCATCAAAAAGAAATTCATAGGTTTCTCCATACAACTTACATACAGGTGTTAAAAATTCAATCTTCGTTCCTGCTGGTAATGACAATACAGCTTCAATTATTTGCCCAGATGTCTTAATGTCAAATTTTTCGTCACAATACGGGCACTTAACTGTTCCAACAGTAGCATATAGTAACCTCATATAATCATAAATGTCTGTCATAGTTCCAACTGTTGATCTTGGATTAACAAGTCCTCTTTTTTGTTCTATAGCTATTACTGGAGATAAGCCAAATACAAAATCTACGTCTGGTTTCTTAAGCTGTGAAATCCTGTTTCGTGAAAACGTAGGTAATGAATCAAGAAATCTTCTCTGGCCCTCTCCATAAATAACATCAAAGGCAAGTGAAGATTTACCAGATCCACTTACACCTGTTATAACAGTAATCTTGTCTCTAGGAATATTTACACTAATATTCTTAAGGTTGTTCTGTCTTGCGCCCTTTATCTCAATATCCTTTTTTCCTAACACTAAACCACTCCCTTTCAACAACTAAAGATATTTCTATATGAATACATCAATATCCATGTCGCTCTTAAAATAAGCTGGTTCATATACAATAGTATTAGTCTTATTGGTAATATGTGTTTCTGAGATATCTTTTACAAGAATCCCCTCTTCACAAAGCCATTCACATATCTCGCAAATAACATTGGAGCATATAGTATTATTAAAATCTTGTACAATTGTTGAAAATGCTTTCATCTCATTTGCCTTATCAAAATAATCTAGAATAGGCTTGCATATAAGATTAATATGTTGTCTTAAATAGTCATAAATCATATCAATAGCTTGAGATATATTTATACTATTTTTTCTCTCGTCCATCAGTCTAATATATAGTTTTTCAATAATTGGATTATTATACTTTAAAGCCTGTAAAATAACCTCTCTTGAAGGAATATTGTTATTTAATAAAACCTCTATTGCAGCTATGTATTTTAGCGCTTCAGTTATCCATAAATAGGAGTATCGAACATCACTTTTAACCTTCAGCCACTTTTCTGCCTTATATAATCTCCAAAGAACCCATTCTGTTTTTTCCATTAAAGCATAGGACTTATCTCTTTCACCTATTTCGCTCGTGTCACAAATGCTCTCAAACAGTTCCTTTAGTGATTCATCCTTACAATAAACCAATGTTCCTAATGAGTAATAAGAATGTGTTACTGAAGCCTGAGAATTTTTTCCGATGATTCTTCTAAATTCAGTTCTAGTCATTACATGACCATTTATATATATATTATCTTCCAAAAGGCATAATTCAGACCTAAGCTTACAGTTGTCATTAACGATAATAGTCATATCTATATCAGATTTTTCCCACACCTGATCATAAGAAAGACTTCCCATTATAATCACTGCAAGGACATTAACATCACTTTTTAATCTTTCACATAAGGTTTCAACCGCCCTCATATATCGTTTTTGCAAGTCACTATCGGCAAAACTAACTTTCCAGAAATCAGCAGGTATCGCATGTGTATTCAGCTTTCTATAATCATTAGGAGTAATATCAAATATTCTCTTGAATGCTCTTGAAAATGTTTCATGAGAGTTAAACCCATAATCTAATGCTATATCTACTATGTTCTTATCTGTTTCAATTATTTCCCACGCTGCTACAGATAATTTTCTCTTTCGTATATAATCTGTAACAGGTATCCCTATTATGGATTGAAATATCCTATGAAAATGATGTGTAGAGTAAAAACACAATGCAGATAACTCTTCAAGCGAAATATTCTCCTTTACATGTTCTTCAATATAATTCAGAGCTTTCTGCAGATTATTATAATAATTAGACATATTTCATCACCAACCTTTGAAAATATTATAGCATATAGATGTTTTCTTTTCTTGACATCATTTGATGTATTGTAAACACTGATAAATGCTATGATTGAGCACTTATTGATATAGTATTTGATTTTTGATTATCTCCTCATTCAACTAAATAAAGCATAATCTATTGTACTTATATAAGCTATAATACTAAGATTCTTTTAATATAAAAAAATCCACACCAATCAGCTTCTAGATTGACGTAGATTTTTTTTATTAATTACGTTATTGATCTAATATGTTATTATCATTCCTCTGACTTTCTTATTTTTATCTAATATCAGCCCTATATCATCTCCACATTTTAAATCGGAAAATTCAATGTTCATTTTCTTATCATTTCTTTGAAGTAATATTACAGCATCTTCATTTAATTCAAGTAGTGGAGTAACTTCTATGCTATTGTCATCAAAGTGTTGTTCGATCTCTATCTTTCTGTTATCATAATCAATCTCTGTTATCATACCATACACAAATAGCTCTCCGGCTAAATAATCGCATTCAGGAAAATCAATATATTTCTTGACTAGCACTGTTTTGGTTTTGTTATCCCACTTTACATCACAATTTATTCCTTCCGCTACAGTCCTAATAGGTACGAATACTCTATTCCCAAAAATAAAAGGCTCTGCATCAGATTCTATAGTCTTTTCACCAACTTGAATCTTGATACTATTATAAAGTACTTCTATTTTTTTATAATACCCTTGAGCTAGTACTACGCTCGACAGTAAGACAAATAAAATTAAGGTTGACATCATTACTTTTCTTCTCATCTCTTTACCCCCTAAGCTTTCTTTACTAAGATTATTGACTGAAAATAAGTTTGTATACATTTGAATTTAGAACCATATTATAGTAGAATAATAGTAAATACTTTTAAGAAAGGTGGGTTTTTAAAATGAGAGTCAGATCTACATTCGCAAATCACAGTAAAATTTTACAGGGGGTATTTTGCATTGAGTTACAGGAACGCAGCAGAAATATTGCCAGCCCACCTATTGAAAGAGGTTCAAAAATATATTGAAGGTGGATTAATTTATATTCCTAAACAGAGTAATAAGATAGGATGGGGATATATAAGTGGAACAAGGCATTTACTAGATAAAAGAAATAATAGGATTTTAAAGCTTTATAAAGATGGTTCTTCTATCAATGAACTCGCTCAAGCGTTTTATCTTAGTGAAGAAACTATTAAAAAAATAGTATATGGAAAAAAAGAAGGTTAGCAATAAGTTGAGAATAATTAAAATCATTCTTTTCCTATAATCCTAGTTGCCTGTATGAGATAATATAATTGACCGGTCAGACTAGTAGGAAAGGGGATAATAGATTTGAAAATAAAAGGGTGGTTCACTAATTAGAACCAAAAAGGCAGTGGATGGATTCCACTGCCTTTTTATATTCTACTGCTTAAGAATTTTATTTAAGAAATACCCTGTATATGATTCTTTAACCTTGCAGACTTTTTCTGGAGTTCCTTGTGCTACTATTGTTCCTCCTTTATCTCCACCTTCAGGTCCTAGGTCAATGATATAGTCAGATGTCTTTATAACGTCTAGATTATGCTCTATAACCACAACTGCATTTCCAGCCTCAACTAACTTGTTAAGTACCTTTATTAGCTTATGAATATCTGCTATATGAAGTCCTGTAGTAGGCTCATCAAGTATATACAATGTCTTTCCTGTACTTCTCTTGCTAAGCTCTGTTGCTAGCTTTATTCTCTGTGCCTCTCCACCAGAAAGCTGTGTAGATGGCTGTCCAAGCTTGATATACCCTAAACCTACATCATACATTGTTTCAAGCTTTCTTTTAATACTAGGTATATTGTCAAAAAACTCTAATGATTCTTCAACAGTCATATTAAGCACATCAGAAATAGTCTTTCCTTTGTATTTAACCTGCAACGTTTCTCTATTATATCTATTGCCTTTACATACTTCACAAGGTACATATACATCTGGAAGAAAATGCATCTCAATTTTTATTATTCCGTCACCCTTGCATGCCTCACATCGTCCGCCTTTCACATTAAAGCTAAATCTGCCTTTGTTATATCCTCTCATTTTAGCCTCTGGAGTCATTGCAAATACATCTCTTATTTGGTCAAATACTCCAGTATACGTTGCTGGATTCGATCTAGGAGTTCTGCCTATAGGAGATTGATCTATGTCAATTATCTTATCTATGTGCTCTATTCCTTTAATATTTTTATGCTTACCTGGCTTTTGCTTTGAACGATGCAGCTCTTGCGCCAGCCTTTTATATAGTATTTCGTTAATTAAAGTACTCTTTCCTGAACCTGATACTCCGGTTATAGATGTAAAAACACCAAGAGGTATTTTAACACTTATATTCTTTAAGTTATTTTCATTTGCACCTATAATTTCTACCCATTTACCGTTTGGTTTACGTCTTTTTTTTGGTATCTCTATTTGCTTTCTTCCACTAAGGTATTGTCCAGTAATAGAGTCTTCGCAATTTTCAATATCTTCAAGAGTTCCTTGAGCCACAACATAGCCTCCATGTACACCTGCTCCCGGTCCAATGTCAACTATATGGTCAGCGCAGTGCATAGTATCCTCATCATGCTCAACAACTATAAGAGTATTTCCTAAGTCAGTTAAATTTCTTAAAGTCTTAAGTAATCTATCATTATCTCTTTGATGAAGTCCTATACTCGGTTCATCCAGTACATATAGCACACCTACTAGACTTGCACCTATCTGAGTAGCAAGTCTTATCCTTTGCGATTCTCCTCCTGATAGTGTACCAGCATTTCTAGAAAGCGTAAGATAATCAAGCCCTACATCACATAGAAAGTTTAATCTTTCTTTTATTTCTTTTAATATTTGATGTGCTATAAATTCCTGTCTTTCTGTTAGCTCCAATTTTTCTACAAAATCAACAGCTTGTCTAACTGACATATCTGTAAGCTGTGAAATATTCAGTCCACCAATTAGAACTGCTAAACTCTCAGGCTTAAGTCTGTTTCCATTACATTCAGGACATGGGATGACGCTCATAAAACTCTCAATTTTTTCTCTCATGTAGTCAGAGACAGTTTCTCCATACCTTCTTTCAAGATTAGGAATTATTCCTTCAAACGGTGCTCTGTGTGTCTTCCACCCACCAAATCTACTATCAAATTCAAACTCAACTTCTTTATCCCCTGTGCCGTATAGTAATTCATCTAAGAACTTTTTAGGAGCATCTTTTATAGGTTTATCTAAGTCATAACCATTATCATCTGCTATTGCTTTAAACATCTTAAAGTAATATGTGTCATCTGAAGTATTTGAAAATGGAGCAATAGCACCCTGATTTATAGAAAGATTTGGATTGGGTATAACAAGCTCTGGGTCAACCTTCATATGACTTCCTAATCCGTTACATACTGGACACATTCCAAATGGGCTATTAAATGAAAACATTCTTGGAGATAGCTCATCTATTCCAATACCACAATCTATACATGCAAGCTTTTGGCTAAAAAGCATCTCTTCTTTATCAATTATGTCAACTATGACTAATCCTTCAGCTAGTTTTAGAGCTGTCTCTAGCGAATCTGTAAGTCTTTGCTCTATTCCTTCTTTTATGACAATTCTATCTACAACTACTTCAATAGAATGCTTTTTATTCTTATCCAACTTTATATCTTCGCTAACCTCTTTTAATTCTCCATCGACTCTAATTCTTACAAATCCTTCTTTTCTTATAGTTTCAAATATTTTTTGATGCTCTCCCTTTCTTCCTCTAACAATTGGAGCAAGAAGTTGTATCTTCGTTCTTTCTTCAATCGCCATTATTTGATCAACCATTTGATCTATTGTTTGTGATGTTATTTCTTTGCCGCACTTATGACAGTGGGGCGTTCCCACGCGTGCAAACAACAACCTCAAATAGTCATATATTTCAGTTACTGTCCCTACAGTTGACCTTGGATTTCTGCTAGTCGTTTTTTGGTCTATTGAGATAGCTGGCGATAATCCTTCAATATATTCAACATCTGGCTTTTCCATTTGCCCAAGAAATTGTCTGGCGTAAGCAGACAGACTTTCAACATATCTTCTTTGGCCTTCTGCGTATATAGTATCGAATGCAAGTGAAGATTTACCAGAGCCACTTAGCCCTGTTAAAACTATAAATTTATTTCTTGGGAGCTCAATATCTATATTTTTTAAGTTATGCTCTTTCGCTCCTTTTATAATGATTTTATCTTTTTGCATTTTGCCACCTCATACTCTCTTTTTAAAATTTATAAAATATCTTATATTAATTGTTTACAGCTTATCCTTTAACTCCGTTAACTTATCTCTCAATTCAGCAGCTCTTTCAAATTGAAGCTTTTCTGCAGCCTCCATCATTTCTGCTTCCAATCTACTTATTGCTTGATTGATCTCTTCACTTGTCATATCGTTAATGCCATCATAACCATACTTTTCTGCATCTTCTGCAACCTTTGTTGCCTCTATTACATCTCTAATACCTTTCTTTATTGTTTTAGGGACAATACCATATTGCTGATTATATTCCGTCTGAATGAATCTTCTTCTGTTTGTTTCATTGATAGCCTTTGTCATTGAGTTAGTAAGCTTATCTGCATACATTATAACCTTACCCTCTGAGTTTCTTGCTGCTCTTCCTATTGTCTGCACCATAGAAGTTTCAGACCTCAAAAAACCTTCTTTATCTGCATCTAATATTGTAACCAAAGAAACCTCTGGCAGATCTAAACCTTCTCTTAATAGATTTATTCCTACTAAAACATCAAATTTTCCCATTCTAAGATCTCTTATTATTTCCATTCTTTCTATTGTCTTTATATCCGAATGAAGATACGTAACTTTAATTCCTATTTCCTTAAAATAGTTAGTCAAATCCTCAGACATTTTTTTTGTTAAAGTAGTCACTAGTACTCTTTCGTTCTTTTCTGCTCTAATATTTATTTCCTTAACTAGATCATCAATTTGATTTTTAGTTGGCCTAACTTCAACCTCTGGATCCAGTAGTCCTGTTGGACGTATTATCTGTTCAACTACACTTTGTGAATGTTCTAACTCATATGGACCTGGAGTTGCACTTACGTAGATTATCTGATTTATATGTTGCTCAAACTCATCAAACTTCAAAGGTCTATTATCTAAAGCAGAAGGAAGTCTGAACCCATAGTCTACAAGTGTTGTCTTACGAGACCTATCACCTGCGTACATACCTCTAACCTGTGGCAGTGTAACATGAGACTCATCTATTATCATCAAATAATCATCAGGAAAATAATCTAGTAAAGTGTAAGGTTTACTGCCTGTTGGTCTTCCGCTTATGTGTCTAGAATAATTTTCTATACCTTGGCAAAATCCCATTTCTCTAAGCATTTCTATATCATACATTGTTCTCTGCTTAAGTCTTTGAGCTTCAAGCAGTTTATCATCAGCTGTAAGTTCTTTTAATCTTGCATCTAGTTCTTCTTCTATACTAACTATAGCTCTATCTACTTTCTCTTGACTTGTAGCAAAGTGTGATGCAGGAAATACTGAAATATGCTGTCTTAATCCGATTATCTCTCCAGTAAGTGCGTTCACTTCTGTTATTCTATCTATTTCATCACCAAATAGCTCAACTCTTATTGCATTTTCATTCGAAGATGCTGGAAAGATTTCAATAACATCTCCTCTAACTCTAAATGTACCCCTAATAAAATTAATATCGTTTCTTTCATATTGGATATCTATAAGTTTTCTAATAATTTCATCTCTATCCTTGATCATTCCTGGTCTTAATGACAAAACAAGGTTTTCATAATCAATAGGATCTCCTAATCCATATATACATGAAACACTAGCAACAATTATGACATCTTTACGTTCAAATAGTGACGCCGTAGCCGAGTGCCTTAGTTTATCTATCTCATCATTTATAGACGAATCTTTTTCTATATAAGTGTCTGTCTGAGGAACATAAGCCTCAGGTTGATAATAATCGTAGTAGCTTACAAAATATTCAACTGCATTGTCTGGAAAAAACTCTTTGAATTCACTTGCTAGCTGCGCAGCCAGCGTTTTGTTATGAGCAATAACTATAGTTGGCTTCTGAACTTTTTCAATAATGTTAGCAACTGTAAAAGTCTTTCCAGATCCTGTTACCCCTAAAAGAGTCTGATGCTTAATATTATCGAAGATACCTCGACTTAAGCTTTCAATGGCTGCAGGCTGGTCTCCTGTTGGTTTAAACTCTGATTTTATCTTAAATCTATTCAAAATATCACCCCAATTATTAAACAAAATACATTGATTATAGTATTGTTATTTTCCTATAATAATCATTATAGCAATAACATCAAGCATTTTTATAAGAAAACATTTGTAATACTTTCTGAATTTTTCCAAGATATTCTTAGAATTATATGCTAATTCTTGATATAATTTGGAACTATTTTGGTCAATAATAAGTCTAAGTAATTTGTGTTAATATATACTTTTTATTTATATCACAAAAGATTTATTCTAAACATATTATTCTAAACATACATGCTTGGAACACTTGTTCGTATTAATTATATATATAATCCCAATTTAAGTCAATATGTCAAAAAAAATATATAAAAATAAAGAATTTCTCTAATAAAGAAGGTCATTTGCTTTCTATGTTGAATATTAATAATGTGAAAGTTAGGAAGGAGGCTATCAATGAAGAAGCAAGTAATATTTCTTTCTATCATGCTAACACTTACAGCATGTAGTGTGAATAATAAAAACAACAAACCAGTTGAAGGTCCTATAGCATCAACTTCTGTGGAAAAATCAATTGATTTTCAGATCGAAAGAACAACGTTATCTAAAGGCTTCCAATCTGTTAATCCTCATGTGGAAATAGTTGATAAAGATACTGAACCTGCTTTTCTAGTAAATCTAGGAATTGTTGAGTGTTCTAAGATAAATATAGATAAAATTACTAAAGCTAGCAACGAAATTAAAATTTACGCAAGTCGGACTATTGAAGAAAACAAAAAGGATATTGTTGTACCTCAGCTATTAATTAAGCTTGACGGTATTGACAATGTAACACTTAAAGACACTAAGTTTAGCATTATAAACTCAAACTATGAGCCAATTAAAGTAGCATATGATAAAAACCAAGTTCTAAACAATATCTATGCACAATTTAAGATTACGTCAAACACTGTCCCTAAAATTAATTTGATTAATGAAGATAACAAATACATCTGGGATGTAGACCTTCATAATATTTTTGCAAAGGAGCAAATTGATCTTCCGCTAGTTTACTTTAAGGCTAGGGTAGATGCATCAAGTGGGGAGTTTATAGAAACAAATCAACAGATAATTTCAACCACCATTGATAAAGGAAATATAATTGACTATGTAGATGGAAAGTCTATAATCTATATTCAAAAAATAAACAATAAAGATGGAGATTATCAGAATCTTTGGCTCTATGATATACAAAAAAACAAAAAGGAAAAGATTTATTCCACTCATAACACCATATATTCTGCTAAGTTTAGTCCTGATTTAAGTAAGATAGCTATAATAGAACATAATGGAAAGCTTACAGATATTTTTATTGTAAACCTTAGTGATAATACAACACAGAAAATTACACCTTTAGCCTATAAACACAGTTGGAATATAGAATGGTATGGCAAAAAGCTTTATGCCCTAAATAATGATGAAAAATCTAGAGCTACATTGCTATCGTTTGATTTAGAGAAAAATGAGCATCAGATATTATTTTCTGTAAGCAAGAATATTTCTGATTTTGATGTCTATAACGAAAAGTTTGTATTTACTGAGTTCAATGAACAACAAAACACTAAGGAAATATTTATCACTAGTGATGGAAAAGAACTGAAAAAAATTGACTCAGGTCATATTCCTAAGTTTATTGATTCAAATATACTGGTATACAAAAAAAATGTAATAAACCAAAATAAATGCACTCTATGGCTATATGATATAAATAATAAAGTAAAAAAATCAGTAACAGATATGGATATCAGAAGTTTTTCAATTATTGATTCTGATACTTTAGTTCTAGTTGGCAGAGAAAACTATGGCACAGAATTTTCTTCATTCATATATAAACTAAATAGCGGCGATCTTACAGCACTCGGTCATGTTATAAGTGAAACAGTATATTATAACAGTAAGGCAAATACAATTTATTTTAGTGCTATTCCACCTATAGACAATTTAGATACAAGTCAAATATATTCTATAGATTTAAATAATATTTTAAATTAAAGAGGAAGCGGCTTAAATAGCCAGCTTCCTCTTAACCCATTTATATGCTTTTATTATAAAGCCTTGTTGTTGATCTATGTCAAAGACATATGGAGAATATTTAGGTACTACTAATATACCTAAGTCTTTTATCCCGTTTTTATAATCGCAATAATCTTTATTTACTAATTGTCCATTTCTGTTATAGTAATCTATCCATATGTATGATGAAATATTATTTAAAATATTCCGCATCTGCTCTACTGACCCAACTTTTATGCCATTTATTGATAAAATTACATCTCCCATCTTAATTCCAAGCTTTTCAGCTATACCATCTCGCTTTGTTTCTAAAACTCGCACTCCATTATTAACAGGAGTGAATATAGGTTTTCTTGACCGTTCCTTTTTTCTACTATATTGAATTAAAAACTCATGTGCTAAAGGAGCAAATAGAGCTGCTATAAATTTTAAGAAATACACTTTTGCAGATAATACTGATAAAGCTAACAGTACCATACTATACACGAATAAGCGTTTTGATGATTGAATTGCTTTATCTTTAGGGTACTCTGTAAAAGTCATATCGCCATACCCTAATGCTGCTATAACTCCACCCATTAATATTGTCTGATTTGAAGGCATTAAAATAATAAATGGAACAGGCCAATATCTAATCATATTAAAACCGCCTACTGTAGCTCCCTCTCTATCTATAAACATTGGTATTCTTGTTTTGTATCCGTCTGCTCTTATCAAAAAGCTTTCAATAAGATGTAATATTGCAACAATTGCCATTATGCTTGATACATCTATATCGGGATATCCAAAAATAAGGCTCACTAATGATACTATGCCACCTGAATAAGAAAAACATAAAAATCTAGGATTAATAAGCATTAACAGTAAAGCTAGAATGAATATAAGTCCAAAGTCATCTATTTCAACAGTTATCCTTAAGATCAGCATTATAATACTACCTAATACTCCTCCAAGTATTCCTGATAATGTTGAATATACTATTCTCTCATAGATTGATTGTTTATTTCCACCTAGCACTTTTCTCTCTATCTTTCCAAGTCTATTGTATTGTAAGTATAAAATAAGTATCAAAATCCAAAAAATTGGAGCCTTAATAATTGAAAATATAGATTGGATAAATATACTTCCTATTTCTATTAACTGATTCATAAAAGCACTCCTTTGGTATCGAAAAAGATATAGCCATTAGTTTGACTAATGGCTACGTTTCTTACTTAATCTTGCTTTTGATAATTTCTAATGCTTTCTGAAGCTGCGTATCTTGTTTTATATTCTCTACTCCTATTTGCTCTACACCTTCAGGAATTTCTACTATAATATCTGGTTCAATACCTTTACCATGTATATTCTTTCCATTTGGTGTGAAGTATTCAGAAACTGTTAATTTGAAACCTGATCCATCAGGAAGCTCCTTAATACGTTGCACAATTCCTTTTCCAAATGTTTTAGTCCCAATTAATACTCCTGTTTTTGTATCCTGAATTGCTCCAGAAAGTATCTCTGATGCACTAGCACTTCCTTCGTTTACAAGTATAGTTAAAGGCAAGCCTAGTTTCTTCTTATCAGATGTTAAATACTCTCTTTCTTTATTTTTAGTCTCTGTATAGACTATTGTCCCTTCTCCCATAAGCTCATCTGCCACA
The DNA here is from genome assembly GCF_050433385.1 of Brassicibacter mesophilus. Lineage (NCBI taxonomy): Bacteria > Bacillati > Bacillota > Tissierellia > Tissierellales > Thermohalobacteraceae > Brassicibacter > Brassicibacter mesophilus. Next base: position 60,772 of record NZ_JBNPXI010000025.1, read on the forward strand.
TTTGCACATACATCTAGTAGTCCACCTGGGTTGTTACGTAAATCTATGATTAATCCCTTCATACCATCTTTTTGTAATGCTTTGAGATGTGTTTTGAAGTCCTTATCTGTTAAATCATCAAATGACACTATTCTTATATAACCTATTTTATCTTCTAGCATCTGTGATTTTACGCTTACTAATCTTATTTCTTGTCTTGTTATTTTCTTATCTAAAAATTCTGAGTTTCCCTGGTTATCTTTTCTCATTATAGTTAATAACACATCAGTTCCAGCCTTACCCTTCATAGTTTTTATAGCATCATCCATTTTGTCAGCTGTAAATTCTTTGCCATTTACCTTGACAATCTTATCTCCTGTTTTTATTCCTGCTTTTTCACCTGGAGTATCTTCTATAGGAGACACCACTGTTATTAAATTATCCTCTCCAGGAGTCACAATAACACCAATACCATCGTAAGTTCCTTTTGTATGCTCCATAAAATCAGAAAACTCATCCTTGGTCATATATACAGAATACGGGTCTTCTAATGATTCAAATAATCCTTTCAATTCTCCTTCATATAATGTTTCATCCTTTACATCATTGAGATAATTTTGTTTTACAAAGTTCTCCAAAGCCATGACCTTAGAGTACTTTTGGTATGCTCTAGCATACTCCTCAAATTCACTTTTAGGTAATACGACTTTATGCTTATAATGTATTTGAATTGTATTACTAACTGCAAAGGTTAATAAACTCGTGATTAATGTTATTACTATAGCTCCAACTACTGCTTTCTTTTTTGATATCATATTTTCACCCCAGTAAATGTCGTCTAATCTATTTTATTAAATATATGTAAACATTATACCACCACTATTTCTTTTTTTCAAAGGCTATTGGTACTTTTTCCTAAAGTTTACATTAATCATGCTATATCTTGAATCAGCACCACCCGTCTAACGGGTGGTTTGCTCTGCCCCTATAAGGGGCTGTTACCGACCAGCGCCTAAAGACGCTGGCCTTCACATTGTTCA
>NZ_JBNPXI010000026.1:0-55747 GCF_050433385.1 Brassicibacter mesophilus
TCCTAGGTCTATAGCTGATAATGATGCTAAACTTCCTCCAAAACTTCCTACAGGTGTTCTAGCTGCACCTACAATTACTACTTCTCTCATTCTGTGTCCTCCTCCTTTATTAAAATATTGTTGTATTTCTATAATACTACTCCACCAGTAGCCTCTAATACAGCTCCTGTTATAAAGCTTGCCTCGTCTGATGCCAAGAAAGCATAACAGTTAGCAATATCTTCTGGCATACCTAGCCTCTTTAAAGGTGCCTTATCCTTCATCATATCAAGTACTTTTTCAGGCATTTTCTCAGTCATTGGAGTAAGTATGAACCCTGGAGCTACAGCATTTACACGTACACCCTTTTTACCAAGCTCTTTTGCCCATGTTTTAGTCATACCTATAACTCCCCACTTTGTTGCTGCATAGTTTGTCTGACCAAAATTACCATATAAACCTACTACTGAAGTAGCGTTAAGTATAACACCGCTACCTTGCTCAGCCATTATCTTTGCAGCTTCTTGACCACAGTTATAAACTCCTTTTAAATTTACATTAATTACTCTGTCCCATTCAGACTCTGTCATTTTCATTAATGTGTTATCTGCTGTAATCCCTGCATTGTTTACTATTATATCAAGTCTCCCAAATTCTTTAACAGTTTCAGAAATCATATTATGCACACTCTCAAGGCTAGTAACATCGACTTTTACTCCAATAGCCTCTCCACCGACTGCTTTTATTTCTTCAACTGTTCTATTGATGTCCTCTACATTTATATCTGCTACAACCACTTTTGCTGCCTCATTTACAAACTTTTTAGCCGTAGCTTCTCCAATACCTCTTCCTGCTCCTGTTATGATAGCCACTTTACCACTTAATCTCATTATTAACTCCTCCTTAATATTGTTTAATTTAATAAATTTTTCATAAATAGAAAGCTAATAATGTAACTAGCAAAGACTATGCCATCAATTTTTATAAACCTAATATATAGTATCTATCTGTTTTTCACCGTTCAGAGAGTTTTTATACTTTTATTAATTTCTGTTTTTATGTTCGAAATAAATACAAAATCTTTTATTTTTTTTGTGCAATACTAAATAAGGCAGTTCAAGCATATGTACAGTTTTCTGCACATGTGTTTGAACTGCCTTACACAACTAAACCTCTGACTATGGCCGGTTTCTCAGTTATTTATCTAATTTCCCCATAAACTACCTTGTTTCATACATATCTGCAGCATTATATGAGCTTCTTACAAGGGGTCCTGAAGCAACAAACTTAAACCCTAAATTATAAGCTGCTTCCTTATACTTATCAAAAACATCTAGTGGAATATATTCAACTACTGGATGGTGCTTTGTGGAAGGAGCCAAATACTGTCCTACAGTTAAGAAATCACATTCTACCTGTCTCAGATGTTTAAATACTTCTATTACTTCATTCTCGGTTTCTCCAAGTCCAACCATTATACCTGACTTTGTTAGAATATTTTTATCCATAGCCTTTACGTTTTTTAATAGATTTAAAGAGCGTTCATATATGGCCATTGGTCGTACTTCTTTATATAATCTAGGGATTGTTTCAATGTTATGATTAATTATCTCTGGTTTAGCATCCACAGCTTTCTTAAGTGCATCTATGTTTCCCTGAAAGTCTGGAATAAGCACCTCTACTATAGTTTTTTCATTTACATCCTTTATAGCTTTTATTACATTTGCAAAATGCTGAGCTCCTCCATCAGGCAAATCGTCTCTTGTTACCGAAGTAATTACTACATACTTAAGTCCCAGTTTCATAGTCGCATTTGCAATGTTCTCTGGCTCTTTTAGATCGACAGCCTGAAGATTACCATGAGAAACATTGCAAAATTTACAGTTGCGTGAGCATTCACTGCCTAAAATCATAAAAGTTGCTGTTTTTTTACTAAAACATTCTACTCTATTGGGACAATTAGCTTCTTCACAAACAGTATTTAATGAATATTCTGTAAGTATCTCTTTGACATAGTCTAAATTACGACCTTCTCTTAGCTTTATTCTTAGCCATTCTGGCTTTCTTTTAATTTCCATAAAAAGTCCTCCATCAATTATTTATCACTCAAATCTAATATTTCATAGCTATCATAGTTAAAATGCTTACAAAAATATTCTATAACTAATTTATTTGAATCATTAAAATCTATATAATTACCAGTAGCATTCTGAACTGAAGTAACTCCTCTGTCAGATATGCCACAAGGTACTATCCAATTAAAATGATCTAGGTTCGTATTTACATTAAACGCGAATCCATGCATGGTAACTCCACGCTTTACAGCTAATCCTATTGCAACAATCTTTTTATTGCCAATCCACACACCTGTATGTTCTGAATCTCTTTCAGCTACAATATTGCATTTCTCCTCTAATAATTTAATAAAGCTCTCTTCCAAAGTCCTAACAAACACTCGAATGCCCATATTTTTGCTTCTGAGATTAACTATAGGATAACCAACTATTTGCCCGGGTCCATGATAAGTTACATCTCCACCTCTATTTGTTTTAAAAATCTGTACACCATTGTCGTTTAAAAGCTTCTCTGATACTATTACATTAGATTCATTAGCATGGGTTCCTAATGTTATAACTGGTGGATGCTCTACTAAAATTAAAGTATCTTCAATAGCATTATCCTGCCTTTTTTTTAAAATATCATATTGAATATCTAAAGCTTTTTCATAATTACATCTTCCTAAGAACATTATTTTTAGTTTCATTTATTTCATCTCCCTATCTTAGCTTTTGCTATAATAACATGACTATATAATTTAAATCCCCCTATTTATGCAAATCAAGGGATATTTGCTGTGCAAGCATGTGGGGATTATCAGATGAAAATAATGTATTTTAATTCCAGCAGTAATTATTTAACTACATTGCTATTTGATATCTATATATTAATATAGCTTGATCAGACTTTATTTTAACATCTCCTTTTAAGAAAGAAATTTTTGTTCCATCATCTAGTATCATTTCTGTTCCTGATATACTTCTTACATATTCTTGAACTGCTTCTGCATGACTTAAATCTACCATTTCTTTAACGCCCCAGGCGGTTGCTAAAACAGCTACTGGGTCTCAAGTAGAACATGCATTTTCTTTTCTTTCTTTTATTGAATTTACTATGCTATCTATGAATGCTTTTTTAACATTACCATCGCTTGCAAACATCTTAAGCACCTCCTATTTCGTTACCCTTTTCACAGAGTAAAATTTTGTTTTTTACTTTATTGAATAAACTGATTATTAATCAAAAAAGTCAGGAGTTAACTGCTCCTGACTAGCCTTTAAAATCAACCTTTACAGGTCTTCCTTTTTCATTTAATGTAGTCTTTGTAATTTTAACTAATTTTTTCTCATCATCAATTTTACCGCATTCAAGTACTTGATATGTCTTTGAACTATCTCCGTTTGTTTTATATACATCCCCAAGTAGCTTAAAGAACGAATATGGATGATCTGGATCCTTAAGACAAATCATTGATGCATTTTGCTTTAACATTACATCAGTAATTAGCTTTGCATAATCAATATCTTTAAGGTCTCCAATTAAATAATATTCAGCATCATCAGCTAAATCTCCAAAGCTTTTAACCTGCTTCATTGAAAAATTCCCTTTTGCCACAGCACCTATCGTAGCAAAGAGAGGAAGAATTCCCCATCCTTTGTGGCCTGAAACAATAAAAGAATCTTTATTCGCTACTGCTTCCTCAATATAGTTTGCAAAAGCTTCTGTCATAAATCCTTGATCGACTAGTTTTTTTAACATAGGATTCATATTTATCACTCCATTAAAAATTTTATTACTAACTTTTATGGGCTTTTAGAATACATATTCCTTCCTCGACTAATTCCCATAATATATTTATCTATTATTGCAATAGAGTTCAGGCAGAGAACATATATTACCTGAACTCTAAATCAGTCTTTATTTATTCCACTTTAGTACAAGTTCTCTTGCAGCTTTAGCCTCATCTACTCTTCTTACTGGAGTATCATATGGTGCATTCTTTAAAAGCTTTGGATCACTATCTGCTTCTTTTGCAATTTGTATCATTGCGTCGATAAAACCATCAAGTGTCTCCTTACTTTCTGTCTCAGTAGGCTCAATCATAATAGCTTCATGTACTATTAATGGGAAGTACACTGTTGGAGGATGATATCCATAATCCAACAATCTCTTAGCTATATCTAGTGTTGAAACCTCAAGGTTAGCATCTTTAAGCCCACCTAATACAAACTCGTGCTTGCATATTTGGTCTATTGGAAGATAATAATGCTCTTTTAACTTATTCATCATATAGTTAGCATTTAATACTGCCATTTCACTTGCTTCTTTTAAACCTTCTGCTCCCATTGAAAGAATGTATGTGTAGGCTCTTATCATCACACCAAAATGTCCATAGAATCCTTTCACCTTTCCAATCGATTCTGGTCTATTATAGTCTAATATATATTTATCGTCTTTTTTCTCAATTACTGGTGCAGGTAAGAATTTTACTAAGTCTTCTCTCACTCCTACAGGACCACTTCCAGGTCCTCCACCACCATGAGGTGTTGATAAGGTTTTATGAATGTTGTAGTGCATTACGTCAAAGCCCATGTCTCCAGGTCTTGTAATACCCATTATTGCATTCATATTTGCTCCATCGTAGTAAAGAAGTCCACCTGCTTCGTGTACAAGATCAGCTATAAGCTTTATATTCTTTTCAAATAGTCCTAGAGTGCTTGGGTTTGTAAGCATAAGTCCTGCAATTTCATCATTTAATACTGCTTTTAAGCTCTCTATATCAACCGCACCATATTTATCCGATTTAATTTCTACAACTTCAAACCCTGCAACTTGTGCACTTGATGGATTAGTACCATGTGCTGAATCTGGAACTATTATTTTAGTTCTCTTCTTATCTCCCCTGCTATTATGGTAAGCTTTTATAATCATTAATCCTGTTAATTCACCATGGGCACCAGCCGCTGGCTGAATAGTAGACCTTGCCATACCTGAAATCTCTGAAAGCTGTTTATCTAAATTATACATTAGTTCAAGCGCACCTTGAACAGTTTCCTCAGGCTGATAAGGATGAATATCTGTAAACCTTGAAAGTGCTGCCATATCTTCATTTATCTTAGGATTATACTTCATAGTACATGAGCCTAACGGATAAAATCCTGTATCTACTCCATAGTTTTTATTTGATAGATTAGTGAAATGTCTTATAACATCAACTTCACTTACCTCAGGAAGAGCAACTTCTTTATCACTTAAGAATTCACTTGGTATAATCTCTTCTAATGAAAGTTCATTTACATCGTTTTTAGGAAGGCTGTATGCTCTTCTTCCTTCTCTTGAAACCTCGAATATCAATTTATCATATTTTCTCATGCTATCACCTCCATAACACGAGCTAGCTTATCTATTTCTTCTTTTGTTCTCTTTTCAGTTACACAGAACAAAAGTCCATTATTTAATCCACTATAATCTTTGCTAAGTTCATATCCGCCAAGTATTCCATTAGCAAGTAGCTCACTGTTTACCTTATTTGCTTCAATATCACTTGTTACTGCAAATTCCTTGAAGAATGGTTTATTAAATAGTGGTTTATATTTTCCACTTTTAATTAATTCATTATAAGCATAGTGAGCCTTTTGAGTGCTTTGCATTGCCACTTCTCTAAGCCCATTTTTGCCCATCGTTGTCATGTATATAGCAGCCATTACCATGTTCAACCCTTGATTTGAGCATATATTTGAAGTAGCCTTAAATCTTCTTATATGCTGCTCTCTTGCCTGAAGTGTAAGCACAAATGCTCTTTTACCATCTACATCCTCAGTTTGCCCTACTATTCTTCCTGGAAGCTTTCTTACTAATTTTGAGGTTGTAGCTAAGAACCCAAGATATGGTCCACCAAAGTTAAGTTTGTTTCCTAATGACTGACCCTCTCCAACAACTATATCAGCACCAAGCTCTCCTGGAGTCTTCAATATACCTAGGGATATTGGATCAGTGTACATGATAAAATTTGCTTTATTTTCATGAGTTATCTTTTCAACTTCTGTAACATCTTCTATTATCCCAAAGAAGTTTGGAGAAGCTACTACAACACCAGCAGTAGTCTTGTCAACCATTGATTTTAACTTTTCTATATCTGTAACACCATCTATCATATCAACTTCTTTTAGTTCTATATCTCTGAATCTAAGATAAGTTGACATAACCTTTCTTACTTCAGGATGAACTGTTTTAGATACTATAACTGATTTTCTTCTTGTATTCTCACAAGCCATTATAGACGCCTCAGCTGCTGCTGTAGGACCATCGTACATAGATGCATTTGTTACATCCATTCCTGTCAGGTTGCATAACATTGTTTGATATTCAAATATTACTTGAAGAGTTCCTTGACTTATTTCAGCTTGATATGGAGTATATGATGTATAAAACTCTGATCTCATAGCTAGATGTTTTACTATTGACGGTATATAGTGATCATATGCACCTGCACCTAAGAAACATGTAAGTTCATCTGTACTCATATTTTTATCAGTTAGACTTGCCATGTGTTTTATTATTTCAGACTCTGATAAAGCTTCGCTTATATCAAGTTTTCTATTAAACTTAAGCTCTTTTGGTACATCTTCAAACAAATCATCAATTGATTTCACGCCAATGCTGTCTAGCATTAGCTTTTTGTCCCCCTCAGTATTAGGAATATACCTATGCATGTTAATCCTCCTTACTACAGAATTCTTCGTATGCTTTAGCATCCATTAAGTTTTCAAGTTCTGATTTGTCAGCTATTTCAATTTTTACAACCCAGTTTGCATAAGGATCTTCGTTAATAAGCTGTGGCGAATCATCTAATGCTTCATTTACTCCAACAACTTTACCTGAAATAGGTAAATATGAATCAGATGCTGCCTTAACAGATTCAATAACTCCAAAAACATCTCCTGCATTTAATTCATCATCAACTTGTGGTAGCTCTACATAAACTATTTCTCCTAATTGATGCTGTGCATGATCTGTAATTCCTATATAAGCTTCATTTCCCTCAACCTTAATCCACTCATGATCATTTGAATATAGAAGACCTTCCAATACTTTCATTTTTATTCCTCCTCAAATTTAATTTTTATAAATTATTTTTTGTATTGTTTTTGATAGAATTTCTTACTTATAACTTTAGCTTTTGTAGCTTTATTTCTAATCATTATCTCAATTTCTGTATCAAGCTTTGAGTACTCAATATCAACCATGGCTAATCCTATGTTTTTCTTAACAGTAGGGGCAGAGTATCCTGTTGTAACGAAACCTATTTTTTTGCCATCTGCATGTACTTCATATCCATGTCTTGGAATACCTCTATCAATCATTTCAAATCCTACTACTTTTCTTTTTAATCCTTCTTCTTTTTGTTTCACTAATGCATCTTTACCAATGAAGTTTTGTTTGTTAAGTTTTACAAAAAATCCTAGTCCAGCTTCTAATGGAGTTATATCTCTGCCGATTTCATTACCATAAAGAGGCAATGTGGCTTCAAATCTTAATGTATCTCTTGCACCAAGACCAGCTGGTTTAATTCCTTCTTCACTTCCTGCATCCATTAGTTTTTCCCAAACCATTTCAGAATTATTATGATCAAGATATATTTCAAATCCATCTTCACCTGTATATCCTGTTCTAGATATTAAACAGTTTGCTCCAGCTATGCTCACGTCTCTCTTACAGTAGAAAAAACCTACTTGTGATAAGTCTGTATCAGTTAGCTTTTGAAGAATAACCTCTGCCTTTGGTCCCTGTATAGCTATTTCTGATATTTCGTCTGAAAGATTTTTTAGCTGAACATCATACCCAACTGCATTTTCTACCATCCAGTTGTAATCCTTTTCTACATTGCTTGCATTGATTACAAGAAAGAAATGATCGTTTGAGAACTTATAAACTAATAAATCATCTACAATCCCTCCGTCTGGGTAGCACATTAGATTATAAAGAACTTGGTTGTCATTAAGAACTGATACATCATTTGTCACTAAATTTTGTACAAATTCTAAAGCCTGACTTCCTTTTACCTCTACTTCTCCCATGTGTGAAACGTCGAATAATCCTGCACTAGTTCTTACTGCCTCGTGTTCGGGTGTTATTCCTTCAAACTGTACTGGAAGAGCCCATCCCGAATAGTCTACAACTTTTCCGCCATATTTTTGATGAACATTAAAAAGTGATGTTTTTCTTAGTTCAGTCAAAATAATTCCTCCTTTCAATATATCGTTTTATTTGTATATATTAATTATATGATTCCATCTAGTAAAACGTTTTTCTTAATAGTTATTTTCTACACTATCATTGAAAATATACTTTAATAAGTATCATAGTACTATTATCAATTTTCTAATTTTAGGTAATAAAAAAAGAACATAACAGCATTGCAAAGCCAAGTGCCATTACATTCCTCTGTTTACTTAACCTGAGAGCTTCTACATTTATCAAATGTATTTCTCCTTCGGCGCCGATTAACCGGGCTCTTCAGAGTTCCATCTAATAGCGATACTTTTGCCTGAAAGTTTCTATAAAAAGCTGGCTCTTTTTACATTGCTTCTTCGGCTATCTGTTAAAAGATATCTCACGCTATTTTCATCTGGGACAATATTATGTTTTGGTATTTATTATTTATCCTTTAATTAAATAATAAATCATATTTTAAAATTTTTCAACAATTGATATTTTATTAACTTAGATTTTATTTTATTCCATAGATACTAACTCTAATTTTTCTACTCCTTTTACTTGCTCTATATCTTTTATTACTTCTTCTAGCTCTCTTTGCAGCTTCGAAATATCAAAGGTAATGCTAACATTTGCTACATTATTAACTGGATTGTCTTGATTGATAGTAAGTATGTTACCATGATTACTTGATATCATCTGTAATATTTTTGATAATACTCCAGTTTGATGACTCAGCAAAAATGATAAAGTGATTTTTTTACCTCTTGTTCCTTCAGAAAGGGTAAAAACATAATCTTTATATTTATAAAATGCACTTCTGCTTATTCCAACACTTTTTACGGCTTCTGTTATCCCTTTAACCTTCCCAGTTCTCAAAAGCTCCTTAGCTTCTACTACTTTTTCAAAAACATCAGGTAATATTTCCTTATCTATAACTAAGTACTTACCATCCATGATATTCTCCTTCCTATACTAGTTAATGACAATGCCATGATAATCGATACTCATTTCTTTAATCTCCCATTTATTTTCAAGTTCTGATAAAAAAATAAGAAGGTCATTGTACATGCTTTTATTTTTTTCTTTATCTACAGCAATAATGGTAGGACCTGCTCCACTTAAAAATGTACCATAAAACCCTAAATGTTCACATTTTTCTATTATTGTATCATATTCATCTATGAGAATACCTCTATATTTTTGGTGAAGCTTATCTTTACTTGCTACCTTCAGCAAGTCAAATTCACCATTTACAAGTGCAGCTATCATCAAAGCAGTTCTTCCAACATTAAAAACTCCATCATCAAAAGGTATAACTTTTGGAAGAACTGATCTTGACTTCTTAGTAGATAGTTCAAAATTAGGAATTAGAGCATAGAACTTTATTCCATCTGTTACTGGTATCTTGCTGCAATAAACATTATCATTATCCACTATTGACGCAACCATTCCACCAAAAAGTGCAGGAGCTATATTGTCAGGATGTCCCTCTATTTCAGTAGCTATTTTTAATATTTCATCCCTTGATAATCCTCCTTTTGCAAGCTCATTTGCCGATACTACTCCTGCCAATATGCAAGCTGCACTACTTCCTAGTCCTCTTGAAACTGGTATTTCACTATCTATAGTTATCCTCATACCTTTATATTTATAACCAAGTTTTTCAAAGCATTTAAGCATCGATGTATATATTAAATTATTTTCGTTTTTGTACTCTTCGTCGCAGCCATTAATTATGAGTCCTTCTTCTATTTCTTCAACATTAAATTTATTATATATATTTAATGCTATTCCTAAGCTATCAAATCCAGGGCCTATGTTAGCGCTTGTTGCTGGTACTATTATCTGTATCATGAATATCACCTATGCCTTCAATATATTTTTTACTACAGACCTTATATCTGTTTTATTACAAATATTATCATGAACTATTTTCTTATTCTCTAAATCTTTTATTGTATATGGTACTTTGAGCTCTGCTGACTGAGAAAGTTTATATAGCAACTGAAAATCGTTATAATTATCTACCTCAAGTAATAATGCTTTACAAACACTTTTTGTAAATTTGAATGGACTTGCAGTAGAAACTACTACTGTTTTAGTATGATCTGATGTATCCTTTTTATATTTTTGATAAACAGAATATGCAACAGCTGTATGCGTGTCTATTACATACCCAGTTCTATTATATATGTCTCTTATAGATTTATATGTCTCCTGCTCGTCGCAAAATCCGCCATAAAAATCTTTTAACTTACCTTTCATTTGCACTGGTATTTCATAGAAGCCATCACTGCTGAGCTTTTGCATCATATTGCTTACTAGCTGAGCATCATTTGTACTTAAGTCATATAATAATCTTTCAAGGTTACTAGAAATCAATATATCCATTGACGGTGATGTAGTTACCTTTAGCTCTCTTCTTTTATCATATATTCCAGTTCTTATAAAATCATATAGTACATTATTCTCATTAGATGCACATATAAGCCTATTTATTGGAAGGTTCATCTTCTTAGCATAATATGCTGCAAGTATATTCCCAAAGTTTCCTGTAGGAACTACCACATTTATTTTCTCTCCTATCTGAATATCTTTGTTTTTAAGTAGATTAGCATAAGCATAAAAGTAATAGACTATTTGCGGAACTAATCTGCCTATGTTAATGGAATTAGCTGAAGATAATATTATATTATTCTTGCCTAGTTGCATACATAATTCTTTATCATTAAATACTTCTTTAACTCCTGTTTGAGCATCATCAAAATTCCCATTTATTCCGCAGACATATGTATTTTTGCCTTTTTGTGTTATCATCTGTCTTTTTTGAATCTGACTTACACCATTTTGCGGATAAAAAACTATGATTTTAGTGTTTTCTACATCTTTGAAACCTTCAAGCGCAGCTTTACCAGTATCTCCAGATGTAGCTGTGAGTATTACTATTTCTTCTGAACGATTAAGTTTCTTAGCTGCTGAAGTCATAAGATGTGGAAGTACGGACAAGGCCATATCCTTAAAAGCTAACGTTGGTCCATGAAATAGTTCTAAAAAATAAGTATCATCCTTTTTTACTACAGGAACTATTTCCTCTGTATCAAATTTTTCATCGTACGCATTTTCTATACAACATAGCAGTTCTTGATCAGAAAATTCTGAGAAAAACTTCTTCATTATATAAAAAGCTAGCTCGCTATAAGTCATACTTGCTAGTTGATTTAATGGTTTATCTATACAAGGTAAAAACGATGGAACATATAGTCCTCCATCTTCTGCAATGCCCCTTATTATAGCTTCAAGTGATGAAACACTGTTTTCTGCACTTCTAGTGCTCTTATATGAAATTTGTGCCATTTAATCTCCTCCGAATTCAAAATCATATTTTCTATTTTAACTTAGTTATATATAAGCCACTAAAATTTTTCTCAAAAAAACTATTGCTTAATACATATTATATGATATAATGTTTTTCATCGAAATACAAGTGTTTTTTATACAAATACATTTTAGAAATAGTGTTAACGAAAGAAGGTTGAAAAATATGATAAAAATAGGATTGCTGGGTTTTGGTACTGTAGGATCAGGAGTATATGAAATTATAAATACCTGTAGAAATGAGTTAAAGGAATGTACAGGTCAAAACATAGAGGTAACTAAAATACTCGTTAGAGATATAGATAAGTATAAAAATTCATATATAGATGTTAATCTTCTGACCATTAATGCTTCAGAAATATTGGACAACCCTAATATTGATATTGTAGTTGAAGTAATTGGTGGTGTTGAACCTGCTTATAGCTATATAAGTTACGCCCTTAATAATGAAAAACATGTAGTAACTGCCAATAAAGCAGTAGTTTCTAAGTATATGAAAGAGCTTACATACCTAGCCAAAAAAAATAATAAAGGGCTATTATATGAAGCAAGCGTAGCTGGGGGAATACCAATCATAAAATCTGTTAAGGAAAGCATTAAAATAAATAAAATAAGCAGAATAAAAGGGATACTCAATGGAACAACAAACTTCATACTCTCAAAAATGTATGATGATAATATTGGTTTTAATGACGCTTTAAAAATTGCTCATGAACTTGGTTATGCTGAAGCTGATCCTACTGATGACATAGAAGGATATGATGCAGCAAGAAAAATTGCTATTTTGTCCTCATTAGCATTTAGAGCTAATGTCAGCTTCAACGATATAGCATGCCGAGGAATAACATCTGTTTCAGCCTTTGATGTAAGCATGGCTAAGCAAATGGGTTTAATTGTTAAACTCATAGGTAGTTCTATTTTAAAGGATAATAAAATAACTGCATCAGTCGAACCCGTATTAATAGATGAAAATTCTCCATTTGCAGCTGTAAAAGATGCTTTTAACATAGTATCAATCACTGGAAATACAGTTGGAGAGCTTCAATTCTACGGTCAAGGAGCTGGTAAAAATCCAACCGCTAATGCTGTAGTATCAGATATCATAGATATATTGAATGAGGATTACAAAATACGTTCTAGCAAAAATAAAGATGTGACTAAAATTTCTAACACTGATAGAACTAAAGGAAGATATTATATAAGAACCACATTGGATGATAATATTACAACAGATAATTTCCTTGATGAATTGAATTTGCACAATTTGAAATACGAAGTTGTTGCTGCAGGAGAATATCTCGTTCTTATTACTGAAAAAACATCATCAGAGCAAGTAGCAGGTATAATAAATTCATTAGATTTACCTAAACAAAGCTGCTTTTTTATGAGGATTGATAGTAAAAATATTAAGCTTATTCAAAGCTTAATATCCACTAAAGCTAAAAACTGTGCTATCTAAACTACCTAGGGGGAATTAAGATGAAGAACATAATAGTTCAGAAATATGGAGGCTCATCTGTTGGATCTATAGAAAAAATCAAGAATGTAGCCAAAAGAGTTATTGATACAAAAAATAAGGGGTTTGATGTAATAGTTGTAGTATCTGCCATGGGAGATACTACTGATGAGCTGATGGATAAAGCAAAGCAATTAAGTGATAATCCATCACCAAGAGAACTTGATATGCTGCTTTCAACTGGTGAACAGATTTCAATTTCACTTTTATCTATGGCAATACAAGCATTAGGTCATGCTTCGATTTCCCTTACCGGCCCTCAATGTGGAGTATTTACAAACAATAATCATAAAAATGCGCGAATACAACAAATAAACATTGATAGAATTCAAAAAGAGCTTAGTTATGGCAATATTGTAATAGTGGCAGGATTCCAAGGAATAAATGATCATGGCGATATAACAACTCTAGGCAGGGGCGGATCTGATACATCTGCTGTAGCTTTAGCAGCAGCAGTTAATGCAGTCGCATGTGAAATATATACCGATGTTGATGGTGTATATACTACAGATCCAAGACTAGTTCCTAGTGCAAAGCTTATCGATAAAATATCCTATGATGAAATGCTGGAGCTTGCAAATCTTGGTGCAAAAGTACTACATCCTAGGTCAGTCGAAATAGCAAGAAAACATAATATTCATCTTGCAGTAAAATCTAGTTTTAATAATACTACTGGGACAAAAATAGTGGAGGTAGATGCTATGGAAAATGCTATTGTAAGGGGTATAACATTAGATGAAAATATCGCAAAGATTTCTGTAATAGAAGTACCAGATAAGCCAGGGGTAGCTTTTAAGCTATTTTCTAGATTATCTACAAATAATATACATGTTGATATGATTATTCAAAACATAAGTCGTGATAAGGTAAATGACATCTCTTTCACTATAAACAAAGATGACTTGTATGATACACTTAGAGTGGTAAAAATGGTTGCAAATGAAATAGGTGCTAAGGAAATGATATATGATGACTCGGTCGTAAAGCTTTCGGTAGTAGGAACTGGAATCTCTGGCAGTTCGAATATTGCCTCTGCTTACTTTGAAGCTATATATGATCTGGGAATCAATATTCAAATGATAAATACTTCAGAAATTAAAATGTCTTGTATAATAGGCCGAGATAAAGCAATAACTGCTTTAAAATACCTTCACAGTAAGTTTAAGCTTGATAAGGCTGAAGCATTCGCAGTTTAAAGCATAGACAAATATATAGAATCAGTGTAACTGGTTCTATTGTTTTGTCTTATCCTTAGTTTTCAAAAACCTAGGTCTTATTTTAGCTAATGTTATATCACTCAAGATATAGTTTTTTAAATCTTTAACATTTAGGGGTGCTACAGGTGAAAAATATGGCACACCAAAAGATGTTGCAGAAACTATGTTAATGACTATAATTGTGAATCCCATAATGAATCCAAACAGTCCAAAAACACCAGTAATAAAAATCATCATAAACTTTAGTATACGTATAGGAGTAGTTATTGTATAGTCAGGTGCAGCAAATGATGCCATGGTAGATAGTGAAACAATGATTACCATAAGAGGGCTTACGAGACCTGCTGCAACAGCTGCTTGACCTATAACTATAGTACCAACTATACCAATTGCAGGGCCTATCTGTTTTGGAAGCCTTATACTTGCTTCCCTAAGCAGCTCCGACACAAATTCCATAAGAGTAGCCTCTAATAGAGCATTAACGGGCACTGTAACTCTTGAAGTTGCTAATGCTAAAATATATTGAGGTGGAAGAATATCGGGATGAAAGCTTACAACTGCAACATACAGAGCTGAAAGATTTAAAGTTATAATAATGGCGGTTATCCTTATGAACTTCGTAAAAACTGCAAGATACAAATTATCATAATGATCATCACCAGTGTCCAAAAACTCAAAAAAAGTAGTTGGCAATATTAAAGCCAAATTGCTTCCCTCAACAATAACACAAATCTTACCATTCAATATGCTTGCACATGCTGTATCTGATCTTTCAGCAATACTTACTTGAGGAAATAAGTTTAAGGGGTTATTTAAAATAAACTTCTGAATATATCCGGATTCAACGATGCCATCTATCTTAATATCTTTTAAGCGATTTTTAATTTCACTTACAGTTCTTGGATTTGCAATATCATCTATATATATAACTGCAGTTGTAGTCTTAGTTCTCCTGCCAACAGAGCAGTAATCAATCCTTAGCGCAGAATCTTTTATCCTATATCGTATCAGAGATAAATTAGTATTTAAGTTTTCAGTAAAAGAGTCTCTTGGAGCTCTAATAGCAGTTTGAATATCAGGAGGTTCGACACTTCTTTTCTCAACTTTAAAGGTGTTTGCAATGATATATTTATCATCATTAGATGTCAAAATTACTGTATTACCTTTTAGTATATATTCTGTAATACTATCCTCCTCATCATCAATACATATATCATCTAAATATAGAATTGAACTCACCATAGTGTCTATATCTAGCTTCTCATTTTTTCCAAACTGTAGTATAGGTTTAATAATATCACTCGATAATCTCTCTCGATCTGTAAGCTGTGGTATATACAATAAAAATATCTCTATATCAATAATCGATATTTTTCTTATAGTAATGCCTAATTTATCTTGTCTAAGATCTTCTATTCTTTTTAAAAACTTATTTTGCTTTATATTCCTCATATTATCATCCTTAATACATTTTCTTAGCGTCTGGATCTACCAAATTCTTATTTACAATCGTAACTGTAGCATCTACATTTATAATTGCATCAGGATATTCCTCTAACCACTTAATTTGTCTATATATTTTAGGGTTTTCAGCTCTAAAATATCTTGCAAATTCAAAAACATCACACTTCCATTTTTTTTGTGATTTTTCTATAGCATTAATTATATCCTTTTTTACTTTTTCAGCTAACATTTCCTCTAACCTCTTGATTTCATCATCACTGATAGGCTCTACATAATACTGGTATTGCAGTAAAGAGTTTAAATCAAAATGCAAGTCTATAACAACCTTCCCATCAACATAGTCAGTTTTTATCTTTCTCTTTTTTATTGTTGAAAGAAATGAAATTTTGTTTTTAGGATTTTTAGTGCTAGTCATGACTTCTGTAAATTTAGGGCTGTCTGCTAATATGTACAATATTCCTGTTGTATCCTTAATATTAACTGTATCTATTAGTCTTGAATCCTTCATCGCTGCAAGTCCCAAGTATTTAACAGAATTCTGTTCAACCCCAACATGTGGCAGGAGGTAGCCTACTTCACCTAATGCTATGTCCGAAAGCAGTTCACCAATGGTTGGATATAAGGCAGCTCCTTGACTTGATAAAAAATTTAAATTATCTTCTATAAAAAAGCCTACAGATATATCATTTTCTACCTTAGTTTTTAATAGTTCTCTTGGTGATTCACGGCTAACTACAGCTAATACTGTTTTTCTATAGTCATATATATTGTTAATTCTGTTCAAATAAGGCTCAATACTCTCCTTAGCATAATTTGTACTGAAAATAACTACTCTCGTCGCTCCTAAAAAAGTAGGGTATGGGCGTTTGCTATCATAGTCTAATCTACCTTTTTCAAAGTTTTCTCCAATAGACACATCACTATATACGCCCGAAGTTTCTATTTTCCCTTTTTCTTCTCCCATTTTAGGTATGAGTTTTGCAACCTCAGTTGAAAATTCAATCTTATCATCAACTCTATCTACACCAATAGAAATTACTATGCTCTTTTTCTCAATATCTCCATAGTCCCAGCATCCTGTTAATAAAATCGATGTTAATATAATTAAAGACCATAACTTATTATACTTTTTTGTCATATTTTTTCACCTTTGTAATAATTAATAGTATTAATGGTATTATTACTGCTGCAATTACTGCTAAATATCCAGTAAAATCAATTATTTTTTCTACTTGGATTACAGTTTTAGGTGCTTGAGATACTATAAATGACATAGTTATCACAATAATAGCTACTAGTCTATATGAGATGTTTTTAAAGCATTTTGAGATATAAAAAGTTGTTCCATATGCAAACATCATCATGGTTGTAAATACTGCAATATTCCATACTAAAAGCAAAATACCATCTAGTCTTCTAAAAGTCTCCAAATATTTGATATCTATTCTTCTTACGGTAGAAATTATTGCATCTTTATAATGTACAATATCATCTACGCCTACAACAGAAATATTAGCTTCAAATATGATTATATAAGATAGACCTATAAACGCTATCATAAGTGCTGTATATTTGAATATTCCTTTTTTATTCTCTTTACGTAAAGGTAAAAAAGTAATTGCTTCCATACCTAGAAATGGAATCACGAGCTTAAAAGAGGTTTTAATATATTCCTGCACATCTTGTATCACAAAAAAAGGTTTTAAATTAATCATTTCGCCTTGAGTAAACATTAGAAAATGTATAATGAAAGCTCCAAAAATGATAATGAATCCATATAACTCACATATCCTAGCAACAACCTTTATTCCTTTAATTATTGCGTAATATACAACAATTAAATAAAGCAAAGATATAGCCCACACTGGTGTCTTTAGTAAAATAGTAAGCTTGATTACTTCACCAGACATTCTTGCTATCATCGTAAAAAACAAGAAAAAATATACAATATATAAAGCTAAGAATATATATGTTATATATCTCCCTACTAATATTTGACTATATTCATATAATGTTTTGTTTTCATACACACATCCAAGATAAGCAATAATATATGTAATGATAATAGACGCTATAGTTGCAAGCAATAATGGTACCCATCCTCCAGTACCTGCATTCTCTGCAATCTGTTTTGGAAGTGCTAAAATACCGTATCCAACTATTGTACCGTAGATTATAAAAGCTATCTGCCTATTATTAAGAGTTTCGTTCATCATTCTTCACCTCTCATGAGATTATGATTTCCATAAATACATAAAATATTGCATTTTAAGTATAAACAAAGAAACAGGATAGCTAAAATATCTAAGCTATCCTGTTTCTTTATATACAAATATAAAGTTTTTATTTTTTTATCTGACTATCTATTTCATCCTTTAACTTAGGATATGGATCTTGCCATCCTGCTGGTTTAATAGTCTTACCATCTTCATTATAGTGCGGCTTACCATCTTCCCATAGCTTGTCCATGTTTGCTTTATGAACTATTTCAAATATATTATCAGGTTCAATTCCCATTTCAACTAAAGTGCCTAAGGCAAAGTACATTAAGTCTATCATTGCATCTGCCTGTTCATATATATCTTCAGCTTCTTTGAATTCATCTATTTCTTCAAGCATCCAATTATATCTTTTCCCAACCCTATCTTCATCTAATAGCTTAGGACTATCTTCATAAGGATGATTGAATCTAATTTGAAAGTCTCTAACCATATTCCACCATTTATTGCTCATATGTATTCCTCCTAGCACATGTAGTATTAGTTTAATTTATTATAATAAATATTTTACATTAACTTTAAGCTTTTGTAAAAAGGTAACAAAAAAGCTGTCGAAAATCCGACAGCTTTTTTTCATTAGTTAGGCAACAATGTAAATCTTATAATGAACATCACTGCTAATATATACATTATTGGGTTTACTTCTTTATGTCTTCCAGTAAATATCTTCATAATAGGATAGAATATTATTCCAGCTGCAACTCCATTTGCTATACTAAAAGTAAATGGCATCATAGCTATTGTAAAGAAAGCTGGGACAGCTTCTGTAAAGTCTGTAAAATCTATTTTTACTATAGACTGAATCATTAGTACACCAACTACAATAAGTGCTGGTGCAGTTGCTTGAGTAGGTACAACCCCGATTACTCCAGCAAAGAATAATGAAGCTAAAAACAACACACCTGTTACAACTGACGTAAGACCAGTTCTACCACCTTCAGCTATCCCTGCAGTTGACTCAACATAAGTTGAAGTAGTAGTTGTTCCAAGGAACGAACTTAGCGTTGTAGCAATAGAATCTGATAGAAGTGCTCTATTCATATTTCTTACTTTTCCATCTGGCTCAATCATATTTCCTTTTTGAGCAGTTCCTAGTAGTGTTCCTATATTATCAAATAAGTCAACAAAGCTTATTGTCATAACAACCATAACTATATTTAACAATGCACCCGCAACACCAACTTCACCATTTCCTAATAATCCTTTAAAGTCCCATTTCATAAATGTTGGTGCTATAGATGGTGGCGCAGTAAATATTTTGATACCTTCAATATTTGTTACTCCTAGTGGTATACCTATTATAGTAGTTAAGATAATTGATATAAGGATTGCTCCTTTAACATTTCTAGCCATAAGAACAACTGTTATCATTAGTCCGATTAATGTCAATGCTACACCTGCATTTGTAAAATCTCCAAAACCAACTAATGTAGCCGGGTTTGAAATAATGATACCTCCACTTTTTAAACCTATTAATGCAATGAAAAGACCCACTCCTGCACTAATAGCTGTTTTAATATTTTGTGGAAGACTGTCTATAATCTTTTCTCTTATTGAAGTTACTGTTATTATAATAAATAGAATACCAGATATCATAACTGCTGCAATACCTTGTTGCCATGTATATCCTAAAGTTAAAACTACACTATATGCAAAAAACGCAGAAAGTCCTAATCCCGGAGCTGTTGCAAAGGGTAATTTAGCATATAAACCCATAGAAAGAGTTCCATAAGCAGATATTAAACATGTAGCTGCAAATATAGAAGCTACAACAGGATCATTAAATATCGTAAACTCTGAAGCAGCGTCTCCCACTACTCCAGCTGCATTTAAACCTGCTGCCTTTAAAAGGTTTGGAATAACTAAAAGAACATATGCCATTGTAACAAATGTAGTGATCCCTGCAATTATTTCTGTTTTAACGTCTGTACCATACTTAGATAATTCAAAATATCTTTCAACAAATGAATCTGTTTTTTTCGTGTTGCTTCCCACTTCATCTCCTCCTCAGAATATTTTCATTGGTAATCGTTTGCATGTTAAAATTTTTTAAGTCGAAATTCACTATTTCGACCTAGAAAACGTTAACACATTTTTATATACTAACAATATTATTATTTGCTGTCAATTGTAAAATACTACTAAAGAACGTTATCAAAAATAGTATACATATTTTGTAAATAAAAAATCCCTAGAAAAGCTCTAGGGATAAATCACTTGCATCACTATGTTAGCCTTGTATAGTTTGATTTTTAATAAAACCTTTTAGAGCGTACATTAGTGATGGTATTATTACTATTTGTATAATTATTCCTGGCAGTCCAGTTATTACTGCCCCCTTTACAAAGGCTATTGAATTCATTTTAATACTAAACAATTGAACTAAGACAGCCACTGTTAACCCTGCAACTATTCTTCCACCTATCATGGATATGATAAGAGAAGGAATAGAAGATAATTTAAACTTTCTAGTAGCCAATGAGGCTATAATCCCATATGCTCCCAACTCAAATGCCATAATAACTGCCATTGGAAACATTGGAGGCATTCCTGTAAGCACACCGCTTATAATTGGAGTTGCAATCCCCAGAACAAGAGCTAAATATGGAGAAAGTATAAGTCCTCCTATTAAAACTGGTATATGCATAGGTAGAAAAACAGGCCCCATCATACCAAAACTGTGAAATATCATTGGTAGCAGTATTCCAATTGCTAATAATAATCCTCCTGACACTAATTCTTTTGTTGTCAATTTACTATTCATATTATTCCTCCTCAAAAAAATAACCATGAAAGTTTCCTTCTTGGAAATACCTTCATGGTTTTATTTTTCATCTATTATTTTCTTTATTGTTTGTAAAAGCTCATCAAAAAGGGATTTAAACTGATAATTATTCAGTCCAATAACATCAATGTTACATTTGCTTACTGGCAATAAAAGCTTTCTTGCTTCACTACTTGCAACAGCCTCTGCCATTTTAGGACTAATTTCACCCATCATAGAATTAGCAGCAATAATAGCCATAGGTCCAATTATTATATCAACCTTTTTACTGGTCCATACAACTGCATTTTCTCCAGTAGCACCATCATCAGCACCAGCCTTTAGCATATTAGAAGTCGCTTGGGAGTTCGTTCCCAATGCAATGATTTCAATACCATCGGTTTTGAAAGACTTCAGTCTTTCAACGACTTGACATCCAATGCCTCCGCCTTTGCCATCAATCACAGCTATTCTCATGTCAGTTTCTCACTTTGATGCTTTTTAGAAAGCTTGATATATCTTCTAGCAAGTCATCAACATTATTGACGTTTTGTGACAATGTTTCTACTGGGCACATACCGGTTTTATCACGGTTTTTTATGTATGGAGTAGTTTCGTCATAACAAAATTGAATAGATGTTTTTTGTAACACCTTTACTGCATTTTCTGATACAAGCTTTGTATAAAGCTCCTTTATACAAGCATATTTACAAAGCATGGCAGCTGCTTTTCCAATAACTCGATCAGCAACACTCGCTCCTTTAAGCTCATCCTTAAGCTCACTTACTGCAGTATACATTGGCTTTATACCTCTATCTCTACTAGAAAAAATTAACTTCCCCTCTTTGACGATTGCTAAGGCAAGCTGTTCCTTTTCTAATAGCTCCTTAGCTAAGTCAATATCCTTCATAAACTCAACTCCTGATTACAGAATATACTATATGATATCAAACTTTTCAATAAATTTCAATTTATTGATATTTGTTAAATTAATATATTTAATTTATAAGGACATTATACCAATATATCATATAAATGGTGTTTTTATGCTAGTATTAAATATTATATATTAAAAAGAATTTATTCATGCAAAGGCAATTGTAATACATGGAAAGCTTATGTCAGTCGAAATTAGAAATATTGATGTTAGAAGCTTTAAGCTAAAAAAGATGTGATTATCAATCCTACTATATTTACTATACAAAAAATTATTAAGCATAGAGAAACAAAACCATTATCATTTTTCACAGTATTAGGAAGTCCTTTGTAGTTTTTTAAAACTGTAAATTGACTTCTAATTTCTTCAAAAAAGTTACGATCTGGAGTTTCCCAGCATATATTTTTTTCGGCTTACCTATATATATGTACACAATAGATAAAATCGAAATAAAGACCCAAAATATAAAGAATATTTCTAGATTAATGCCTGCAATTAACGTTAAAAATAGACAAAGAATCTCTATTAAAAATAAAATGATAATACCTTTATATTTTTTCACACTAATTCCCTCGTTTAATTATTTACTTCTCTATTTATATAATATATTTTTACCTTACATATTATAATTGTCTTTCATAATCTCAGCTCTTGATTATATAACTATAATTTATGGTATCAAACTTTTCTATAAATTTCAATTTATTCATATTTACAGAATTGATATATTTAAAAGATTGGGATATTATACTATTATATCATACAGGGGGTGAATCTATGCAATTATTCCTTTCTACTCTTTCCGTAATGCTGATATTAAATATTATTTTGGCATTTGTTATAATTTTTCTTGAAAGAAAAAATCCTGCTTCTACATGGGCATGGTTAATGGTCTTATTGTTGATACCTAACATAGGATTCATTCTGTATTTAATACTTGGTCAGAATTTGAGCAGACAAAAAATATTTCAATACAAAACTGAAGAAGACCAAATAATACGCAAGCTTCTATTAGAACAGATTTCCCATTTGCAGAACAACGAACTAGAATATAATGATAAATCAATGGTATCCTATCAAGATATGATCCATATGAATTTAATAAGCAGCGACTCTATTTTTACTCAAGACAATGAAGTGAAAATATTTACTGATGGTATAGAAAAGTTTGATGAACTTATTCGCTCAATTGAAGAAGCAAAAGACCACATACATATGCTTTACTATATAATAAAAAACGATGATATAAGCCAAAAAATAATAAGCGCATTAACTAGAAAAGCAAGTGAAGGACTCGAAGTTAGGTTCTTATATGATGCGGTAGGTGGACGATCTCTTCCAAAAAACTTCTTCAAAGAGTTTAAAAAAGCTGGTGGAAAAGTAGCTTCATTTTTTCCTTTCAAAATACCACTTATAAACTTGAGAATAAATTATAGGAACCATAGAAAGCTTGCTATAATAGATGGAGAAATCGGATTTATTGGTGGTTTTAATATTGGAGATGAATATCTTGGGCTAGACAAAAAATTTGGATATTGGAGGGACACTCATCTAAAAATAAAAGGAAGCTCTGTACATATGATACAGACTAGATTTCTACTAGATTGGAGTTATGCTTCAAAAGAAGATGTTAATTATAGTGAAAAGTACTATCCAATTATAAATTCAGCAGGTACAACTGGTATACAAATAGTATCTAGTGGCCCTGATTCTGAAGAAGAGCAAATAAAGAACGGATATATAAAAATGATAAATTCTGCAAAAAAAAGTGTCTATATACAAACACCTTACTTTATTCCTGATGAAAGTGTGCTTGAAGCATTAAGGATTGCATCATTATCTGGTGTAGATGTTAGGATTATGTTCCCAAATAAACCAGATCATATGTTTGTATATTGGGCAACCTACTCTTATATAGGTGAACTCTTAAAGTCTGGCATTAAAGCTTATGTTTATGAAAATGGATTTATCCATGCAAAGACCATTGTAGTGGACGGAAAGCTTTCATCAGTTGGAACTGCCAATATTGATGTTCGAAGCTTTAAGCTCAATTTTGAAGTTAATGCATTTATATATGATACGGTTACATCAAGCAAGCTGAAAACTATATTTGAAAAAGACATTCTATACTGCACTGAATTAACTAATGAAATGTATGAAAGCCGTTCACGAAAAATAAAATTCAAAGAATCTATATCAAGACTATTGTCACCTGTTTTATAAAACATAACAACAATTTCTACATAAAGCCAGCTCTAAAAGTAAATAATATACTTAAAATAATCTAAGAGGTGTTATTTGTGAAAAATAGAGCTGTTATATTTTTACTTGTAATTATAAGCATCTTTTCTATAGGATGCAGCAACAAATATACAGTTGAATCATTAGATGTGCCTATAGAAGAAAACATGAAGCTAGAATCAACTAAAGAAGGAGAAACTGAAGGAAAAACTGTAGAATTATCTACCTATGTTGTGGAAAATGGAGCCTTAGATTCGTTCCTATTTGAGTATGAAAAAAAGCTTAATGATAAAGGCTGGAAAACTACAAATAACCTCAAGCCTAATGGTCTGGTAGTTGAAAAAAACAACAAAAAAGTAACTATTCTAGCTTATGAGAGAGAAGGCAATTTAATGGTAGATGTAATTCCTACTCCAAAAGAAAAGGAGTAGTATAAGAAAGTATTTAAGGGTTATCAATATGATAACCCTTAAATATTCAGTCAAGCAATTAATCCTTAATATTTTTTTACTTTATCATCTTTTGTATACATTTTTATTACTTGCTAAGAAGCTTTATGGCATTAGCTATTTGAAGAAGAACTCCTATTTCTAAGCAGTCCTCATCAATATTAAATAAATCACTATGAAGCGGAGCTGTAATCCCTTTTTCTTCATTTCGGCAGCCTAAATGATAAAATGCAGCCTTTGAATAATGTGTAAAAAAAGAAAAATCCTCAACCCCAAGAGAAGGCTTCTCTTTATAAACCACGTTTTCTTTACCCAGTATGTATTCACTATTTTCCTTTATTACATCTACAACGTCAGAGTCGTTTATTAAAGACATGTATCCTTTTTCTATTATTACTTTCCCCTCTCCACCCATGGAGCAAGCTAACCCTTCAACAGCTTGTTTAATCCTATCCTTAAGATATTCTCTTATCTTTACATCATAAGTTCTTAATGTTCCTGTCAGTTCTACATAATCGCATAATACATTATGAACTGTTCCTCCATTTACGATTCCAAAGCTTAACACAGCTGAATCCAAAGGAGATATATTTCTACTCATAATCGTTTGGAGTACTGTAATTATCTGCCCTGCAATTACTATTGCATCAACTCCAGCTTCAGGGTATGCACAGTGACTTTTTCTTCCCTTGATTATGATTTTTATAGTATCGCTAGATGCATTAAGCTTTCCATACTTAATCTCTATCTTTCCAGTATTTATATAAGGAGCTACATGCAATCCTATAGTGTAATCTACTTTAGGATCTTTCATGCACCCATCTTTGATCATTGGAAGAGCTCCTCCATCAGTTTCCTCTGCTGGCTGAAAAAATAGCTTAACATTCCCTTTTAGCTCATCTTTATGTTGAGTTATAATTTTTGCACAACCGAGAACAATAGCTGTATGTGCATCATGTCCACAAGCATGCATTTTACCTTTGACCATAGACCTATATGTAATTTTATTTGCTTCTTCAATTGGAAGTGCATCTATGTCTGCCCTTAACGCTACTGTTTTCCCACTTTCATTGCCTCTTATAATCCCTACAATTCCTGTATTCCCTACTTCTCTGGTATATTCCACACCTATTTTATCAAATTCTCTGCATATTATGTCCCCTGTCTTATGCTCTTCCATACCTAATTCAGGATACATATGGAACTCTCTTCTTATTTCAATAAGCCATGGTTTTATTTCACTTATTTGTTTCTTAATCATTTCTAGTTCCACTAACATTCCCCCTAAGTTCAATCTATTAATGATGTTTCTTTCTAGAATTATTGGGAATTTCCTTTATAATATTATTTAAATTATGATTTTTGTTTCTTTATCACGATACATTTTTTATATATAATATTGTATAAGAAGAAAACAAATAGTAGAAACACTTACAAATTATTTTCATAAAATTATTTCTATTGCTAATTCTGTATAGCAGATTATAGAAGGGGGAGTTTATTAATGTTTAAAGAAATGAGAAAAGCTGAAAGAAAAATAACTGATTTAGAAAGCTATGAAATACTTGAAAATGGAGAGTACGGAGTGTTATCTACAATAGGCACTAATGGTTATGCTTATGGAGTACCTGTTAGCTATGTTCTATTAAATAATTGTATATACTTCCATTGTGCTACAGAAGGAAGTAAGTTAGAGAATATTAGTACCAATAATAAAGTATCTTTTTGTGTTATTGGAAAAACTGAAATTTTACCTGAAAAGTTTTCTACAAAGTATGAAAGTGTTATTATCTTTGGAAAAGCTGTTGAAGTTTATAATGAAGAAAAAGAAGATGCTCTTGAAGCAATCATAAACAAATATTCAAGAGATTACCTTGAAGTTGGAAAAACCTATATAAACACTTCTAAAAATAAAACTAAAGTAATTAAAATCATAGTAGAACATATCACAGGCAAAGCAAGAAGATAAAATGTATTTATTAAAAAAGTTACATATTTTTAATTATATTAAATAGGGGGTATTTTGATGTTTAAAAATGTAATTGTCAGAAGACCGAGTAAGTCATTGGTAAATGGTATCACATCATCTCCTGAATTAGGTAGACCAGATTATGTGTTAGCTCTAAAACAACATGATTCATATATTGAGGCTTTAAAGTCATGTGGAGTAGAAGTAACTGTGTTAGAAGCAAATGAGAGATATCCTGACTCATGCTTTGTTGAAGATGTTGCGGTTGTTACCAAAAACTGTGCTATCATCACTAATCCAGGCGCTCCTACAAGAAAAGGAGAAGAAAAAGAAATTATTGATGTAATAAAGAGATTCTATACTGAGGATAAAATAGAATATATTAAAGACCCTGGAACTCTAGAAGGTGGAGATATTATGATGGTTGGAGATCATTTCTATATAGGTCTTTCCGCTAGAACTAACAAGGAAGGTGCTAGACAGTTTATTGAATCATTAGAAAAATATGATCTCACAGGCTCTGTAGTACCTTTAGAAAAAGTTCTTCATCTAAAAACTGGACTAGCTTATCTTGAAAACAACAATCTTCTCGTAGCTGGAGAATTTGTTACTAGTCCTATATTTGAAAATTTTAACAAGATTATAATTGATGAAAACGATAGCTATTCAGCAAACTGTATATGGATTAATAATAAGGTTCTAGTACCTTTTGGATATGAAAAAACACAAAAAGCTATTGAAAACGCCGGCTATGAGGTAATACTTGTTGATACCTCCGAATATAGAAAGCTTGATGGAGGTTTAAGCTGTTTATCCCTTAGATTTTAGTCTAAGGGATGGATTTTTTACTCCTCTAGCACAAGTCTTCTTCTCTTCCTGACTAAATAATCTATAAGCGTAACTATTCCACATATGGATAGGCTTAAATAGTAGCTTATTATCCTCCATAAAAGCATTGCATATACTAAAAGATTGGCGCCAAAAAATACTTTAAATAGAACATAAAAACCTCCCTCTGAAGCACCAACTGTTCCAGGAGTAGGTATAAAAGATACTGTCATATACAAAAGAGACTGTATAGATATTATATCTACATAAGTAGCTTTCCCTAGCCCTAATGACAAGTAAATAAAATAGGTTATACTAAAGTACAATGTCAGTTGTATGATGGTCATAATTGAAGCCCTAACTGTCATGCCCTTATTTTCTCTTATCTTTATTATGCTTTCTTCATATTCAATAAGATGAGATTCTGCTTTTAATTTATACTTATCAATATCCTTAATAATTTTAATCTTATTAAGGAATTGCAATATCAGCATAGTAATTTTTTTAAGCAAACCTGGATTTAAAAATAGTATTAAAATAGTTATTAACCCAATAAAATTAAGCATTATTCCTATCACCATAAACGGCAATGCAGTTTTTATCCTTGTATACACAAAGCTTAGTCTAAGAATAAACATAATAATTGAATACAATGTCACTATTATTTGGTATATTATAAACTTTTCAATTAGAATAGATGTCGCCTTGCCTATAGGTATAGAGTCGTTCACCATAGAATAAACTTGAGCAGGCTGCCCACCACTAGAAAATGGAGTTATTAGACTGTAATATTGACCTATCATAGTGAATTTTAATGATTGAATAATATTATTTTTTATATTAAGCATTTTTGATATATTTGTAATTATCAACGCATCAAACACCCAATAGCCTATCATACATAAAAATGCTAGCAAAAGGTATCCCTTGTTTGTCTTAGTCAGTAATCCTGGTAACCTATATATATCACTTGAAGAAGCTATCATCCATACTGTTATGCCAACAAGTGAGAGTAGTACTATATAATTAATTAGCTTCTTTTTCATATTAATCGCCTTTCTTATAGTTTAATCTGTCTAATACCTGAGACTTAGATATCCAGCATTCCTTAGGTATTCTAAAGCCTTTATTTGTTTTCGCCTTGCTTTTTCCATATGATAATTTCAAAATATTTTCCCATATCCTTATAAAGATTTTCTTAGACTTATCTCTAATTTCTATAATTGTAAATCCTTTTCTTGAAGCTATTGGATAAAGTAGTGTCACTCCATAGTACGCTTTAATATCTCTATATTTGTCTATATTAGATATAGCTTGTGAAAGATCGTAAAGTTCTTCTTCTAGTATTGAATAAAGGGTACTAAGATCATTCTTTATCTTGCCTACTTTTAAATTATCTATGTGAAGCTCAGCTACTTGATCACCTTTTATTATAATTGTTCCATCTGCAAGCTTCAAATCCTCATCTTTATAAGTATGAGGATTTATATATATCATTTTCTTAGTGGAATTAGGTATATACTCCCATCCGTTTAGTTTTACTATGGTTTTATCTATCTTAATAAACAGAGCTTTAAACAGTTTGTTCACTTTTCACACCGCCCAGCTTTTCATCAACAGTGACAAATGTATAACCTTGGCTTTTAATAATAGGTATTATTTCTCTCAATGCTCGTATAGTTCTTTCTGGTGCTTTATCGGCACCATTACTATCGTGAAGAACTATTATGTCTCCTGATTTAACATTATCTGCTATTCTATCTCTTATTTGTTCAGCAGTAGAACTACTACTCCAATCTTTAGCCTCTATAGACCATAATATTGTTTTTAGATTGTTTCTTTCTGCATAATATTGTGTAAGAAGATTAAATGTTCCCCAAGGTGGCCTAAAAAATTTAACACGCTGTCCTAAATTTTCTAATGCTCTGACGGACTGTTCAAAATCCTTCTTGGTCTGCCATGGTAAACTGAGCCATGCACTCTTATGTTTTAACGAATGCAGTCCCACACTATGTCCTTCAGATATAATCCTCATATATATATCTTTATTTGTTTTAGCTTTATCTGCTACAAGAAAAAATGTTGCCTTTATCTCATGTTCTTTTAGTAAATCTAATAGTAGAGGTGTGTACTTGCTGTCTGGTCCATCATCAAATGTAAGTGCTATTTCATTCTTACCATTTATATGTTTTATAACTTTATTTGACTTATTTCTATAGTAATAATTAGGTAGTATAGAATATATTATAAATGCTATGATAATTAAAATAGTGATCCACAATTTATATCAGTCCTTTAATTGATTTTAAGATATTCCTTTTCCTCTGGCATAAAGTAATTTTGTCTTCTATTAGAATAGTATAAATCTAATATTGCTTTCGAAAGCATTTTCATGTCTACGTGCTTACTTAGGTTTATCGCACTTAAATATAACCTATTTCTGTAATTTTTGTCGTATAATACCCTATTTATCTCTTTTTTAAGCTCATATATATTATAAGCAATACTGCCTAATCCTTTATCTACTATAAACTTTGCGTTCTCTATTTCTTGCCCTAAAGATGGATTAAAAACTATCATAGGTAGATGTGATGTAATAGCTTCAAATAATGTAACTCCACCAGACTTTGAGACTAACAAGTTTGAGATTTTCATATATTCAGCTACATTGTCTGTATACTCTATTGGTATTATATTCTCTAAGTCGCTATATTCTTTTAGAGCATTATAAAGCTCTACATTTTTCCCGGTCAATATCATGGTTTTAGTATCCTTTAACTCATTTAACCATATATAAAATTCTTTTTCTTCTGGTAATATTCCCATTCCTCCACCCATCATCAATACAACAAAATCTTCATCACTTATATTAAATGCATTTAATAGCCAGCTATTTTCTTGTCTGTTAAAAAACTGAGCTCTAACTGGGATACCTGTAGGACATATTATTTGTTTACTAATTCCTTTTTTTATAAGCTTTTTTTTTGTTTCGTTATTAGCAACAAAATACATATTAGTATTTGGATGAATCCATTCCCAGCTATCTACTACATCTGTAATACAAGTAACTAAGGGAATAGTTGAATGATACTTCTCTTTATATTTTGATATGAAGCCTGAGCACACAGGAAATGTTGATATAATGACTCTTGGATCTATTGAAGAAATATAGCTTGATATTTTGGGCAAATATAAATTATATATTATATCATCAACTTGAGAATATTCACTATAATTCTTTTTATAATAAAAGTGATTATATAATCTGCTATTTCTTGATATCAATACTTCATAGCCTTTATACATGCTTTTATATATCTTTGGATTCATCAATTGAAACATGTCTACTATTTCTACGTTTAGGTTGCTCTCTATTGTTCCTATATGATCTTTAATAGCCTGTGCCACAGATATATGTCCCGAACCAAATGTAGCAGTCAATATTAAAATGTCTACGCTAGCTTTCATACACCATTCCCCATTTGAAACTATATTGATTAATAAGTTTGTCAGACAGCTTGACTATATTTTCTATTGAATATGTATTAGATATTTCCTTCATTTTTTCTTTCATTTTATCTAATACTTCTGGATTTTGAACAATATAATCAATTATATAATTAATATCTTTTATATAATTAACTCTAATAGCTACATTGTACTTTGCTAGAAAATCAGCATTTTCTTCTTCTTGACCCGGTATAAAGTAAGGTATTATCATAGGCACATTCTTTACTATAGCTTCAGAAACTGTTAATCCCCCAGGCTTTGTAATTATAATATCTGATATATCCATTAGCTGAGGTATTTCTTTTGTAAATCCATACACTATAATTTCTTTATTCTTAAAATTGTCCATATAGTTCTTTTCAATTTCATATTTTAAGATATTGTTATTGCCACATACAACAATAATTTTTATTGCATTTTCATTCACAACTAAATTGTTGAGAACTTTTTTCATGGCTTTCACGCCCATACTTCCACCCATTAGAAGAATTGTTAATCTACTATGTAAATTATGAGATTTTATGCTATTAATATTTTCTTTCTCAAGAAACTCTCTTCTAATCGGTATCCCATATGGGTATATCTTTTGCTCAGAAATGCCTCTGTTTATAAGACTCTGACTAGTATAATAGCTTGCAGTTATGTACGCATCTACATAGCTATTTACATAAGTCTGATGGGCTTGATAGTCTGTTACTATAGATATAAAAGGTATTTTAATTAATTCATTTGCTTTCATGTATCCTATTACATTTACAATAAAGGGATGAGTACCTATTATTAAATCTGGCTTATTTTCTATAATTAACTGATATATCTTGTTATAATGTAATTTTGTAATTAGTCTAGTAACTCTTCTATTAACTCTTTTCTTATCACTAAGCTTATAAAGACCACCGTACATTTTAGGCAGAGAGGTAGCTAAAATCCTGTAGCCATCAGATATCAATGTGTCTAGTAGTTTACTTGTTTCCTTAAGTACATCAAGCTTTATAACCTCATAACCATATGACTTAAACTCATTTTCTAATGATTTAGCGGCTTGATTATGTCCTCCCCCTGTTGAAGCTGTAAAAATAAGAACTCGCTTCACTATTATTACCTCCTTGAATTTTAAACCATATATTATGATAATAATTTCTTGTAGTTGAAGATTATCTCATTTTTAATATCATATATAATATATAGACTGATATTTGTATAATTTTACTTCACTTTATGGTAACAAATGCTATTTAATATAAATCTTTAGTATACATTCAGATTAACATATAAAAGTTAAATCTAGCTTAGAAATTTATTAAGTTTTTCTTAAATAGTTTTTGCATATACAAAAAAACAAGTCCGATTTATTGAAACACAATAATCAAACTTGTTTTCTTGTACATTATAATCTTTTTTTGTGTTTTGATAATATAACATTAATTAGAAATAAGTGACTACATTTCTTTTTGTACTTGCCACAATCTTACCTTTTCTAATAACATATAATCTATCAGGTTGGATCCTTATTGCATCAGCTTCATTCTCGACATCTAAAACAACTATATCTGCTCTTTTACCTATATTTATTCCATAGTCATCTAATCTTAATATTTTAGCAGAGTTCTCTAATGGCATATTAAATACAGTGTTTATTTCATTTGACATACTCATCTGTGCAGCATGTGCAACGATTAAACCTACCTCGAGCATATCTGCTTTTCCAAAAGGATAAAACGTATCTTTAATACAGTCTTGACCATATGCAATGTTAATTCCTCTACTCAATAGCTCTTTTACTCTTGTTATACCTCTTCTTATTGGCTGTTTATCATTTCTTCCTTGAAGCATCAAGTTCGTAACTGGATTAGTAATCATATGAATTCCAGCTTCTTTTACTTTATCCATAACATATTGAGCATAATGCTCATCATATGCAGCTAATGCACAAGTATGACCAGCTGTCACTCTTCCTTGGTACCCTCTTTTCATAGTTTCATCTGCAACCATTTCCAATGTCCTATAAAAAGGGTCATCTGATTCATCTACATGCATATCTATATCCGCATCATACTTTTGAGCAATATCAAAAACTATTTGTACATGCTTTCTACTATCATCTGGAGTGTTTTCATTAGCTGGCATTCCTCCAACTACATCAGCACCCATTTCCATAGCCTTCCACATCAATTCTTCGCATCCTATGTCTTTTATTATTCCTTCTTGAGGGAATGCAACTATTTGTAAATCTACTAAATCAGAGTATATTTCTTTTGCTTTTAAAAGACCTTCTATAGGCAGTAGTCCTCCAATTGTATCAACATCAGCATGAGTTCTCATCCTTGTAGTTCCATTAATTAATCCTGTTTTAATTATCTTACCTGCTCTTTCAACAATATCATCTACTGTGTATCTAGCTTTTTTCTCCCATATAATCTCGATAGCTTCCTTCAGTGTCCCAGATTCGTTAGACCTTACTACATCATTGATTAATGTCTTGTCTAAGTGAATATGTGGGTCAATAAATGCTGGAATAGTTAACTTGCCATATACATCAATTTCTTTTTCAGCTTTAGCTGATATTTTTTCCTCTAACACTACAATCTTACCATCTTTTATCCCTATGTCTGTAAGATTTTCTTTTTCTCTCAATCTTGCATTTCTTATAATTAGTTCCATAATAAATCCCCCTTGTAGTAATATTATTAATTTAAAAGCTTGTTTTTGATGATTATATTTTTATATTTTCATATTATGAAAATATAGTTTCATATAATCGGATCATAATTCTAGTATTCTATACAGTATTTAAAATTCCTCCCACATTTCTTGGAAAATTATTGTATTTAGGTAAACAAAAAGGCTTTATTCCTTTATAGAATAAAACCTAATAGTAAAAGTCTGTTAATTTTTTTGATATGTCTTTACTCTTTTCTTTTAATATGTTAGCAGTTTCCTTCATTTTTTCATCTGTTAGCCTTGTATTAGGCCCAGTAACAACCATTACTGCTATAACTTTCTCTTCCATGTTAAATATTGGAACTGCTACTGCATTAATCTGTTCTTCATACTCTTCAATCTCTATTGAATACCCTTTCTCTTTAATATCCTTAAGCTCTTTTAATAGCTCTTGTTTATTTGTTATTGTATTCTTACAATAGCTTAATAACTTGGTTTCCATATACAGCTTGTCTATTTCATCAATGCTCATATAAGCTAAAAAAGCTTTACCTGTAGCAGTACAATGCAAAGGTATATTTCTTCCTACCTGTAAAAATGCTCTTAGTGTTTTAGAGGTCTCTTTTCCTATAACACATATAGCTTGATTTTTGCTCTTAATAAATAAGCTGGTTGTTTCTCCGACAACCTCAACTATTTCCTCTAAGTCTTCGCTTGCTTTAAAAAAGTATCTTTCTATTTTATCAAATTCCAATAATGAGTTGAGCACTTTTGAACCTAGGTTATATTTCTTAGTTATAGTGTTTTGACTTACAAAACCTTCATACATCATAGTTTTTAATATATGGTGAACAGTACTAGTATTGTACCCTAATTCTTGCTGTAGCTCTTTAATACTAACTTCTTGAGGTGATGTAAGTATATAATGTAATATTTTCAAGCTCTTTTGAACTGATTTAATTATACTACTGCTATCGTTGTTTTCTTGCAATTTTGAATCTCCTTTCTTAAATGAAGTTATTAATAGCTATTATCTAGTTTATCATATCACTTACGTTGACAGTAATCTACCTATAATTAAAACTCCCTTCAGATTGTAAATATCTAAAGGGAGCTTGATATTCTATTTTATTGTTCTATTGGATTAACTATTTTAATTCTTCCTTCAAGCTGCGGAGATATAGTTTTATGATTTTGAAGGTATTCTACAAATGCATCTCTTAAATAGCTTTTTGTTTTTAATATTTCCTTTGTTTCATCCTTTAACATAGTGAATTTATCTCCTCCACCTGTTAAGAAATCATTTGAAACAACTTTATATGTCTTTTGCTTATCTATTGGTTTCCCATCTACTAATACTTCTACTATTCTTGATCCAACTTCTTTTGATGCATCAAAAGTATATTCAAGTCCTGATACCTGTAGGAATCCGCCTGCAGCACTTGGATAAGAAGATACTCCATGCTCTAAGGTCTTCCATATAGTCTCTCCACTAGCTTCTACCATAACAACAGTATTATCAAATGGAAGGACTGCGTATATTTCCTCCATAGTGATTTCACCACCGTTTATACTAGCTCTTACTCCACCACCATTTTGAAGTGCTATATCTGCTCCTGTTAATTCTCTTAAGCTATCAGCTATTGCATTTGCAAGGTTTGATTCTTTTAATCTTACAGTCTGTCTTTCCCCATCTAGCTCAACAGTCGTTTCTCCTATTACTTCTTTCATCTTATCATCAAGCTTAGATTCATATCCTTCTATAATATTATTTGTTGCTTCATCTGCTTCAAGATTCTCTGTTATAAATATATGGGCGAAATTAAATCCAATCATTTCATTTTTCAATACATTTATGTTAATTTGATTTAATACTTCAGCATGCTTACCAGGAGATATCAACCAAGTTCCATTAATATCTTGAGGGAATCCCACTACATCCTGTCCTCCACCGATCTCTATATCTATACCATCAACTTTTGTAGGTAATACAGGATTATTGCCATGTATATGTGCAAGTGCTATAACTATATCTGACTCCCCTTTAATGTCATTAACAGCCTTCTGTGCAGATTCAAATTGTTCTTTTAAAGTTATTCCTTCTACATTCTTAGGGTGTGTATAATACTTGCTTTGATCATCAGTTAATCCCATTATTCCTATTTTAACTCCATCAACTTCTTTAATTATTGATGGCTTTAAAAATTCAGGATATTCATCATTATAATATGTGTTCGCTGAAAGGAATTGAAAATCAGCATTTGCAGCATTTCTTTCCATAACACTGAAAGGAAAATCAAAGTCATGGTTTCCTATTGCCATTGCATCGTAGTTCATTTCATTCATTACGTCTATAGCTGATGCGCCTTCAAATAGATTTGTTATATTTGTATTATATGGAGCATCACCTACGTCTACTAATAGAGTATTAGGTTGTTTCTGTCTAAAGTCTTTTATTATCTTGCTCATTTTAGCAAGTCCACCAATATCATATTTTGCATCACGTGGCTTATATGGCTCTAAATGTCCATGAATATCGGATGTTGCAAAAACAGTAATAACTTTAAATTCTGAATTTGATACTATATTGTATAAAATACCAGCTGCTTCTTCTCTACTAATTAGATCTTGTGAATTCGCAAATTCTTCAGTCA
Organism: Brassicibacter mesophilus; assembly: GCF_050433385.1. Lineage (NCBI taxonomy): Bacteria > Bacillati > Bacillota > Tissierellia > Tissierellales > Thermohalobacteraceae > Brassicibacter > Brassicibacter mesophilus. Next base: position 36,121 of record NZ_JBNPXI010000026.1, read on the forward strand.
CAAACCCTAGTTCAACAGCTTTTTTAGAGAAGTCTATTTTTTGATCTGCTCCAAAAATTATCTTAGCTATCATATCAGCAAATTTAGCCTTTGTTACTTTATCGTTAGGATTATATATGTTTTCTTTTACTTCATCTGCTCTAACTTTTATAATACCTTCTATGTAATTAAGTCCCCAGTGATTTACTATGTCTTTTGCTGATGGTATAGTAAATGACTCATCTATTACTTGCAATGGATCACTGTAGCTAAATTGTTTTTTTATATTTGTATCTTCAATAACCATAGGTTGTATTTCTGGTAGCTTAAATGCTCTAACTAATAAATCAGCTGCCTCTGCTTTTGTTAATATACGATTAGGATAAAAAAGTGAATTTGAATCTGTACTTATAATCCCTTGTTCATGAAGATTTAATATTGCTTTCTTGTACTGTGAGTCTGAGATATCTGTAAATGTGTCTATGCTTTCACCATAAATAGGCAAGCATACGCTGAAAACAAGGATAAAACATAAAGCAAAGCTCAAAAATCTTTTTGTCATACTTAACTGCCTCCTTTTAATTAATTGCACATTTCAGTTCATTCAACTATTATTATAATATAAGAAATGACAATATGTAACTCTGTTAACAAAATTTTTACATATTTTTTAATTGTATTTTCTCATATCTTTTGTTACTGATTTGATATAATGATGTTATTAGAAAAAAATTGCTAGAGTGGTGATATAATTGTTAAAAATACAAGATAAGGCTATTTCTTATGTTAAAAAGAATGGTTTAGATTTTATTGTTGAAGTCACTTCTTCTCCATGTGGGTGAGTTGGAACAGTAAGGAATCTAAGTGTTAGATCTTCTAAAAGCTTTAAGAATAACGGAAACTATAGGGAGCAGGTCTTTGAGGGGATAAAAGTTTTTGTTCCTAAGGCTGCTGATATTAAAGGTGACATTTATATTTTTCAAAACATTAAACTTCCTTTTATTGGACCTATTTGGGGCATAAAAGGAAAAATATAAAAGAGATAGCTTTCGCTATCTCTTTCTCAATTTCTTAAAGAAATCTTTCATTACATCCGAACATTCTTTTTGCATTATATCCCACGTTATATCCACTTGATGATTAAAGCTTTGGTTTTGAACTAAATTAATAACCGAACCACAAGCACCCATTTTGGGGTCACTGGAACCAATCACGAGCCTTTCTAACCTTGAATTAATTATTGCACCAGCACACATAGGACATGGCTCTATAGTGACGTACATAGTGCATCCTAAAAGTCTCCATCCATCTAATACTTCACTTGCTTTCTTAATTGCTATGATTTCGGCATGAGCAATAGGATCCTTAAGAGTCTCCCTCATGTTATACCCAGCACTTATTACTTTATTCCCTTTTACAATAATAGCACCAACTGGAACTTCGTCAGCGCTATAGGCTTTATATGCTTCATCTAATGCTAATCGCATAAAATATTCATCCATATTATCATCCTCAAAAAACAATAATGGCGCTCCCGAGAGGAATCGAACCTCCGACACACGCCTTAGGAGGGCGCCGCTCTATCCTGCTGAGCTACGGGAGCACATTTATTGAACAATTATATATTTTACAGTAAAATACTATATTTGTCAATGCAAGGTTTCACTATAAGCCTACTAAGTTTGCCAAAAACCTAAATATCCTACTAAATACACCTGCTTTAGCTACATCTCTATTAACTATTAAATCAATATTTTCTTCTTCTTCGCCATTTTTCACAATAATTGTGCCTACTTTTGTTCCCTTTTTTATTGGGGCTTTAATATTTTCATCAAGTTGTATCTCTTGCTCTATATTTTCGCCGTTCTTAACTAATAGATACAAATCTCTTTGTGGCAAAATATCTACTGTAGGCTTTTTAGCATTGTCTATTTCTATGGTTTTGATATGTATATCCTTGTTTAAAACTTGTATTTTTTTATAATTGTTCACCCCATATTGTAAAAGCTCTAAACTTTTGTTTTTTCTTTCTTCTTCACTTTTAGCTCCCATAAGTATGCCAATAAGCCTAAATGGCTTTTGGTTCTCTTCTGACTCCTTGACGACTATAGTTGACACTAGGCAATATCCTGCTTTATCAGTATACCCTGTTTTAAGTCCATCTATTTCTTTAATTTCATTCAACAGTGGATTTGTATTTTCTTTTTCAAAGTTTCTTGATGGCATAATTATTCTATTCATTTTTGTTATATTAAGTATTTGAGGATACTTAGTAATTACATATCTAGCAAGCTCGAATATGTCTCTTGCTGAAATTCTGTTTTGATTACCATTCTTAAGTGGAAGTCCATTAGAATTTAAAAATGCAGCTTGAGTTAATCCAAGCTCTTGTGCTTTATTATTCATCATATTAACAAATTCGTCTTCTGTACCAGATACATGCTCTGCTATAGCTACACATGAGTCGTTAGCAGATACTATCATTATAGACGCAAGAAGTATTTCTAGTTCTATTTCTTCTCCTTCTTTAAGCTTAAATGATGTACCTTTTGTATCAGCTGCTTTTTTACTTACTTTTACTAAGTCCTTTAGGTTTACTGTGCCATTAGTTACTTGATCCATTGTAACAAGATATGTCATAATTTTAGTTATACTTGCCATTTCAATCTTGTTGTCTATGTTGTATTCATATAATATTTTTCCACTTTCGTATTCACCAAGTAAAGCGGATGCAATCCCATCTTCAATACCGCCATCACTATATGCAATACTAGATGATAAAAATATAAAAATTGAAAGAAAAATTAATATACTTTTTTTCATTTTTGCCTCCAAAGCTATGTCATAATAAAACAGTGCTATAATACTATTTATTCTTATTATATCAAAGTTATATATATTTCATTATATTTTGTAGAATTTTATTAAAAACCAATTTTAGGAATGACACTCTATTTAAATATGAATAGAATACATAAAAAAATAACTATGAGATTTTATTAAGAAATCAAAAAGGAGCCTAATAGACTCCCTGTAAATTCTATTTTCCATATAACCATTCATTTGCTAACTGATCAAAATTATCACCAGTAACTTCTTCACAAACTTTTATGAAATCCTCAGTTGTAGCATTTTTGAATTTATATTGATTGAAATAATTGTTTAGTATTGTATATAATGTTTTATCTCCATACCTTACCTTTATCTCATTTAAAAGCATAGCCCCTTTATTGTATACAAGTGGGCCATAATCATCCCAATTTTCAAACTCACTCAAAGGCTTTACAACAACTTCACTTGACTGTGATAGTACTTCCTTCGATGATTTGTAATATTCTTCCACATTGTTCGCATAGTAATTTTCTGCTACCTTATCTCCATATTTCCCTTGTGCATATACTACTTCAGAATAAGTCGTTAAAGATTCATCAAGCCAAGCTTCATCGATTTCATCATTTCCAACTACCCCATACCACCATTGATGGCCTGTTTCATGAGCTATAACAATTTCAAGATATCCTTTATAGAAATCATCATAGTATTTTTCTCCTATAAAAACAATTCCTGGATATTCCATGCCACTCGGAAAGCTTGTAGCTACAACAGAATATTGTCCATATGGGTATTGCCCAAATTTATCATTAAATATTTCTATGGAATTATATGAAGCTTCTTCAGCAAATTTATTAATTTTTTCATCTTCTTCTAAAAAATATACCTTAACTATGGTTCCATCAACTTCTTTTTCCTTCTTAATGAAATGCTCACTTGCTACCCAAGCAAAGTCTCTCATAAGCTTTGCTTCTATCTTCCAAATTTTATTAGTACCTTCAATCTTTTCAGATAAAATATTCCCTGATGAAGCTATTTCAACGTTTTTAGGCACAGTTATTGTAATATCATAATTACTTGTATCACTATAGAAAGGATCACCTATACTGTAATACGGATCTAGATTCCAGCCTTCATCATCGTATACTGCCGCTATTGGATACCAATTTCCGAAGTTAAATGTCTTCTCTCCATAACCAAATCTATCTTGAGCCGGTGGTAATACTACACCATATTCCATGTCTATAACTAAGTTTTCCCCTGGCTTCAATACCTTTTCTAATGGAAGCTTTAGAATAGTTTTTCCATGTCCTTCTATAGAATAATTTTCTACAGATTTATCGTCTATACTTAATTTTTTAATGTCTATCTCTCCAGGTTTAAATCCATCGGGAAAAGCTTCTTCAAAATTATCAAATAAAAATGGTGCCGTTTCCTTCTCTCTAAATGCATTAGGATATAGATGGAAATACAATTCATTTAATTCAACATCCTCGTTATTCACATACACTACCTTTTGAGATGCTGTATAGCTTTTTGTACTCGGATTAAATTCAACATATATTGTATAATCATTTAATTTGTCTATGTCGACATTATTAAAATCACTAGTAATTAGCGTTGGATGACCTTTATAGCTTTCAGAGGCATGTATGTCAGAACTCTGTTTTTCATCCTGGACAGCATTACTATTGTTGTTTACATCGCATCCTATAAATGATAGTGCAAGCAGCAATATTGCAAGTAGCAAAGATAACCTTTTTCTATTCATCATTACCCTCCTAATTAAGCGGTTTTACATGTTATGTACTAAATATATTAACCTTGAAGGATACATATCCCTCAAAGTTAATATTGCCAATTTATAATTATTTATTTGTTTTTTCTATTTTTTCGATTCCACCCATGAAATGTCTTAATGCTTCTGGTATTATTACTGAGCCATCCTCCTGCTGGTAATTTTCAAGTATTGCTGCAGTAGTTCTTCCAACTGCTAAGCCTGAACCATTTAATGTGTGAACATATTCAACCTTACCTGTTTCTTTATCTCTGTACTTTATATTTGCCCTTCTTGCTTGGAAATCTTCAAAGTTACTACAAGAAGATATTTCTACATATCTGTTGTAGCTTGGCATCCAAACCTCTATATCGTATGTTTTTGCAGATGAGAACCCTAAATCACCAGTACATAGCTCTACTACTCTGTATGGTATATTTAAAAGCTGAAGCACCTTTTCTGCATTATTAGTAAGTGTTTCTAACTCTTGATATGAATTGTTTGGTTTAGCAAGCTTTACAAGCTCTACCTTATCAAATTGATGATTTCTTATCAGTCCTCTTGTATCTCTACCTGCAGATCCTGCCTCTTGTCTAAAACAAGGAGTATAAGCTGTGTAATACACAGGAAGCTTTTCCTCATCTAATATCTCATCTCTATGGATGTTTGTAACTGGTACCTCAGCAGTTGGTACAAGGAAAAAGTCTTTTTCAGGTAGTCGGAATGCATCTTCTTCAAATTTTGGAAGCTGTCCTGTTCCTGTCATACTATCTCTGTTTACCATAAATGGTGGAGCAATTTCCGTGTATCCATGATCAACTGTATGAAGATTAAGCATAAAGTTAATTAGGGCTCTCTCAAGCTTTGCTCCAAATCCTTTAAATATTGTAAATCTAGCTCCTGTTATTTTTGAAGCTCTTTCAAAATCTAAAATATCAAGCTCTGTTCCTATGTCCCAGTGTGCTTTAGCTTCAAAAGCAAATTTTCTTGGCTCTCCCCATCTTCTCATTTCTTTATTATCTTCATCACTTGCTCCAACAGCAACGTTCGGATTCGGAACATTAGGGAATCTCAACAAAAGATCGTTCAGTTCTCTTTCTACATCTTTAACTTCTACATCAAAATCTTTTATTTTTTGAGATAGTTCCTTCATCTCTTCAAGTACTGCAGAAACATCCTTACCTTCCTTCTTTAACTTGGGAATATCTTTAGACACTTGATTTTGTCTGGCTTTCATTTCTTCTACCTTCACAAGAAGCTGTCTTCTTTTCTCATCAAGCTCTAAAACTTTATCAACATTATATTCTCCGCTTCTTTTAGCTAATCCTTGTTTTACCTCTTCTGGATTTAATCTAATTCTTTTAATATCCAACATTACAAACTACCTCCTTTTTTAGATAAAAAAATAAACCCCCCATCCCTAAAATAAGGGACGAGAAGTTTTCCCGCGTTGCCACCCTAGTTAACCATATTGGTCCACTCTTTGCAGTTATCCCCTGCTTAGGCTTACCTTTTAAGTAAAATACTCAAGGATGGATTCGATACCTAATCACACCAATTCACACCAACCATTAGCTCTCTTTAGAAATCAATGTATCTACTATTTCCCCTCATTGCATTATCTTATATAAATTTGAATGAATTATATCATATATACATTAAAATTTCAATACTACTTTATTTAATTATTGCCTTTTATATAAATAAATATGTACTATAAAATAATTTTTAAAAATCATACTTCAGTTTTCACGTATATACTTTTTATTTACGTCAATAATAATAATAATAAATATTCAAGGGGGATATTACTATGATGTTTGATATTGATATTTTAGCACAATTAGGAGACATGAAAGACATTAATTATAGAAATACTTTAGCTATTGCAAGTATAATTGAGATACTTGTAGAAAAAGGACTTATAGACAGAAGTGAAGTTACTTTTAAAGCAAAAAAACTGGACTCAATGTCAATAGATGAAATAAAACTGATGAGAAATATATAAGAAATTTATGCAATTCATTTATCAAAATTAGTCGATAATTATGTAGTATTTGGAGGAAAAAATTGAGCAAAGAAGTTCTTTCTGATAAACAAGGTATATCTGTTATAAGTTTATTCATAATAGGAAGTTCGATAATCCTGACTATAGCAGGAGAATCAAAACAAGATTTATGGCTTGCGATTATTATGTCAATTATCGCTTCAATACCTTTATCGATGATATACTCTAGACTTCTAGTGCATTTCCCCGAAAAAGACCTGTACGATATACTCCCGGTTGTTTTTGGAAAAATCATTGGCAAAGGAATTTCAATATTATTTATCTTGTTTTCATTCATTTTAGGAGGGTTAGTATTAAGGGTTTTTGGTGACTTTATTTCTGTAACCTCTTTGACACAAACTCCCATAATCATATCTATGTTTCTAATCGGTATTCTATGTATTTGGGCAGTAAAGGCAGGTATCGAAATAATAGGAAGATTAGGAGAGTTTTTTCTAACAGGAACTATTATCTTAATATCAATATTTACTTTATTTCTAGTTAATAGAATGAGCATAAATAATTTAAGTCCCACACTATCTGAAGGCATAAAACCAATTATCGAAGGTTCTTTTCATGCTTTTATTTTTCCATTTACTCAAATAGCCATGTTTACAGCTTTTTTTTCTACAGGTAAGGTAAAACACATCCGTAAAGTTTTTATATTAGGTTTATTAATAGGCGGAATAATTATATATATCTTCTATTACTAATATTTTAGTATTAGGTTCTAATATTGCTAAAGAAATGTATTTCCCAACATATGCAAGTGCTAGAAGATTAAGTGTTAGAGATGTTATTGAAAATTTAGAAGTTGTAATTGCAGCAACATTATTAATAGGAGGTTTTATTAAAGTATGCATATGCTTATTAAGTACTTGTAATGGAGTTGCTAAAGTATTTGGTCTTGGTGATTATAAGTTTATAGTAACACCAATTGGATTATTAATAATTAATTTATCTTATTTTATTCATGAAAGTGTAATGGAAAAAGCAGAATTCGCTTCGGATATATATCCTAGTTATGCTCTCCCATTTCAAGTAATTTTACCTATTATTATATTTATTACTGTTAAAATAAAAAAGAATTATAGAGAAAATAGCTTATAGATATTCCTATATATAACTAAAAATAGAGGTCTAACAAAAAATAACAACAGGTAAAAAATTAGATGACTTGTATGAAATCTTAAAGTATTTGGTAAACCTAAAAGATATTCAAAATACAGAATACAGATAATAAGAATTAAACAAAAACAAGCCAGTAAAGATAATCAAAATTATCTTTACTGGCTTACTTGAGCTATATAAAATTTTTTATTGTCCAGCCACTAATGATAAAATTAACCTTTAAATCTTTTACTTATTATAATCTATAGAGAAAGAAACTAGTACTATTGCTATTCTATTTGCTATTCGCTGATGGTAAGCCTTCCATAGTTCTTTCTTCAACTAACAATTTTACACTTTCTCCATAAGTATTCTTGAGCTCTTCCATTTTTTCTATTGCTTCTTGTTCTGTTTCATAGTTTCCCAATTCATAAAGAAATGTTCTATTTTTATCTTTCAGTACCCTTAAAGTATCAATTTCAAATAAAATTTCTTCCATCATTGCGAATTCTTCTCCTTTTTCATAAGAATTAGTTCTTACTGAATAGATCTTATGACTAGAATCTTTTGATGTATCTTCAGAAATAGTCACTTTTATTGAAGAAGGGTTTTTATATTCTTCTATCTCGAAGGTTACAGGACAATTGAAAACTATGTTAAATCTCTGTTGCGAGTCATCTAATGTTATTACACTATATATATCCTTCACGTATTGACTGCTTCTAATTTCATCAAAGTATTTTCTTGCTGTAAAATCTCTTACACCTGATACAGAAAAAGTCATAGTATATGGAGCTTCTTTATATTTTACATCAAAATATGGTGTAGTATCTTCTATATGTTCACTATCAAAACTAATAAGAATTGAATCTGAGTCCTTTCCTTTTTGAAGAAACATCTTATTTATATTAACACCATCAGTTATTTCTCCACCTTGGGATTTCCCTTCATTAAATTGAAGTACCTTTACTAAGGAACCTAGTACTGGTACATCTTCTAGTTTACTCGCAAAAGATGGAATTCCATTTATACTTACTGTAAATATGCCTACAGCAGCTGCGATACCTACTATACTCTTAAGTATACCTTTTTTTCTGTTACTTTTTTTCATATCAATTTTCCCCCTTAATATGGCATTATTAATAACTTCATCTAATCTATCTGATGTTTCTATATCCTCATATATTTTTTTTAAACTATCTATATCATTTTTCAATAATACCTTCCTCCTTTAACTCTATTTTCAATTTTTCCAGAGCCCTATAAAGCTGAGTTTTTACGGTGTTTAAAGGAATTTCTAGCAACTCGGATATTTCCTTTAAGGTCAAATCTTGAAAATATCTTAATATAATAACAGTTTTATATTTAATATCTAGTTGATTTAATGCTGTTTTCAGATCCATTTCTTCTGCAATATCTTTAGAATCCTGGACAATGTTTTCTGACATATCTTTATCTATATATATAACTTTTTTAGATTTATTGATAAAATTTATAGAACAATTTTTTACTATCTTTGTCAACCAAGTATTAAAGTATTCGGGATGTTTTAGTTTTTTTATAGATATATAGGCTTTATATACTGATTCTTGAACAATATCAAGAGCGTCTTGTTCATTATTAACAAAGCTATAAGCAACTTTATAAATATTATCTTTTCTGCTTTTTATAAGGACTAGAAAGCTTTCTTCATCACCTTCTATTGCTCTCTTAACTATTTCTTCCAGAACAACTCCCTCCTTAATATGTGTACACATTATTTTTTATTTAATTATTAGACAAATGAAACCATAAAAAGGTTTCATTCATAATAAAAAAAATTTTTACCCCTATTGAAGTCTGCCTATACATAAGTTAAAAGAAAAATTTAAAGGACTGTTGCAAACGAACTAATTAATTCGTTGTGCAACAGCCCTTAGTTTACTTTATTGTTTATTCTGAAGGTTGTTGTTCATTCTCTTGTGGTAATACAGAACTGTTAAGCTGGCCTAAAATCTGCTCTAAATCATCAATATATTCTCCATATTTAGCCCAATCTCCATTTTGAGATGCCTCTCTAGCATTATTAAATAACTCATTTGCTTTTAATATAAGTTGTTCTATACTTCCGTCTGTAATATCTGTATCAACATTATCTACAACGCCATTGTTATCTTCTTCTATATCCATTTGTCCAAATATCTTAGATAAAGCTAAATCTAATGTTTCTTCCATTACAATCTTATCTTTGTATCCCACTATTACTCTTTTAACTTCAGGCAATCCATTTTCATTGTCTGCTTGAAGATATATAGGCTCAACATAAATAAGTGAATCTTCTATTGGTATTGTCATCATATTTCCCCTTAATACGTTTGAACCCTTCTGACTCCATAGTGTAAGCTGCGGAGATATTGATGAGTCTTGATCTATCTTAGACTCCATGGTCATAGGACCTGGTATATTTTTGCTTTTTGGAAACTTATAAATAAATAGTTTTCCTAAGTTTTCTCCATCATTTCTAGCTACTAATAGAGATATCATATTAGGCTTTGTTGCCGGTGTATACGGCACAGATAACAAGAATTCAGCCTTTTCTTCACCAGGTAGCTTAAACATAGAATAGTTTGATTCAACAGTCTGAATTTCTCCCATATATTTTTCTTTTGCTATATCCCAAGCATCCTCTTTATTATAAAAAACTCTTGGATTATCCATATGATATATTCTATAAATATCTGACTGTATATCAAAAATTGTTTGAGGATACCTAGCATGTTCTCTGAGTGCTTTAGGCATCTGTTCCTCGTCAATAAATAGATCCTTGAATATTTTCTTATATGTCATTATTATTGGATCATTTTCATCAAATACATAGTATTTTACATCTCCATTATATGCATCAACTGTAACTTTAACCGAATTTCTTATATAGTTTATTCCAGTATCCTTGTAAGGCTCTGAATAAGGATATCTAGAAGTCATTGTATATCCATCAATTATCCAATATAGCCTTCCATCTTCTTGATTTACTACTAGGTATGGATCATCATCATACTCTATAAAAGGCGCAATCTTTCTTGCTCTCTCAAGTATATTTCTATACATTATTATCCTGCTATCCGAATTAATATTACTCGATATTAAAAGCTTTAGATTTCCATTTTTTATTGCAAATAAAAGTTTGTTAATACCATTAAGCTCTATCCCTGCTGTGCCCTGATAAGTGGTATCCTGATTATCATCACCCTTTGGATAGTCGAATTCTTTTTCATCAGTATTTATAACAGTATAATTATTAGTTATTTCACCAAAGTATATTTCTGGCCTCTCTATTTTTAAATTTGTCTCAGTTATCGGAGGTATGTTTTTAACTAAAAGCTTTGGCTGTCCTTCAGTAGTTACAGAGTTTACAGGCGATAATGTTAAACCATATCCATGTGTATATCTAAGATGTTGATTTATCCATGTCTGAGCCTGTGCATTTAGCTTCTTTTGGTCTAATTCTCTTGCTGATAGAAATACTTGTGTATACTTGCCATCAATATTGTATCTGTCAATATCAACATCATTAAATCTATAGTAAGATCTTATTGCCTGTACCTGATTATATACTTGTTCAACGGGAGTATAATCATTTATTCTAATATTTTTAATAGTTTCTTCATTATTCATTATTGATTCTTTCGTCAACTCTTGGCTTACCGGGAATTGTTTCTCCTCAACCTCTGATAGCCCATAAGCCTTCTGTGTGAATTCTATGTTATATTCTAAATACTTTTGTTCTTTAGATACTTCATCTGGCTCAACAATAAATTTTTGTATCGCACCAATAGCAATATTACCTACTATTGCTACAGCAACTAGTATTGCTGGACCAGCTAATGCTATTTTCATTTTCTTTTTAAGTGTGCCAAATAAAAATCCAAATGCAGATAATATGGCTATAACTGCCATTATTCTATTAATCCATAAAGTTACATGAACATCTGTATAACTTGCTCCAAATGCTATTCCTCTAGGTGAATATACAAGATAATAAGATTTCAATATATAGTTCAATCCAAATATAATAAATATAACTAATCCAATTATACTTACCTGAACTAACGCAGTATTAAATATTTTCTTGCTTATCCCTCTATACTTCTCTTTTTGATTTGCAAAGTCAGCAAAATCAAATACATTTGAATCCTCTGATTCAGGCCTTCTAATAGCCATCATCAAGAAGTAAAATGCAATCGTAACAACAATGAGTATAAACATCAATAGTATCAAAAGACTTATTATTTCACTTAATAGTGGAAGCTTAAATATATAGAAAGAAAGATCTTTACTAAATATTGGATCATCTATATTGAACATAGTAGAGTTTCTATACTGAAGTATAGTAAACCATAGCTTTCCTGCAAATATAGATGATGTAAAAATAGAAATTAATATAGCTACTCCTGCCAAAAGTTTATTAAGTCTTTTTTCACCATTTTTATCCGGCACTATATAACTAAGCCTATAATAATTCTTTTTTATTGACATTAAATAAACCATTATTAAAAGGAAAACTCCTAAAAATGTTGGAATTCCAATTAAAATTTGACTCTTTAGCTTTGTCAAAAACGTTTCTGTATATCCTAGCTCACTAAACCATTTATAATCAGTAATAAAGTCGATTATATTTGTAAATGACCCAACTAAAATGAACAGCGCTATTATACCCAATGTTAAAGCATAGCTTGATTTTCTTCTCAATAAGACAACCCCTTTCAAAAAAATAGGTAGCATAGTTAGTAATACCATTATACTACCCAATTACATTATTTTCAAATTATAATAAATGCAGTTTAGTTTTATTTTTCATTTATTAGATATCCTTTTCTGCCTAGCTGCTCTAATATCTTTTCATAAATTTCATCACTTGGTACGTCAATATTGTGTATGTGCACTCCTTCTGTAAGTGATGACAATGGTTCAGCTTTTTCTTCTACTAAACTTTTAACAAATTCATCTACTTCGACTCTTGAACTAAGCATCAATGAGTTTTTTATTTCACCATAAATAGGATGCTCCACTATTACGTCTAGCACTTTTCCACCCATATCAATTATAGTTTTAAGCTCATCATCTATCTCATCATAGCCAGTATGTTTACATACTACTGCCTTAACTATTCTGTAATCCTGTTTTTTTGTTAAAATCATATATCCCTGAGGAGTGGCAAGTATTTCTTCACCTTTTGCCCTTAATATAGCAATATCCTGTACTATGACCTGTCTACTAACATTAAATGTTTTTGCAAGTTCGGTACCTTTTATAGGAATCTCTTTCTCAACTAAAATCTTTTTTATAGACTCTCTTCTTTTTTCAGAATCCACTATATCACCTCTAATATCTATGCTTCTTTTAGAACATATGCTTTCAATATTTGCTTAATATACTTCATAGTTTTTTCTGTAGCTTCATTATAATCAATCTTGTTACGAATAACTCTTGAAAGTATACTTTCATAGATTAATAAAGTAAGTTCATTAAGTTCATATGCATCTTCCTGTCTTATAAATCCTTCACTAACACAGACATCTAAAGTAGTCATCGCTCTGTCATAGATATTATGCTTTAAAAGCATAGTTGATAATCCTTCTGACGGACTTCCTAATTCTTCAGGAAATAACTTATAATAATCCTTAACATATTCTTCTAGGTCATTATCAAGCTTAGCAAAGAATATAGCATAATATATTTCAGGTTTCTCAAAAGAATAAATACAAAAACACTCCCAAATAAGTAAATACTTGTCCAGTACATTTTTGGAATCTTTGATATAGTCTGGTAAAGCTAGGGCATATTCTTTGATATATCTCATTGCTGCAAAAAATGTTAGGTGATCAATATTTTCAAAATAATTATATAAAGTGGCGCTATTGTACCCGGCATAGTCTGCTACTTTTCTTATAGTGATTCCGTTAATACCTTCTTGCTCAATAATCTTATCAGCTGCATCAATAAAATAAGACATTATTCTTTTCCTCTGAATTTCTTTATTTGTCATGTTTCCCTCCATGTTACTTTTTAATTATCTACTATAATAATATCATAACTTATTTTCTAGCACATATAAAACTATATTTATATTAAAATTATTGACAACAATATAACTTTTATATTTTATTTTACAAAAACTATTCGTATAAGTTTTTGCAAAAGCTTTTTATAATACGTAAAAATTTTTAATTTGTTATGTATATTCTCTAATATTGTTTTTTTAAAATTTATTTTAGTTTATATATTAAACCTCTAGAATATAGATTTTAGCATGTTTTGTATTTTTTTAAAATCTTAACTATTTGTTATGTCTATACAAACTTTTTATTCTATAGAAAATTATTATATTCATGATTGTGTTTCAATCATGATTATGATATTCTATTGTTAAATAATTAATGAAGTCTTAATTTAAGTGTTGTGAAAACGTATTCCTTTATCATTTTGTTTTTTTGTTAAGAAAATTCTTAATATTAAGTCAATTTTTTAATAAGAAAGGAGTGTAATCAATGAAATTAGAACTAGGTAATTTTTATGTCAAAGATATTATCTTTGGCGAAAAAACTTCATATGTTAATGGAATTTTAACTGTTAACAAAGAAGAAGCTTTAGCTGTTGTCAGAGAAGATGAGCATATTACTGAAGCAGATTTACTGATTGTTAAACCAGGTGATAATGTTAGACTTGTTCCTGTTAAAGAAGCAATTGAACCAAGACACAGAGTAGGAGGCGGCCCATTGTTCCCTGGAGTTACTGGAGAACTAATGCAGGCTGGAAATGGACAAACTTTAGCACTTAAAAATTGTAGCGTTATTGTTGTTGGAAGACATTGGGGTGGTTTCCAAGATGGTCTTATTGATATGAGTGGAGAAGGTGCTAAATACACTTACTACTCTCAACTTAAAAATATAGTTCTTGTTGCTGATACTGATGAAGAATTTGAAAAGCGTGAGCAGCAAAAGAAAAATAGAGCTTTAAGGTGGGCTGGAATGCGTTTGGCAGAATATATAGGGGACTGTGTAAAAGACTTAAAACCAGAAAAGGTTGAAGAATATGAACTAGCTCCTGTAACTAAGCGTTCAGCTGAAGTAAATAATTTACCAAGCGTTGTATTTGTTATGCAGCCACAATCACAGATGGAAGAGCTAGGATACAATGATTTAGTTTATGGGTGGGATGCAAACCGAATGGTTCCAACGTTCATGCATCCAAATGAAGTATTAGATGGTGCAATTATATCGGGAAGCTTCATGCCTTGTTCATCTAAATGGTCAACATATGATTTTCAAAATCTCCCTATGATTAGACGTTTATATCAAGAGCATGGAAAAACTATTAACTTCTTAGGAGTAATAATGTCTAACCTAAACGTTGCTTTAGAGCAAAAAGAAAGATCAGCTTTATTTGTTGCTCAAATAGCTAGATCTCTAGGAGCAGACAGTGCTATAGTAGCTGAAGAAGGATACGGTAACCCAGATGCAGATTTTATAGCATGTATAGTAGCTTTAGAAAATGCTGGAGTTAAAACAATTGGATTAACAAATGAATGTACAGGTAGAGATGGTGCATCTCAACCGTTAGTTACTTTAGATCCTAAAGCTGATGCAATAGTATCTTGTGGAAACGTTTCTCAATTAATAGAGCTTCCTCCAATGGAAACAGTAATAGGTGAGCTTGCAGCTTTAGGCAGAGATGGACTATCAGGAGGATGGGATGGAGATGAAATATTAGGTCCATCTGTTAGAGAAGATGGTTCAATTATTATGGAAAACAATGCAATGTTCTGTGGTGATCAAGTTGTTGGTTGGTCTACTAAAACAATGAAAGATTTTTAAGGAGGTGTAATTGATGAAAAAGGCAATCTTATATATCAACCAGTTTTTCGGTCAAATTGGTGGAGAAGATATGGCAGATTTTGCTCCTGAAATAAAAGAAGGCTTAGTCGGTCCAGCAATGGAGCTTGATAAACAGTTAGGAGACGATGTAAAAGTTACTCATACAATTATTTGCGGAGATAACTTCATGGGTTCAAAAACAGAAGAAGCTGTAGAAACTGTATTAGGATTCTTAGCTGATAAAGAATTCGATATATTCTTCGCAGGTCCTGCATTTAGAGCTGGTAGATATGGTAGTGCATGTGGTCATATAGGAAAAGCTGTAAAAGAAAAATTTAAAGTCCCAGTAATCAGTTCAATGAATGCTGAGAATCCTGGGGTTGAAATGTTTAAAAAGGATATCTATATCTTTAAAGGTGGCGCTAGCGCTGCTGCAATGAGAAAAGATATTAAGTGCATGGTTGGCTTTGCTAAAAAACTATTAAATGATGAAGAACTTTTATCAGCAGATGAAGAAGGATACTATTCAAGAGGAGTAAGGCATCAAGTATGGTTAAATCCTCCAATAAATGCTACTGACAGAGTAATTGAAATGCTTCTTAAAAAAGTTCATGGAGAGAAATTTGAAACTGAATTGCCAATCCCTGCTTCTGACTTAGTTCCTATAGCACCAGCGATTAAAGATTTAAGCAAAGCAAAAATTGCTCTTGCCACAACTGGTGGTATTGTACCAGTAGATAATCCAGACAGAATTCAATCTGCTTCTGCTACTAGATGGGGTAAATACGATATTACAGATATAGATAGACTAGAAGGTGGAGTATACAAAACTATACATGCTGGATTCGACCCAGCAGCTGCTGATGCTAATCCAAACGTTATAGTTCCATTAGATGCCT
This sequence comes from Brassicibacter mesophilus, assembly GCF_050433385.1. Lineage (NCBI taxonomy): Bacteria > Bacillati > Bacillota > Tissierellia > Tissierellales > Thermohalobacteraceae > Brassicibacter > Brassicibacter mesophilus. Next base: position 52,618 of record NZ_JBNPXI010000026.1, read on the forward strand.
TAAGAACATACGAAAAAGAAGACAAAATTGGTTCTATTCATAATTATTTCTATACAACAGTTGGAACAGGAACTACTCAAGGTGAAGCCGCTAGAATGGGCAGAGAAATGGTAGCCGATATGAAAGCTGCTGGCGTAGATGCAGTTATATTAACGTCAACCTGAGGTACTTGTACACGTTGCGGTGCAACAATAGTAAAAGAAATTGAAAAAGCAGGAATTACTATAGTGCAAATGGCTAACCTAATACCAGTTGCTAAAACAGTCGGTTCTAATAGAATGGTTCCAACAATATCAATTCCTTATCCTTTAGGTGATCCAAGTACTTCTCATGAAGAACAATGGAAATTAAGATATCATAGAGTAGGTGTTGCATTAGATGCACTAGCTACAAATATCATTGAACAAACTGTCTTTAAGGTTAAATTTTAACCTTGATATAAAACAAATCATAATTCAGTTAAAGTTTTTTTAACTCTAACTGAATATACACTCTGTGATGGATTTTAAAGTTTTCTATTTAATAAATGCATAAATGAAAGAAGTCACAATTAATCTAACATTACTAAAATTGAAATGAAAGGAAGTGCAGAAATGGGGTTATTTGACGATAAAAAAGTCATAGTAATAGGCGATAGAGATGGCATTCCAGCTCCAGCAGTTGAAGAATGTCTTAAATCAACTGGTGCAGAAATAGTTTTTGCATCAACTGAATGTTTTGTCTGAACTGCTGCAGGAGCAATGGACCTAGAAAATCAACAAAGGGTTAAAGATTTAACTGAAAAGCACGGTGCTGAAAATATGGTTGTATTATTAGGCGCTGCTGAAGGTGAAGCTGCAGGATTAGCAGCTGAAACAGTTACAGCTGGAGATCCAACGTTTGCAGGTCCATTAGCAGGAGTCCAGTTAGGACTTAGGGTATACCATGTTGTAGAACCAGAATTCAAAAACGAAGTAAACGCTGACGTATATGATGAGCAAATCGGTATGATGGAAATGGTTCTTGATGTTGATGACATAGTTAATGAAGTAAGTTCAATAAGAAAAGAATATTGTAAATTTTAACTTATAATTTAAGTTTTTTGGTAGCATGAAATCAAAAGTAGTTGTTATATTTTAGCTTTAGATAAATCCTCATTTGCTGGATTAAAATGAGGATTAGTGAAGAATAGTCTATAGAAGAGTGTTATAAAATAACACTCTTCTATAGGGTAACTTTAATATTTGAAATAGTAATATCTATTGTTAATTTAATAACATTTTAAATAATTTGTAAAGGAGGAAAACGTTTGTCTAAGAAACTAGCTGATAAATCAGTTTTTTATATTTCTCTAATAATTGTTTTCTCAATATCACTTTGGGGAATAATATCACCTTCTAGTTTTGGAAATATAGCAAATAATGTTTTTAAATTTCTAACTGAACAATTCGGATGGTTCTATCTTTTAGCAATGCTTTTCTTTGTTATATTTATGCTAGCAATTGCTTTTAGTAAATATGGAAAAATAAAACTTGGTCCTGATGATTCAAAACCTGAATACAGCTATATATCATGGTTTGCAATGCTCTTTTCAGCAGGAATGGGTATAGGACTTGTATTTTGGGGAGTCGCAGAACCCTTAAATCATTTCATGGCACCTCCTCCTGGTATAGGAGCTGGAACCCCTGAAGCAGCAAATTTTGCAATATTTGCATCGTTCATGCATTGGGGTATACACCCATGGGCTAATTATTCAGTAATAGCTCTTGCTCTTGCGTATATGCAATTTAGAAAAAATAAACCCGGTCTAATAAGTAGTATCTTCATTCCACTTATTGGAGAAAAAAGAGCGCAAGGTCCTATTGGTAAGCTAATAGATATTTTAGCTATATTTGCAACAGTTGCTGGTGTTGCGACTTCTTTAGGATTAGGTACTCTTCAGATTAATAGCGGAATGAATTATCTATTTGGACTACCTATAAGCACTGTTGTTCAGATGAGTATAATTGTAATAGTTACTATTCTGTTCATGGCTTCAGCCATATCAGGACTCGATAAAGGTATAAAAATATTATCTAATACAAACATCGCATTAGCAGGCGCGCTTATGTTACTTACCCTGATCTTAGGTCCAACCATTAAAATAATAAACTCGTTTACAAACGGTTTAGGAATGTATGCAAATAATATAATAGGCGAAAGTCTTTCAATACAAGCTTTTGGCGATAATAGTTGGATTAATGGATGGAGAATATTTTACTGGGCTTGGTGGATAGCTTGGGCTCCATTCGTAGGAGTGTTTATAGCACGTATATCTAAAGGAAGAACTATTAAAGAATTCATTTTAGGTGTATCAATAGTACCTGCACTAGGTTCATTCTTATGGTTTGCTATATTTGGGGCTACAGGATTAAGTTTAGGTACAGAAGTTGCGACTGAAGCAATAAAAGTTACTGAAACAGCTTTCTTCGTAGTGATGAATCATATCCCTTTAGGAAGTATAATATCTTTTATTGCAGTAGTATTACTATGTACTTTCTTTGTTACATCTGCAGACTCTGCAACATTTGTTCTTGGTATGATGTCAACAGGCGGCGATTTAAACCCTACCACAAAGAGAAAGCTTGTATGGGGAGCTATTCAATCCCTAATGGCAGCTTCTCTAATGCTTGCAGGTGGTTTAAACGTACTTCAAACAGCTTCAATAGCTGCAGCCTTCCCATTTGCAATTGTTATGATATTCGCATGCTTCTCCCTACTAAAAGCACTTAGGCAAGATACAAAAGAACTTGATGGAGAATATACAATCGATTAAAAAATATTGTATCAATACAGAATAAAAGCTGGCTATTAAATAGCCAGCTTTTTGGGTAAAAAAATCCAATAATATTCTACTCTTCCATAAGCATAAATAGAGAACTCAAATCTTTGATCTGGTGTTGGTCTCTTAGTTTTTTCATCAGGGCACTCAAATCTACGCTTCTAAAATTTGGTGTGCATCGCTTAGTCCAGGCAAGCACTACGCTAGAATATAATTTTGTTTCAAAAAAATAAAAAACCAGCGATGTCCTACTCTCCCAGGGCGTCTCCGCCCAAGTACCATCAGCGCTGGAAGGCTTAACTTCTGTGTTCGGTATGGGAACAGGTGTGA
>NZ_JBNPXI010000027.1:0-52988 GCF_050433385.1 Brassicibacter mesophilus
CTTCTGATGAAGGAAGAATACCTTCTTCAGTTACTTAGGTATAGAAAAGGTTAAATATGTATTAGCCTTAATGGCTATATCATTATTATACAAGGGAGGTGAAGAAATGTATAAAATAAGAGATCCAAATAGAAATAGCCTTAAAACTCAAAGGACTGCCGCCTAGCAAGTCGACTTAGAGTTAAAAGACTATTTGTTACTTTCATTATAACAATTAATTAGATGTATGCATACAGTAATATAAAAAATTTTTAAAATCAAATAAATTTTATAGCTTAATTAAAATATAAAAATCATGAGAATATAATAATAAAAAAGGATGGTGTAAACATGAAAATTTTAAGCAAAAGCTTAATAAATTTTCTTATTATAAGCATTATATTAGCGTCTGTTGTAATAGCGGCGCCAGATAAAGAGAAAGATAGTATATATTTGACAGAAGATTTAACATATAATAATCTCATAAAAAATATTGAGAAGACAAATAAAATGGAAGATGCAGAGAAATACAAATATATTATAATTGATAAAAAGGATAAGTATTTAAAAGAAATCGATAAGTGGTTAGAAGAAGGTAAGAAAATCATTATTAAAGATAAAGATATTAGTAAATATAACTTTGATAAATTGGGATTATCTGCAGAGCAAATTAAAGATAAGGAATTAGAGCGAGGCGAATATTTAAAAGAAATGGGGTTATATAAAACTGGGCTACTTATTTATGAAAAAGAAGACGGAAGCAGAAACTATGTTAATATCAATGTAAGTAATGAAAGTGAGGATTTTGTACTAGAAACATTTAATAGAGCTTTTACAAGTGACTATAGTGCTCTTATGGAAGCCGAATCATATATGACTATAAGTGGTGTAGCGTGGACACATGCTGGTACAGAAACAGATTATAACGCGCATCCTCAAGGACTAGATGTAAGATGTTCTTTAGTAGTATATAAAGACCCCAATTCACCTGATGACCAAGATGAATATCATACTTTTGCCGAATTTAGAACAGATGCTGAGATTGTAGATATTCCTGGAAGTACAGGAACTAGACACATAGATCAGGTTCGTTTAAAAATATTGAATAGCGATGGAACGGTTTATAAAACTGTACCGGAATCAAACATTAGTAATGAACCAGAATTCTCAGTATCATATCCTTGGGGAGTTAGTACACTCTTTAGTTTTGGTACAAAAGTAGATGTAACAAAAACAGATGGCGGAATTAATGATTCTTTCGTAAAGTATGAATTTGAGCCTCAATCAATGGGCTTAGATTCATATACTAGTGATATGCAATCTCTAGTTGGAATAACAACTGTAGGCAGTTCAAGTTCTTATAACTATTATGGTTACTATTTTGTTGATTTAATAGTATTTACTGATCCAGAAGGAGTATTGGATGGTGATCAAACTTATAATTCTTACATTAGAGTTAATAATAATTAGTACTAATTAAGTACTGTAATAGGTGTAAATGAAGATATAAACGGCAGAAACTATTCTAGAGGATATGTCTACACTCTACAAAACAAATAGACGAAGTGTGAACAGAAGTACGGACACAGGATTCTACTTTTTGTTCACACTTTTGTTTTGTATAGAAATGCATAAAAACAAATAAGAATATCAATTTGATGTAGATAGCCTGTTCTAAGGATTTTCGTTGTAATTAACTGAGTATAAGGGTTGTAAAGGTGGAGCTGTGAAAAGAGTCTTCCTTATTTATTTTTTGACTTAAAAAATATTTTGAAAATTAGTACTTTAATCTAGGATAGATTATTCATAATCGAAACATATATCGCATTATATTTATAGTTATTTTTAAAAAAATGATTAGGCATAGTGAAAATCCGATACAGAAGATAATGTATCGGATATCTATTTCTTGTATATATAATTTTACTTCTATACTACACCAATTCCTGCTTCTTCAAAGGTTATCATTTTTTTATTCATAAATGCAGCAGCTTCTATTATGTTAAAAGCAAGCGCCGCACCACTGCCTTCTCCTAGTCTCATATCAAGGTCAAGCATAGTTGGTAGTCCTAGTAAGTCAGAAGCTGTTTTTGCCCCTTTTTCATTGGAGGCATGAGAGCTAACCAGATATTGTTTAACCTTAGGTTCTATAGTTGCTGCAATCAGAGCAGCTGCTGTAGATATGTATCCATCTACTACAACAGGTACTTTATTAGCAGCTCCAGCAATCATTACTCCAGCCATACCGGCTATGTCAAGACCTCCTACTTTAGCTAATACGTCTATTCCATCTTCTTTGTTTGGTTTATTTATTTCAACAGCTTTCTTAATTACATTTATTTTGTTTATTAATTGTTCTTTGGGAAGATTTGCTCCTACTCCTGTGATTTCACTAGGATCAATACCGCTTAAAACAGAAATTATTGCTGTGCTTGGAGTAGTATTTCCAATACCCATTTCGCCAGTACCTAGCAAATTTCTTCCTTTATTTATCTGGTCAGTTGCTATTTCAATTCCTACTTCTATGGCTTTAATAGCTTCTTCTTTTGTCATAGCAGGTCCCTTAGTCATATTATCAGTACCATGCTTTACTTTTCTTTTTATAACGTTTTTATCGTCTATATCTTCCATTACTCCGATATCAACAGTTATAACATCTGCTTTTGCCTGTGCTGCAAGTGCACAAACACCACTTACTCCATTAGCTATATATGAAGTCATCATCTTTGTTACTGCCTGAGGCGCCGCTGCAACACCTTCTTCACACACACCATGATCAGCAGCCATAACAATTATAGCTCTATTATCAACACTCGGATGAAGTTTTCCTGTTATTCCAGATAGTTGGACAGCTATATCTTCTAATTTTCCTAAGCTTCTTTGAGGCTTAATCAAATTATCTATCCTCTCTTTTGCTTCATGCATTGCTTCTTGATTTAACACTGTTATTTTTTGTAGAGTTTCATTTAATATTTTCATATATATTCCTCCTATTTTAAAATATAAAAAAATCCACACCAAAAATGGCGTGGATTTTCCATCATCCTCACCTAGGCCTGCTTTTTCACACGAAGCGGCTTAGTAGTTCTTAGGCAGGTCTCCTGACTTAGGTTCATCACCAAAGTACTGCCTTCCCTCAATAAAGAAGTGGCATATTAGTATTGGCTTACCTTTACAGTGGCGGGCCCGTTCGAGATTTTCACTCGATTCCCTATTCTCCCTTATTACAGGGCACCTAAAAAATGTTATTCATTTTATTATATATAGATTTTATTCATAAAGTTACTAAATGTCAATAACATTAGCGAAATTATTATGCCTTAGACAGTTATTCAATATGCATTTGAAAAATGTATACTAGATATTTCTAAGATGAATTTTAGTAGTATATTGATGTTCTTATTAGTTTAACATCACATGATTCGACATTATTGAAGTTAAAGCAGAATGTATTTTCTGAGGATTTTCTAGTTATTTCGAATATATCGCCTTGTTGTAGTCTATACATTTTGTTTAATTCTGTAACGACTTCAAGATTCCCTTTTACTATATAGAATACATCTGTTATTGTTGAGTAGTTTCCGGTAACTTTATTAGTAAATATTATTTTTTTAGATACTTTTTCTTTTAAAATAATAGACTGTAAATTTCCGCAGCATCCACTAGACATCATTAAATTAAAATCAGTTACCTTTCCATAGCTTTTTGTAGTCCATTCACCTTTAAAACTGTCTTGTTCAAAAGCACTTAATTCAATAGTGTGATGCCCCTCATGTTCAAGCCGAAGCTTTTCTTCAATAATCATTATTATCCTTGATATTCCTGGCAAATATGTAAATGTAGATTCTTCATCATCAACTTTAGCGGAACTTAACCTCCATTTGAAGTTTCGTTCACCATATTCAGCTTCTTCTGGATAAATTAATAGCTGTGCTGTAGTGCCTCCTGACCATTTGCTCGTTTTATGCTCTTCTTTTTTTATAATACTAATTTTATTAATCAAGAAGATATCCTCCTTGTACAGTAATGTTTGTGTTGTAATACTTAATTCTAACTATATAGCTTGAATTCATAAAAAGTCAATATTCACTATAAAAATGATTTTTTTGTCAATATACACTTTCTAATACTTTTTTCATCAATTTTGGATAAACTAAATACATCGGGAGGTGTAAATGATGAAAAAAATTACTTTATTATTATTAATACTTATTTTGATTTTAACATCTTGTTCAATAGGACAAAATAATAAACCTGAAAAACCAAATACAGACTATTCTCAGAAAAAAGGACCAAACATTAATCCCAATGAAGGTGGAGAAGGTGGTCAGGACATAACAAATAGAGATGATGTGGAGCCTGATATTAATCATATCGATATTGAAGTAGATAGGAAGATGACAGATGATGCAGTAAAAAATGGTAAAGAAAAGAAAGACATTATATTAAATCAAAACAATTCTAAAAAAGATAATACGAAGGGGTTTAATAGTCAAAAGCTTTCAGATAACATTAATACAGGTATCTTAATAGAAAGATATAATACCAAGGTGCCAGACTATATAAATGTAGATTTAAGGTATGCTGAATATGACATACCACTTGATTATCTGCTAGTTACGACTGAAGGAGTAAAGATTTTTACTGAACCTAGAAAAAGTTCAAGTACACTAGGATCAGCAAACTTTTTTGCAAAAGTAAAATTGGAAGGAAAAGTAAAAGGCGAATATATAGACGCGCTGAAAACTGACGAATGGTACTTGTTATCTTGGATGGAAGAAGGGCAAATAGCATATGGATATGTAATGAAAAATGCTGGTGAACCAAGAACATTCAGATTTGATAAAATGGCTCAATCGATTAGAGGTCTTGAAGATAAGCTTATTGATAGGAAATATGGATATATATCGAACTATAAGGATAGAAATGGCTCTCCTCCACTAAAAGACGGAAAGGCTATAGATGAGTTTGGTATTCAGGCATATCAAAGTGCTCCTGCATATTCTAGTCTAGAAGATATGTCAGACTTTAGATATTTTCCTGATGGAACGATTGTATTTATCCATGATGAGCAAGGTGAATACTTCAAGGTTGAAAATTTAGCATATCAAGGAATGTATTGGATACCTAAAAAGTTTATTTCATTTGATGATAATATAGATAGTCTCAATAAGGTAGTAGTTGTAGATAAATTAAATCAAAATCAAGGTGCTTTCGAAAAAGTAGACGATAAATGGACACTTATTTCGTATACATTAGCTACAACAGGATCAACAGAACAAAATAAATTTGAAACTCCGACAGGATTCTTTAAGCTATTAGAAAAAAGAGATAGATTTTATTATATTAATGACAAAACAAAAGAGCTTGGTGGATACGCACCTTATGGAACAAGATTTACTGCAGGAGCTTATATTCATGGTGTTCCAATTGATTATGTCAAGAAGAATGGAGAAAATGTAGATCCTGGTATGCGAGAATATTTATTTACTATAGGAACTACTCCTAGATCACACAAATGTGTCAGGAACTATACAAGCCATGCTAAGTTTATATATGACTGGGCAGATGTTAACGATACTGCAGTGATAGCTATTGATTAGTATAAGAGAAAAAGTCTTCTTTTAGAAGACTTTTTTGTTCTTAATAAAAAACATGTAATAAACATAAAAAAAATATAAAAAGTATAGCACATTTAACTAAATATGATATAATATATAGTATAGTAAATGATAAAGGAGACGATAAACAATGAGCGAATATAAATATATAAAATGGTTTAATGAAATAAACAAAGAAGATATCCCTGTAGTAGGAGGGAAAGGAGCAAACTTAGGAGAGCTTACAGTAAAAGGAGTAAATGTTCCACCAGGGTTCTGTGTTACCGCATCAGCATATTCAGATTTCATAGAAAAATCTAATTTGCAATACGATATAGTAAATATTCTTAATCAATTAAATGTTGAGGATTCTGCTCAATTACAAGCTAAGAGCTCGGAAATAAGAGGACTTATTATTAAAGCGAATATTCCAACCGAGATAGAAAATGAAATTGAGAAGGCTTATATAGAGTTTAGTTCAAAAGTTAACTTAGAAAACCCTCAAGTAGCTATAAGAAGCTCTGCAACAGCAGAAGATCTTCCAGAAGCGTCTTTTGCAGGACAGCAAGATACATATCTCCATATTGGTGGGATAGAAGAAGTTATGAGACATATTAAAAGATGTTGGGCTTCTTTATGGACAGCTAGAGCAATATATTACAGACAAGATCAAGGATTTAACCATCAAGAAGTTTCATTAAGTGTAGTTGTTCAAAAAATGGTTAATAGTAGAATTGCTGGTGTTATGTTTACAGCTAATCCTATTACAAGTGATATGGGTCAAATAATGATCAATGCAAGCTGGGGTTTAGGCGAAGCAGTAGTATCAGGTATAGTAACTCCAGATGAATATATTTTAGACAAAGGAACACTATCAGTAGTTGAAAAAAATATAGCTGAAAAGAACACAATGGTAATAAAAAATATAGATGACGTTGGAACTGTAGAAATCAAGGTTGGAGAGTATCTTGGATATGAAAAAGTAACATCACCATGCCTAAATGATTTAGAGGTAGCTAACCTAGGTAGAAATGGTATGTTAATTGAAGAGCTTTACAAGGCACCTCAAGATATAGAGTGGGCATTAGATAGTGATACTGAACAGTTATACATCTTACAAGCAAGACCTATTACTACTTTAAAAGGGGAGAAAAGTGAAATGGCAGCTGAAGAGCGTACAGAAGAATTGAAAATGTTAGCAAAAGGATTACCAGCATCACCAGGAATTAGTAGTGGCAAAGTTAGAAATATTAAGGATATTAGTGAAATAGAGAGGGTACAAGATGGAGATATTCTTGTAACAGTGATGACTAATCCTGATATGGTCCCAGCAATGAGAAAGGCTGCTGCAGTAGTAACTGATGAAGGTGGTAGGACATGTCATGCTGCTATTGTATCAAGAGAATTAGGCATCCCTTGCATAGTGGGTGCGAAGAAAGCAAGCGAAGTATTAAACGAAGGACTTGAAGTTACAGTTGATGCTACCAGAGGAGTAGTATATAAAGGGAAAGTATTGCAAGAAAAACAACAAGCAAAGAATGAGAAGACAACAGCAGCAGCTGGATTTAGTGAAGAAATAATGAGTCAATTATCTCCTATAACTGCTACAAAGATATATATGAACTTAGGGGAGCCTGAGATGATTCAGAGATATAAGAACCTTCCTTTCGATGGAATAGGTCTTATGAGAACAGAGTTTATATTTACTAACCTAGTAGGTGCACATCCTATGTATCTATTAAGAACTGGTCAAGGACAATTATTAATAGACAAGATGGCAGAGGGTGTTACAAAAGTAGCGCAAGAAATATATCCAAAGCCAATAGTAGTAAGATTAAGTGACTTTAGAACAAACGAGTTCAGAGGATTAAAAGGTGGAGACGAAGTTGAGCCAGTAGAAGCTAATCCAATGATAGGATGGAGAGGCGTATCAAGATATATCTCTAATGAATATGAAGAAGGCTTTAGACTAGAGTGTAGAGCTATTAAAAAAGTAAGAGAAGAGTTTGGATTAACTAATGTATACGTAATGCTTCCATTTGTAAGAACTACTTGGGAACTAATTAAAGTAAAAGAAATCATGGTTTCAGAAGGACTAGTTCAAAGCAATAACTTTAAAATCTGGATAATGGCAGAAGTTCCATCAGTAGTATTTGAAGCAGAAGAATTTGCTCAATTAGTAGACGGATTTAGTATAGGAAGTAACGATTTAACTCAGCTTGTAATGGGTGCTGATAGAGATTCAGGAATATTAAACAATATGGGATATTTTGACGAAAGAAATGAAGCAGTTAAAAGAGCAATATCAATATTAATAAAAGCTGCTCATAAATATGGAAAAACTATATCAATCTGTGGTCAGGGACCATCTCAATACCCAGAGTTTGCTGAATTCTTGGTACAGCAAGGGATAGACAGCATGAGTGTAAATCCAGATACAGTAGGATATACAAGAAGAATAGTTGCTTCAGCAGAGCAAAAAATAATTCTTAAAAAATTAAGAAGTCTATAAAAAATATAAGAATCACCCTCAGATATATTAGAGGGTGATTTCATTGTTTTTTGAATGTCTTTTTAATAATTTAAAAGGACTTTGTGATTATAAGTAGAAGTAATTAGTATAATAAATTATAAAGCTTTGAAAGGGGTTTCCGTTAATGAATTCTTTTGACAATAATCCGAGAGATTACTCTACAAACAATCATAATTATCCAAATGAGTATCTAAATAGATACGATAGTGATGAAGTTGTTACACTAGGTACATGGATTGGGGTATTATTTATAACTGGAATTCCTCTTGTTAATATTATTGGTTTACTTGTTATGGCCTTTGGAGTAGAAAATAAAAATATAAGAAACTATGCAAGAGCGTCACTAATACTGTTAGTAATCGGATTTGCAATAGTTTTATTACTAAAGGGTTGTAGCTAGTTGTTTCTCTTGAATCTTACATTAAAAGATATAATATTGTCTACACATTCGGCCCATATTTTACCATCTTGGATTTCGACTAAGTTTTTTGCAATGGCTAGTCCAAGTCCAGAGCCACCGCTGTTTGATGACCTTGATTTTTCGACCCTATAAAATCTATCAAATAATTTGTCTAAGTCTTCTATTGGTATATTATCCCCTGTATTTTCTATATCTATAGTTACAGTGTTCTGATCTGAAAACAGAGATATTTTTACTATACCTGGCTTATAGCTGTATCTTATAGCATTCATGAGAAGATTTTCAAATATACGTACAGTTTTATCTGGATCGATATCTACATATATTTTTTCTCCGCTTATTTTCTTAACGAAAGTAATATCATTTTCCCTTGCAATAGGAACTAGCTCTTCAATTAACTGCTCAAGCAATTCATTGATTGAGACAGTCTTTAAATCAATGCTTACACCTGAATTAGACAGCTTTGTATATTCAAACAAATCTTCAATTAGAACTTGGAGCTTTTCTGATTTTTTATAAGCTACTTCAATGTAATTTTCAAGATCGTCAGCACTATTGAAGTTTTTATCTTTAACTAATCTTAAGTATCCCATAATTGAAGTCAACGGAGTTCTCAAATCATGAGATACGTTTGTTATAAGCTCACTTTTCATTTGTTCAGCTTTTCTTTCATTTTCAATTTTTGTTCTTAGCTCAATAGCCATAAAGTTTATGTTGTTTGCCAAAGCACCTAACTCATCTTGGCTTTTGACCTTAACACGATAATCTAAGTTTCCGGTAGCTATTTCCAATATTCCTGCAACTAATTCTTCTAGATATCTTACTTTTCTCTTTGTTATATAATAAAAAAGGAATATAAAAGTTGCGATTGCAGTAACTGTAGGTAAAAAACCGTCGCCTCGATAATAGTAAACTATATTTGCTTCAGGGATTCCGCTAACTATAAGATAAGCGTTTGTGTTTTTTATACTTATAGGATAAATGCTATAAAACTCTTTTCGATTCTCAATATATTCTTCATTATAATTATCAGTATACCTGTTATTCATAGCATTTTTTAAGATACTATAAATGTCTATTTTAGTTTCAGCTGCGTTATCTGATTTATAAAGCACATTACCATCTATATCTGTAATTCTTACTTTTAACCCCTGTGAATTGCTCCTATTATTGATAAAATCTTTAAATGATTCTTCGTTATTAACAAAATCACTGTTTCTAGTTAGACTATCAATAATATACTTTGCCTCTGAGTCTATATCTCTGATTCCAGATTCATAGTCAATAGTAGCATATCTATTTTGGTTTAAATTATCTACAATACCCAAGACAATGACAGAAGCAATTAGGCATAGAGCAATAGTTAATATGAGTTGTAGCCGTATATTCTTTTTTACCTTGGATTTTATACTTAGAAATATATTTTTTAAAAGCTTAAAAATATTTAGTTTTTTAAATAAATTTAATCTATTTTTCAACTTTATAACCTACCCCCCAAACTGTTTTAATGTATCTAGGTTTTCGTGGGTTGGCTTCAATCTTTTCACGAATGTTTCTTATATGGACCATTACTGTATTATCAGATTGCAAAAAAGGCTCCTTCCATACTGACTCATAAATTTTTTCTATGCTAAATACTATTCCTTTATTTCTTGAAAGAAGCAAAAGAATATCAAATTCTCTAGGAGTAAGTTTAATGTTTTTTCCATCTATTTTTACTTGATGGGTAGAAGTATTAATAACTAAATCATCTACTTCAATTTCTTCATTATTGTTACTAGTGCTGTAGTCATTTAGCTTTGTATATCTTCTTAATTGAGATTTTACTCTAGCGACTAGTTCCAATGGATTAAATGGCTTTGTTACATAATCATCAGCTCCGCTGCTTAGTCCTAAGATTTTATCCATATCCTCAGATTTTGCTGATAGCATGATGATTGGCATGTTTTTTTGCTCTCTAATTTTAATACATGCTTTTATGCCGTCAAGTTTTGGCATCATGATGTCTAGTATTATTAAGTCAACTTTTTGATTGTGTAAGATATCTAAAGCATCTAATCCATTAGTAGCTTTGATAATATCGTAACCTTCATTTTTTAAATATATTTCTATTAGTTCTCTAATTTCTTTTTCGTCATCAACAACGAGAATAGTTTTTCTTTCCATTGAGATACACTCTCCAAATCTAATTTATATATTATATTAAAAATTACCTCTCCTAATATTATAGCTGAAATTGCATCTAAAACCACATGTTGTTTTACAAATAAGGTTGATAAAATTATTAGTATAGAAATTGAACTAATTATTAATGTATTATACATATTTCTGACATTACTTTTTAATATTGCTTTCATCATCAAATAACTAGTATATGAATGAATGCTAGGGAAGCAGTTATATGGATTATCATTGCTGTATATTAATAAAACCAGCTTGGATAGTATATCATTACCAGTTATATTAGGTCTATGGACTGTTGTCTGGTACACGAAGTATACTATAAAACAAACTATCATACCTAAGTTATATGATATTAAAGTTTTATAATACGTATTCTTATCCTTTAAAGCTAAATACACAAGGACAATAAAAATGAAAAAATACCATGATACGTATGGAATAATAAATACTTTCATAAATGGAATTGCTCTATCTATGCCTGTAATTAAAACATTAGCTCCATTTCCAGGATTGTTCAGAAAATTATAAAATATACTTACGATTGGAATAGTAAGTAAACAAGCTAATGCTACAAGAGTTTTGCTGATTTTTCTCAACTTTAGTCCTCCTTTGATTATCTTATAGCATTAATTATAATAAGAAATTCTTAAAATATCTTTATATAGAATCTTAAGAAATTCTTAAAATTAAAGGAGCTACTTGAGTGATCAAATAGCTCCTTTATAAAGATGATATTTGTTAAAATGCAGGAACAACTCCTCCATTGTATTCACTTTCAATAAATTTCTTGATTTCCTCTGACTGTAAAGCTTTAATTAAAGCTTGAAGCTTAGTATTATTTTCTTCTCCTTTTCTAATTGCAATAATATTTGCATAAGGAGAATCTGCTCCTTCAAGAACGAGAGCATCTTTAGTTGGAACAAGACCGGCTTCTATTGCATAGTTTCCGTTAATAACAGCGCCATCCACATCATCTAGTATCCTTGGAAGCTGAGCTGCTTCTAATGGCTTGAATATAAGGCCTTTAGGATTTTCTGCTATATCTTTCTCAGTTGCTTTTAAACCTGCATTTTCATTTAATTTTATAATACCGTTATTTTGTAACAGGATAAGTGCTCTTCCGCCATTAGTTGGGTCGTTTGGAATAGCAATAATAGACCCTTTTTTCAACTCATCTATAGATTTTAATTTATTTGAATATAGACCTAATGGTTCCACATGAACTTGACCTAGTGATACAAGCTCTAAGTTCTTTTCTTGTGCAAAGCTTTCTAAGTATGGAAGGTGCTGAAAGAAGTTTGCGTCGATTTCTTTTTCTGCTAATGCTAGGTTTGGCTTAACATAGTCAGTAAATTCTACAATCTGAAGATCTATACCTTGTTCTTTAAGCTGAGGCTTTACTTTTTCAAGAAGCTGAGAATGAGGCATAGGAGTAGCACCAACCTTTAATATGTTTGAATTGTCGTCCTTTGATTGACATCCACCTAAAACAAATCCACTTAATAATACAGTAATTAATAATACAATAGCTAATGATTTTTTCACAATTACTCCTCCTTTATTTTCTTTTATCAATTCTTGCAGCAATTTTATTACCAATAGTCTGAACGCCTTGAACCAATATGATAATAACAATAACAGCTGAAATCATAATGTCAGTTTTAAAGCGATAAAGACCATAACGAATAGCTAAATCCCCAAGTCCACCTCCTCCAATAGCTCCTGCCATTGCAGAATAACCAATTAGATTAATTATTGTAAGTGTTATGCCTAAAACTAGAGAAGGCATTGCTTCAGGAATGAGCACCTTGAAAATAACTTGAAAAGTAGAGGCGCCCATAGCTGATACAGCTTCAACTATTCCTTTATCTACTTCTTTTAAAGAACTTTCAATAATTCTTGCAACAAAAGGTGCCGCAGCAATTGCTAAAGGTACAATAGTTGCTGTTGTTCCTATAGTAGTTCCAACAATTATTCTAGAAACTGGAAAGACTAGAATCATAAGTATGATAAATGGAAAGGACCTGCTTATGTTCACAACAGTGCTCAAAACAGAATTCAATAGTTGTTTTTCCCAAATACCATCTTTTTCGGTTATTACTAAGAGTACTCCAAGTGGAAAGCCTAGAAGTAATGCAAATACAGTCGATACAGAAACCATATATATTGTTTCCCATATAGATGGGATAAGTAGAGAAAACATATTATCCATTCCAAATCACCTCTAATCCTATATTTTCATCAATTAACCATTGAGAAGCTCGCTCTATTTCGTCTGTTGACCCTGTAAATTGTATAATTAGATTTCCTACACTTGTTGACTGAAGTTCATTTATATCACCAGAGAGAATATTGATATCAATATCGAATTTTCTTATTAATGATGATATAACAGGTTTTTTAGCTGACTCACCTAAGTAACTTAATCGCACTACCTTAGAATTAGAGATTTTAGGAAATATAATTTCTTCTTGAGAACTGTGCTTAATATGAGATACAAAAGTTTTAGCCGTTTCTGTTTTTGGTTTTGCAAATATTTCTTCTACAGTATTTAGTTCGATTATTTCTCCACCTTCAATTATTGCAACTCTATTACATATCTCACGTATTACTTCCATTTGATGCGTTATGAGTACAATTGTTAACCCATACTTGTTTTGAATTTCTTTTAATAAATTTAGAATTGATTTTGTTGTTTGAGGGTCAAGCGCTGATGTAGCTTCATCACATAGCAGAACCTTTGGGTTATTAGCTAGTGCACGAGCAATAGCAACTCTTTGCTTTTGTCCTCCACTTAACTGAGATGGATAAGAATCTTTTTTATCTGTCAAGCCAACTACGGAAAGTAATTGTTCGACTCTTCTGTTAATCTGGCTCTTATCATATCCAATTATTTCGAGAGGGAATGACACATTTTCAAATACAGTTCTTGAGCTAAGAAGATTAAAATGTTGAAATATCATCCCTATGGTTTTTCGTATTTCCATAAGTTCTTTTTTCTTGAGCTTTGTTATATCAGTTCCATCAATAGTGATATTTCCACTAGTTGGATTTTCTAATCTGTTTAATGTTCTTATAAGTGTAGATTTTCCAGCTCCACTTAGGCCTATTATGCCAAAAATCTCTCCCTTGTTTATCTCAAGGTTAATGTTTTTTAATGCATTTACACTGTTATTCTTGCTTTCATATGTTTTATATAAATTGGTTATTTTTATCAACTACTTCACTCCTTTATTGAATTATCGCAATAAAACGAACAAGCCAAACTAAGCTGCAAATAGAAAAATAGTCTATTTTAAAAAATATAGCTAATGTAATTTAATGCAAATAAAAAAACCTCCTTCGAATGAAAGAGGTTATATGACGATAAAAGCCAGCCTCTCTCATCTTTCAGCATATAATGCTGCAGGAATTAGCACCTTGTGTTTTGAACACCGGTTGCTGGGTTTCATCGGGCCAGTCCCTCCACCTCTCTAGATAAGAGCGTTTTATTTTGTTTATTAATCTATTATATTATTCTATTTTAAATTCATGACACCATATTGTCAATACCTATTTTAAAATTTTATTGATATATTTAAAATAGAGTTTGTTAATATAATCATTTAAAGTAAAATATGGAACGATATGTTTACTGGAGATAAACCAGGGTAAACAAATATATAAAAATGAATATAAGCTTAAAATAAATAAGTAGGAAAAAAGCATTTGCATATTCTTTTCTTTCAGGATTATCTGAACCTATTGGTGCCTTATTAAGATATTTTCTTTTAATGAAGTTTTTCAATGAGACAATATTTGGGCTAATCTTTGCAGTATTCACGCTCTTGCGCAGGTAATTAATAGAATTTGTGATGACTATTAATAGGAGATCCTATAGAGGATTAATATTAGTAGTTGTCCCATTTTTAAAATATTATATACAATGGTCATGAATAATGATAGAAATGTGAAGAGAAAGGACAAAAAATTATCTATAATATTAATATATTGACTTTACAAATTTCTATATTTCCTATTGACTTATATATTGATAGTGTTATAATGTGATTGGAAACATATCCAACTATTGGATGTTTATTTAAGAATATAAGATAATAATATTTTAAAATAGTGTACTGATTTAGGGAAAGGGGTGCAAAGCCCCTGCTGTAGTCGCAGCTGTAACCGGTTATGAAGACTAAAGTAAGCCACTGCAAGTTGAATTGTGGGAAGGTTTAGTTCTGAAGATGACCCGGAAGCCAGAAGACCTGTCATTACGCTCTTCTTAGAGTCTCCGACTTAGAGTAAGGGAAGATATAGGTGTATTTTTATAAGTTAGACAGACTAAAATTAGACTGAATTTTGTTTAGTTTTATTCAGTTATGTCTAATTATTTACCTGTGTTTATAAACCCTATCCTATGTGGACAGGGTTTTTTGTTTTGCAATACTATTTTTAAACAGTTTAGAAAAGGAGATGATTCATGCTTTATATTTAATTATGAGTAAGAAATATTTTAATTACTGAGGAGGGGTAGTGTGTATAAAAAGATAATAAGTTTAGTATTAGCACTTTCGATGGCACTTAGTTTAATACCAGTATCTACATTCAGCTCATACGCTGATAGTAATTATGCATATGAAGCTGGCGCTACTGTTACTGAAGATGTATATGGAACAGAGAGAAAAGTAGATACAGCTTTAGATGAATTAAGAGGTTTTTATAAAGATTATCAAATAGATTATATACCAGCTATGGCGTATAATCATTCTAGCGATAATTTAGATAATGACATAAAAATCATTAAAAAAAACTTAAGAACATATAATTCAACAAAAAATGTATATAACTGTTACAAGGGCATAATGGAAGCTATTGCCTGTGACAAAGACCCTAGGAGCTTTCAATGCAATGGTGAGGAGCTAAATTATGTTGATACTCTTATAGAAAAGCAGGATCCTAACACGGGAGAATTTAATAGTGACATAGAAACACATGCATATTGTATGCTTGCTCTAGACATGGCAAGTGGAGATTATGATAAACAAAAAGCAGTTGATGTATTGAAAAACAGCTTAAATGTTAAAGACGGCAAAGCCAGCTGCAGTGATGATTTGAAAAAAACAGCTGTTGTTATGACAGCACTTTCAAATCATAAAAGCATAAACGGAGTAAGTGCATTAATAGATAATTGCGTAGCATACATAAAATCAAAACAAAAAGATGATGCTGGATTTTTCAAGGACGAGCCAGAGATACTTGGTCCAGTAATACAAGCGCTTATAGCAGTAGGAGAAAATCCTGTAGCAGAAGATTATATAAAAAATGGCAATACGATGGTAGATGTGCTGCTACAATATAAAAATAGTGATGGTACATATAATAATAGTCCTTGGTATAAGAAATACGTTAAAGAATCTACTGAAGCTGCATTTGCAGCATTTGCAGATTTGAAAAAAGATAGCTCTATGTTCCATGAGCTTATGATAGAGGTTGGGGATACTCCAGCAGATATTTTACTTAGCGTTGATACTAATGAAATTATAGAAGGTAAAACTCTAAAAGTAAAAGCTACTGTAGTGGATAATCAAGGAAGGCTTGTTTCAGGTCAAAAAGTAAACTGGCAAAGTGCTGATCCTGTTGTTGCTGAAGTAGAAAATGGAATTATAACAGCTATAAAAGAGGGTAGTACAACTATAAAAGCACAGCTAGAAGGAAATGCTACTATTTCAAAAAGTATTGATATAACAGTAGTAAGCAGATTACCAGCATCTATAAAGATATATTTAGATGATGAAGAGGTTAAAGATACGGTTACTGTAAGAAAAGGTGAAAGCATAGAACTTCATTCAAAAGTGTTTGACAAAGATGACGAACAAATACAAGATTCAGTTGTAACTTGGGAAATAGTTAATGGAAGCGACAATGTACAAATAAACAATGGACAAGTTACAGGAATGAACAAAGGATATGCAACCATCAAAGTTCAGTGCCAGGATGTAGTTAAAACTGCTAACATATCAGTTATATTAATTACAGATTTGGTTAAGGATGCATTAGATGAGACTAAAGCATATTTTGATGATAGAGACTTAGATTATTATTCAGCTTTAGCGTTAAGGCATTGTGGTATTGAAGAAAGTACGATAAAAGATAATATAAAAATAAATTCATATACAAGTAATCCTGAAGATTATGCAGAAAATATTATCGCCCTAATAGCAGCAGGTCTAAATCCAAGAGATTATAACGGCAACAATTATGTGGATGAATTAGTAAAATCTCAAGATGATTCAGGGTATTTCAAGATAGGATATAATTACACATATCCTGAAAACATAATATTACCAATTATTGCATTAGATATGGCTGGAGCTAATTATGATAAAATAAAAGCTTTAAGTGCATTACAAATAAAAGTAAAAGTTGTTGGAGATAACAAATGCTTTGAAGGTCATGGAGATTACAATAATATCGAGATGACTTCTCTTGGAATTATTGCGATGTCTAATCATATGCAAATAGAAGAGATTAGTCAATTAGTAGCAAAATGCAAAGGTTATTTAAAATATAAACAAAATGATAATGCTGCGTTTGAAGCCAAAAGTGGATATGGATATGATGAAAAGGAAAATTGTAGAGCCACAGCATCTGTAGTTCAGGCATTAATCTCAATTAACGAAGATCCATTGTCATCAGAATGGATGAAAAATGGTAAAAACTTATTTGATGCATTATGCTCTTTTAGAAAGGAAGACGGATTTAAAGAAACTCCTTCATCTTATTCTGTAGATGCTAAAGCAACATCAAGAGCCGTTGGAGCATTAGCAGATTTAGTGAATAATAAATCTATGTTTAATGAATATGGTATTGAAATAGGTACTGTGCCACATAGCATAGAGATTATTTATGATCAAGATAGTGTTAAAGAAGGACAAAAAATAAAGCTTAGTGCAAAAGTACTAGACGAGGATGGAAAACTGGTTCCTAATGTGGAAATCGAGTGGTCAAGCTCTGACCCTTCTATTGCAGAAATAGATCAAAAAGGATTTATTACTGGAATAGAAGTAGAAGAAAACAAAACTGTTCAAATTACTGTTAAAACAGTTAACTTAGGAATATCTGCAACTAAAGATATTACTATAAAGGCAAGAATTCCTTATGAAATGAAAATAAATCTTCCATCAGGAAAGACAGACAAAACTTTAAAAGACGGACATAAGATCGTTCTATTTGCAAAGATTTTTGAACAAGACGGAGAAGAAATAGAGCATGAGAATGTTATTTGGAAAAGCTCTGATGAAAATGTAGCTATTGTTGATCAAACTGGTCTTGTTACAGCACAAAGTGTAGAAAAAGATACAGAAGTAACCATAACTGCAATATCACAGAATAAGCAAGAGGTTAAAGAGAGTATAGTACTGAATATCTTAGCTATAATACCAAATGAAATAAAAATATATTCTGAAGAGCAGGAAATAGAAGCAAAGACTATAGAAGCAGGATACAAATTAAAGCTTGAAGCAAAAGCTTTTGAGGCAGATGGTGCTGTTATAGATAAAGCAGAAATAGTATGGGACACCTCTAATAAGAACATAGTAAACATAGACAAAAATGGACTTGCTGAAGCAAAAGAAGTAGATGAAGATACTGAAGTTACAATTACAGCAAAAATAGATGGCTTTACTACAGAAAAGGCATTGACTTTAAAAGTCGTTCCAAAACAAAGCAGCAAACAAAAAACACAGAAAATAATAAATGATTTAAATGCATATTATGAGAAAGATGCAGAATACGATTATCTTGAAGCTATGGCATTAAATAGAATTGGATTCGACGTAGAGGATATTCAAAAGAAGTTTAGTATAACGAAGGTGAATTTTAATACTGGTTGGGATGGCTCAAAATCTATTGACTATTCTAAAGCTATCATGGGACTAGTTGGATTAGGATTAGATCCAAGAGATTACGAGAATAAAAATTATGTGGAATATTTGTCTAATTCACAAGTAGAAAAAGGTCATTTTAATCCTAGTAAATATTCTTATACAGATGATGATGAAGCTGACTTCATAGGATATTCCATCATAGCTTTAGACATGGCAGGTGCCGAATATGATATTAATAAAGCCACAGAAGCGTTAAAGGATATGTTCTATATATCAGGTAATAGGGCTTTTGTAAAGAAGTCTTCCTATTCAAGTGATCCTGATTTAAGGAAAACTGCTATAGCAATAATTGCTCTTTCAAATCATACTGGCAAAAATGGAATACAAGATTTAATAGACAAAACAAAGGTATATATAAAGGAACAATATAATGAGTGGGATATAAAAACAGATTGTGAAACTATTGCATATACCATTCAAGCATTGGTTGCTTTAGGTGAAGATATAAGCTCAGACGAATGGATTAGGATAGATGGTCATGGTAATAGATTATCAATGCTAGATTTTCTTTTGAAGCTTAAACTAGAAAATGGATTTAAAGAAAACATAGATGATGATAAAATCAACAACGAAGTAACAGCATTAGCTTTTATAGCTGCTGTTGATGTTAATACAGGAAAATCGACATTCAAGGATATAAAAATAGAAACTGGAGCTCCAGTAAGAGTAGAAATATCATCGCAAGACGATAATACTGAAATAAAAGCTGGCAAGACGTTACAATTATCAGCTAAGGCATACGATGAAAATGATAAATTTGTGCCTTCGCAAAAGTTCACATGGTCTGTAGATAAACCGTCTATTGCGAATATAGATAGTAATACTGGTCTAGTTACAGCAGTTAGTCCAGGTACAGTGGTTATTACTGCTGTGATAGAAGATTCTAATGTTAAAAACAACATAACACTTAAGGTAGTATCAGTTACACCAAATAAAGTAGAAATATCAATTGATAAAAACATAACACAAATAGAAATAGGTAAAAAAATAAAGATAAATGTAAAGGTATATGATAAAGATGATGAAATAATAGAAAATCCTTCTTTAGAGTGGTCAATTAATCCAAGCGACTCAGCAAGCATTGACGAAAAGGGTATTTTAACAGGCCTAAAAGAAGGTCAGGCTACAATAGCAGCTTTTGTTGGGAAAAATGATGGAAGCAAGTTATCCTCTTCAGTAAGTTTAGAAATAATTAGAGGAAAAAAGGTAGAAGAAAATATAAAAGAAGCAATTGCTGGTGCAACATACTATTTTAGCACACAAAAAAACTATGACTTTATTACATCACTGGGGCTGAGATATTCAGAGACAGGTACAGACAAAATACTATCTAATATCAATGTATACTCTGCAGATACTCTTCATAATAATTCAAGAAATATTATGAACATAGTAGCAGCGGGAGAAAATCCAACTAATTATAATGGGAAAAATTATGTTGATTTAATATTGAACTCTAATACTAAGTTTTATAAAGATAGTAATACAGAATATATTGCAAAAGCAATAATAGCTTTAGATATGAGCAGTGCAAGCTATGACAAGCAACAAGCAGTTGATTCGTTGATAGCTAAACTTACAGAAGAGGACGGTAAATATTATGCTGTAAGTTATTCTTCTCCAGATACTGAAGTGACAGCATGGACGCTGATAGCTCTTTCATATCATAAAAATATTTCTGGGGTAGATAAGGTAATAGAAGGTATTAAAAATTACTTGTTAGAAGAGCAAGAGGAAAACGGATTAATAGAAAAATGCGAATATACTTCTCTTGTTGTTCAAGCATTAATAGCTTTGGGAGAAAATCCTCTTGAAGGAAATTGGGTAAAATACGACATATATGGAAATGAGGTTACATTATTAGATGGAATATTAGCATGCAAGGATGGTAATAGATTTAAGTCTACTCTTTCAGCTAGTCAGCCTGGATATTATACAACACAATACGCACTAGCAGCTTTAGCAGATTTAAATAAAAATAAATCTATGTATCATGAACTAAATTATGTAGAAGCAGGAGAGGCTGCTAAGATAAAAATAGACTCAGAAGATTTGACTCTCGTTGTAGGTGAAGAAAAAGACTTAGAAGCTCAGGCATTTGATGACCAAAATAATATAGTAAGAGATGCTGAAATAGTATGGAAAAGTTCAAAGCCTGAACTAGTAAAGATTGAGAATGGAAAGCTAATAGCATTGGGTATAGGAGAAGCTAAGATAAGAGCAGAGCTTAAAAACAATGAATCAATATTTGATGAGATTACAGTTAATGTTAATGAAAGTCAAAATATTGATTTGAAAGTAAAAGCAGCAATTAGTAAATTAATCAGCTTTTATGATGAATATAGTTCATATGACTATATGTCAGCTTTATCTTTAAGACATTTAAATAATGACTTTGATGTAAATAAAGAAAAATTAGCATCAAATCTAAGACTTTATACTAGAGATTATGCTATACATTATGCTAAGAACATCATGGAAATTATTGCGGCAGACTTAAATCCTAGGCTATATCCACTAAAGAATTCTGAGGGTGAAATAATAGAATACAAGAATTATGTTAGAGATTTAGTTGAAGCTCAAAATGAAAATGGAGAGTTTTTAGTAAATGAAGTCGGAGATAAGGATAGTATTGTTTCATTGTCTCTTTCTATCATGGCACTTGACATGGCAGATGCTGACTATGAGGTAGAAAAAGCGGTAAATAGGCTTGTATATATGCTTAATGATACAAAGTACGACAAAGATGGCTTATACAATGAAGTAGAGACAAAAGCTTTAGCTATAACTGCATTATCAAAACATAAAAATATATCAGGGGTAAAAGAGATAATTAATACTTCCCTAGAATATATTAAATCTAAGCAAAATGAAGACGGAGGTTTTGATCATAGCGGGTATGATAATAATCCATTCGCAATAGGAACAGTAGTTCAAGCATTGATTGCCAATGATATTGATCCTATGACATGGGTTAAAAATGGTAATACAATGGTAGAAGTTCTTATTGAACGACAGCTTGAAAATGGAGAATTTGAATATGGAGAAAACCCACCTTCAACTCCTAATGATGAGATATTTGGAGATTTTAAATGTACTGAAACTGCTTTTGCAGCATTGGCAGATGTATATAGAGATAAATCTATGTATTATTCAATTGGAGTTAATGATGAAATTAAAGAAAGAATAGAAGCTGAGATAGAATTTTTAAAGAAACACTATGAAGAATATGCTCAGTTTGAATTTTTAGCAGCTCCAGCTGCAAATTTAGCAGGAATGAGCAAGGAACTATTAAAAGAAAAAGTGTTTAGATATACAAAAACTGATAGTGCTTTTCAGTCCTCAAAGACTATAGTTTCTTTAATAGGTTCAGGTCTAGATCCAAGAAATGATGTAATTGACGAGGACGAAGTTAGAAACTATGTTTATGAGTTAAAATCATCACAAATGAAGTCAGGTGACAATAAAGGAGAGTTTGTTTTAAAAGAAAGTGACAAAAATTCAATACAGGCACTAGTTAACTCTATTATTGCGCTTGATATGGCAGATGCTAAATATGATGAAGAGTCAGCGGTGAAAAGACTAATCGAAATGATAGAAGCAAAAGACTCTCATACTTATAGAGAAATACAATTAGAAGGATTTGCGCTAATTGCTTTGGCTAATCACAAGGATATAGAAGGGGTAAATGAAGAGATAGACAAACTTATTAACTTCTTAAAGGCAAAGCAAAATGAAGATGGCGGGTTTGATATCAATGATGGATGGTATCAGGGTAAAAACAGCCCTATTGCAATAGGCGGTGTGATTCAAGGATTAATTGCAAATGGGATAAATCCTCTTTATTCTGGTGAATGGATTAAAAATGGCAATACAGTTCTTGATGCATTGCTAAAGAGTAAGGTTGTCAAGGAAGATATTAAGGTAAGTGGATATTCAAAGGGTGAAGGAGATACATTTGCATATTATGGCTCAACATATCAAGCTTTTGCAGCTTTAGTTGATTTATACAATAATGAAACTATGTTCGACAAGCTAGCAATTAAATATGATAGTCCAAGTGCTGATGATGCTGTTCGTATTGAAATTGAAGAACCTGACAATACTATTCTATATTTAGGAAAAACCTTAGAGCTAAATGCAAAGGTATATGATAAAAATAACAAAATAATAGAAGATGTTGAAGTTCAGTGGATTAGCTCTGATGATAGCATAGCTACTGTTGAAAATGGAATTGTGCTAGGTAAATTACCAGGAAAAGTAACTATTACAGCTAAGTTAGAAAATAGTGATCTTGAAGATAGTTTATCTATAAGTGTGACAAATAGTTCTATAAGACAAATTAGAGTTGAAACCTTAGACAAAGGGCTAAGACCTGGAGATAAAACTAAGCTTACTGCCAAGGCCTTAGATGATAATGATGATGTGATAGAAGGTAAATCTTTCAAATGGATTAGTTCTAATAGAGACATAGCAGAAGTTGATTCAAATACAGGTGAAGTTACAGCAATGTCTTCAGGCACAGTAGTTATACGTGCTATACTTGAAGATAATGAAAGCTTAGAGGGAAGAATAGAACTCAACATTGTTCCAAAGAAAGAAGCATACGTTTATGTACGAATTGAAGGATATAATAAAACTGTAGTTGAAAAAGCGAAAATAAAAGTAGACAACTTTAATATGAATCCATATGCACAAACAGTAGATATGGGACCAGATGCATTAGTTAATCCAACTGCGGCTCATGCAGTAATAAAAGCACTTCAATTAGAAGGATATGATGTACTAGATAAAAATCAAGTTGATATAACAAGCTTTTTCTTAAGTAAAATAGGTGAGGATGATACAAAAGGTTCAGCAGGATGGATGTTTAGAGTAAATGGTAAGATGCCTGATGTTTATATGCAAGATGTAGAACTTAAAGATGAAGATAACGTGCTAATTTATTATGTAAAAGATTACAATAAGGGTATATGTACTGAGCTCTTACCTAGTAAAAATGTAGTAGACGAGAATGAAGCGGTTCAATTTACATTGAAGGATTTAGATAGTGATAAAGTAGTAAAAAATGCTGCTATTTGCGTTAATGATAAAATATATAAGATAAATGACAAGCCAGTATTAACAGATGCAAATGGAAAAGCAACTATTATATTTGAATCAAAAGGTGAATATAAAATATCTGCTGCAAGAACTGAAGCAAGCCAATACTTTATTACTCCAGATCCAATAACAATTGTTGTGGGTGAAATAAGTGTACCGACTAAGATTGTAATAACAGAAGTGAAAAAAAATGAGTTGAAAGTCAATGAAAAGTTGCAGTTAGAAGCGGAAGTATATGCTAATGAAAACCTATTAATTGGTGAAGATGTAATATGGAGCAGTTCTGATACAGAGATAGCATCAATAGATGACAAAGGACTTGTGACAGCATTAAAGCTTGGCAAAGTAACTATTACAGCTGCTGTAGCTAAAAATACAAGCATATCTGATAATATACAACTGACAATAAGATCAGAAGAGCAAACAGATCAAGAAAGAATAGAAAGCGCAATAGAAGATTTGAGAGGCTACTATTCAAAAGATAAAGAATTTACATTTAGAGAAGCAATAGGGTATAGATTTACAAGTGAAGATTTAGAAAATGATCTTTCAATAATACAACAAAAATATAAAGTAAAAGGTAATCCTCAAAGTGCATCAGACTATGTAGGAAACATAATAGGATTAATAGCAGCAGGAAAGAATCCAAAAGACTATAATGGTACAAATTATGTTGAGGTATTAGTAAAGTCACAAAATAAAGACGGTAAGTTCATGATAGGCAAATATGATGATTATGCAACAACAGTAGCATTCAGCATTTTAGCATTAGATATGGCTAATGGAAAATATGATGTCAATAATGCAGTGAGAGCATTATTATCATATCAAGATAGAGATGGAAGCTTTGGAGGACCTGATGAAACAGCAATGAGTATAATGGCTCTTGGAAAACATAGAGACATATCAGGAGTAGATGCATCTATTAACAATGCAATAGAATATCTAAAAAGAAGTCAAACAAGTAATGGTGGATTTGTAGCTTTCGGTAAAGAAAACCCATACTCAGTATCAGCTGTAATACAAGGACTAGTAGCGGTCGGAGAAGATCCACTATCAGAAAGCTGGATTAAGAATGAAAACACAATGCTGGATTCACTATTATCCTTTAAAGAAGACGATCATTTCAAAAATGTATCAGAATGGGGTACAGACATAGATATGTCAACAGAACAAGCATTTATGGCACTAGCAGATTTATATAGAGGAAAATCAATGTTCAACGAAATAGGACTAGAAGAAACAAAACCTTCAAAGATAGAAATACAAGCGTCTTCTACTACTATAAAGGAAAATGGCAAGCTAAAGCTTAATGCGAATGTATATGATAAACAAGATAAATTGGTTACAGGATTCAATCTGATATGGAATAGTTCAGATAGCAGTATAGCTGAAATAGACCAAAACGGATTAGTAACAGCAAAGAAAGTAGGAAAAGTAACAATAAATGTAAAAGTAAAAGGGTATGAAGCAATAACAGATACAATAGAATTGACAGTAGAGTCAGAGGAAATAAAAATAATAAGAGTAGGAAATGAACCAATAAAGAAAGGTACAGAAGCAAGACTAGAAATAAACATAAAAAATAACAGCAAAGAAAGTAAAACAGCTACATTCATAATAGTACTATACGATAAAAATACAAATAAGATGATAAACTACTCTTACGTAAAACAAACATTAGAAGCATCAGAAGATAAAAATATGGGAGCAGGATTCCTAATCCCGGAAAAAGGAGATTATATAATCAAAGGCTTAGTATGGGATGGCTTTGAAAGTCAAGACATATTATTAGCTAATCCATTGATTATAGAGGTAGAATAATAAAATACAGTATTTACCTGTCCTACAATGGTAGGACAGGTAAATATTATTTTTCAGTAAAAACAGTCTTTTTTATTTTGGAGGATTACTATGAAAAAAAAGCTTTTGGTTTACAGTTTAATAATATTAATACTTCTGTTTGCAGGATGTCAGGCTGATGAAAGGGCTCTGAAATCTAATGACGATCAATTAAAGTTGAACTTGATAGTATCAAAAAACTTTGGGCAACAAGTAATATATGATGAAGTGTTAGAGTTTAAAGAAGACATGAATGTGATGGAACTGTTAGAAGAAAATCTAACTATTGAAAAAGCCTATGGTGGTAGCTTTGTAAATTCAATAAATGGTATCAAATCTGGATTTACTGGAGTTAAAGATAAAAAGAAAATAGATTGGTTTTATTATGTAAATGGAGTTTTGGCACAGGTAGGTGCAGAAGACTATTATTTAAAGCCAAATGATGTTGTAGTATGGGACTACCATGATTGGAGTGAAAATGCATATGTTTCTAATGTAATTGGCAGTTATCCATACAATTTTATGAATGGACATGGTGATGAAGTATTAGGTATTGATATTTTGACTACACAAGATTTTGAACAACAAGCTAACAAGCTTGCAGATTATTTAAACAGTAAAACAGGTAGAGAAGTAAACTTTAAGGTTTATGATAAAGACATAGAAAATGAAATAAGCAAAGATGGGACAAATACCATTGTTATTGGAGATTATAAACAAATACTAGGGATAGAGTATATAGATAACATTTACCAGAGAGGAGAAAAATCAGGGATATTTTTCAAAATAGATAATAGGAGTGTGGTTGCGTTAAATAATAAGAATGAGATTCAAAAAGAATATGAAAAAGGTGCAGTGATTACTTCAATACTAAAAAACTATGGTTCAGCGGCTAGTATCTGGATAATAACGGGCAACGATGAAAAATGTATAGAAAATGCAATAGAAACTTTGTATAAAGAGTCTGAAAAGATTAGGGGTATGTTTTCTACTATTATTAGTGAAAAAGAGATAATAAATATTCCAACCGAAAATTAATTAGAAATACGGTGATTTTATGAAAAATCTTCATCCATTTACTGTACTATTTCATACTATTACTTTGTTGCTTATGGTATTAGTATATAATCATCCATTGTATATAGTTTCAATGCTAGTATATTTGATACTGATTTTTATGTTGTCAGGAAATAAAGACAAATTGCTTCAGATTTTGAAATACAGTTTATATATGTTTGTTTTAATTTTGATAATAAATCCATTAGCATCAAGCCATGGTATGACAATAATTTATAAAAGCTGCAGATTGCCAGTGATAGGCAAAATAAAAATAACTTTAGAAGCTATTTTTTTCGGGGTAAATATGGGTTTAAAGCTTATAATTATTATGCTGATATTTAAAATATATGATGTATTCATAGATAGAGATATTGTCTTTAATCTGTTTTTAAAATACTTTAATAGGTTAGCTATTACAATATCAATGACAATAAATATAATACATAGATTAAAGCTAGATATCTTAAGAGTTAAGGACGTGATGATTTTAAGAGGAGCTAATTTAAAGCAAAAAAACATATTTAACAAGATAAAAGTACATTATCCAATATTAAAGACAATACTTATATCTTCACTCGAAGGTTCATTAGATAGAGCTGAAGCCTTGTATTCTAAGGGATATGGCAAGAAGATAAAAAGAAGTAATTATTATAAGATAGATATAAAATGGTTTGACTCAATACTTAACGTTTCTACACTAATAATAATAATAGCTTTTTCACATAGTCTGATTTCTCAAAATGCTATATATAGATATTATCCTATTGTTCAAAGCGTTGATTTTTTAGACATAAGTTTATTGTTTTTATGCGGCTCATTTATTATCTATGCAGCATTAATATGGTGGTGGAAAAATGAAAACATTTAAGATAGAAAATTTAACATATTTTTATCCAAAAAGTAAAGAATCTTCTCTGAAAAATATTAATCTTATAATTAATGAAGGTGAATTTGTACTTGTTCTCGGAAAATCAGGATCAGGAAAATCAACACTAGCTAGGGTGTTTAATGGAATAGTACCTCGATTTTATGGAGGAAGTATTTGTGGGAAAATAGATCAAGAGCAGGATATTGGTATGGTATTTCAAGATCCCGAAGCACAGCTAGTTATGAACAAAGTAGAAAGTGAGATAGCATTTGGTCTTGAAAATATGGGGATAGAGCGTTCTGAAATGAAAAAAAGGGTTCTTGAAACACTTAATTTTTTAAACATAAGTGACATCAAGCATCATAAGACTTATGAGCTTTCAGGAGGACAAAAACAGAAGGTTGCTATAGGTAGTACGATTGCAATGGGTCATAGGTTTTTAGTATTTGATGAGCCTACATCTCAGCTAGACCCAGTAGCTTCAGAGGAAATATTAAATGTAATAAAAAGGTTGAATGAAGATTTAGGATATACAATAGTTCTAATCGAGCAACGAGTAGATAGATGTATACATTTGGCTAATAGAATTATATTTATGGAAGACGGAGAAATTGTATTTGATGATGAACCAGAAAAATTTGTTTTTTGGAATAATTCTAATGCATTAGCATTTGTACCCGACATAACAAGATATTTTGTAAAAATGGGACAGAAAGAAATTCCACTCACTGTAAAGGAAGGACGAAAAAAACTTAGTAAGTTATATTATTCTGAAATATGTATTACAAAACTAGATTCTGATAAGAATTCTATTAAAAATCTAGTTATAAATAGAAACGAAGAAGCTGTAAAAATTGAAAAGCTTTCTTATAAATATGAAAATGGAATCCAGGCATTAAAAGAAATAGATCTATCAATATATAAAGGTGAGATATTTGGAATAATGGGTGAGAATAGTGGGGGTAAAACTACTCTGCTGAAAAATATAAGTGGGATGTTGCAACCTACACAGGGAAAGGTAATGGTTAAAGGAGAAATAGGATATCTTTCACAAAATCCTAATGATTATTTATTCAATGACACTGTGTATGAAGAACTAAAATATACTCTAGATAACAAAGGAATAAAAGATGATAGAAGAATTGAGAAAACTCTTAAAAAACTTGACATATACAAGTTTAAAGAAAAAAATCCTAGAGATTTAAGTGGAGGAGAAAGACAGAGAGTTGCTTTGGCTTCTATATTAGTTATGTCTCCAGAAATACTTATTTTAGATGAACCTACAAGAGGATTAGATAATGAACTAAAAAAAGAACTAACACAAGCTATGTTAGATTTCAAAAGAGAGAACAAGACAGTTATTCTAGTTACCCATGACATTGAATTTGTATCTAAATTATGTGATAGAGTATGCTTGATATTTGATGGAACTGTGGCAAAAGTAGGGTGTAAGTATGATGTTCTCACATCTGGGTTGTTCTATTCTAGTCAGATAAACAAACTTTTTACAGGATATTCAGACAAGGTTTTAACATTAGAAGATGCGTTAAGCTTAGCATGTAAAAGGGGTTAGTTACAATGAATTATGGTTTAATATCTATTCTAGTATTGACGGGGATATTAGCTTGTATTTTTATATCTTACGAGAAAAAAGAGATTTCTATTAAAAAGATTTCTCTAATAGCAACCTTAGCGGGGTTTGCAGGGGTATCTAGAGTTCCATTTGCAGCTATTCCCAATGTTCAACCTACTACTTTTTTAGTTATTATATCTGGATATGTATTTGGTCCGTATTTTGGATTTATAGTAGGAGCAGTTTCGGCAATCGTATCGAATGTGTTTTTAGGTCATGGTCCATGGACATTGTGGCAAATGCTAGCTTGGGGGCTTTCCGGGCTTAGTGCAGGGATATTACAGAAGATCAATAAAAATTCTTCAAGATTTTTTTTAGCTGTATATTGTTTTCTTTGGGGTTTTTTATTTGATTATATTATGAATTTATGGCATTGGCTGTTTTTTATATATCCATTGAATTTAAAAAGCTTTATAGCTGTATATATTAATTCATTTTATTTTGATCTGTTGCATGCATTAGGCAATTTTGGGTTTGCATTTTTACTGGGAAAAGATTTTATAAATGTACTTTCTAGATTTAAAGACAGACTTACCTATACAGAGCTTCCAGACAAAGTAATCTAATAATATGAGGAAAGGAGATTGTATGAAAAAAACATTAGTTTTTGCGTTGATTATTGTACTTCTATTTTCAAGCATTTCATTTGCAAATGATTTAGTACCGACTATTACATATCTTAAAAGTCAAGATTTAGATGAGTGGGGAATTTTAGCACTATATGCATCAGAACAAAAACTAAATAATTGCAGCTTAGATAAGATTAACTCAGATATCACTACTGACTATGAAGCGTATATTGTTGGAGCAGTAGCTTTAGAAAAAGATGTTGCGAGAGAAAAAAATATAGTAAAAAATAGTCAAAGAGATGATGGGAAATTTGCAGATTATATTGATGGTACGGGGGAAGAGCTTGTCAATGCACACATATGGGGTATTATATCGTTATATGTGGCAGGGGAAAATAGCTACGATAAAGAAGGTGCTCTTGATTGGTTAAAGGAAAATCAAAATAGTGATGGAGGTTTTCCGATTTTTGTGGGAGACAATAATTCAAATGTTGATTTAACAGCAATGGGGGTTGTAGCATACAAAGCACTGGGACTTGATAAGGATTCAGGAGAAGTAAAATCAGCGTTAAAATACATTGATGATAACTTGTATACTAAGGAAAGCTGTGAAAGCATCGCTTGGGCAATATTATCAAAGATCAGTGTTAAAGCAAACGTAGATAAAAAAATGTATAACAAATTGTTAGAATATAGGTTAAATGATGGTGGCTTTAAACATATAAACACCATATCTAAGTCAAACTATATGGCAACTTGGCATGGCTTATTAGCAATGGTAGATTATAAAAATAAAATATCTATTTTTGATAAATTACATAATCTAAATAAGTTTAAAGATCTAAAGAGAGGCAATTATGCTTACGAGGAAATAATGGCACTTGTAGGTAAAGGTGCCATATCTGGATATTCTGATGATACCTTTAAGCCTCATAATCCAGTAAAAAGAAGTGAATTTGTTAAAATACTGATTTATGCATTAAATATGGAAAAGGAAACCTCATCATATTCATCTGATTTTAAAGATTTGAAAAATCATTGGGCAGATAAAGTTGTAAAATTAGCAGTCCAAAAGGGATTTATCAAGGGGGTGGGAAATAGAAAATTTGCACCTGATAATAATATAACAGGTGCAGAAGTGATTGCTGTAGTTATACGAGCAAAGGGATTAGAAGAGAAGGCGAAATCAATAAATGGTAGTAGCTGGTATGAAGGATATGTGAAAATAGCTAAAGAAGAGGGGTTGTTGTATAAAAACTTTGCTCCAAACAAGTATACTACAAGAGCACAGTGTGCCGAAATAGTATATAAGTTGATCAAATAATTGAAAGATAGCACTAACGGACAGAAAAACATCATTTTTATTTGAGGAGGATAAGTATGAAAAAGAAATTACTATCGATTTTACTCATATTGTTGTTAGCAGTTCCTTCGTTTGCAGCAGCGGCAGACATTGATTATAGTGTAAAAGGCAATATTGTTGAGATCCTAGTACAAGGAGCTAAGGATTCACCAGTAAGTATTGTAATAAGTGATAGCGGTAGGAAATATTATATTGATCAAGGGACTACTGATTCAAATGGAGAA
Source organism: Brassicibacter mesophilus (assembly GCF_050433385.1). Lineage (NCBI taxonomy): Bacteria > Bacillati > Bacillota > Tissierellia > Tissierellales > Thermohalobacteraceae > Brassicibacter > Brassicibacter mesophilus. Next base: position 31,310 of record NZ_JBNPXI010000027.1, read on the forward strand.
ATTACCTTTAAAACTTCTCTAGAAAAAGGTAAGAAATATAATTGTGCAGTAAATATAAACGGAGAGAAGAGTATAAAGCAAATATCTTTAGAAGATGATCAGACTATACCAGAAGAGCCAAATACAGCGTATATTTACATTAAAGGATACAAGGGTGTAATATTGACTAAGACAAAAGTGGAAATACAAGAAAATGACACAGTAATGAGTTTGACAAAAAGAGTACTAAGAGCAAATGGAATAGATTACAAAGGTAGTTCAGGATATATAGCAAGTATAGATGGGCAAGGGGAAAAAGATAAAGGACCTGGAAGTGGATGGATGTATTCTGTCAATGGAGAATTTCCTGATATAGGTGCAGATAGTGTAGATGTATATGATGGTGATTATATAAAATGGCTATATACAGTTGACTTAGGTAAAGATATTGGTAATCCATATGAAGAAGATAACCCTATAGGACAAGCATATGATCTACTAAATGATAAAAATGCTAGTGAAGAGGAAGTCATAGATGCGATAAATATTATACATGATGCTTTCAGAGATATAGTAAGTCAAGCTAAAACTGAAAAAGAAATAAAAAATGTAGTAAATGAAGCGGATAAAATGTACGATTCTTTATTGCAAGTATCACAAAGAATAAAGACAGAGAAGCTAGCAAAAGAAGTATCAGGAAAAAGCATAGAAACAGTTAAAAATTTGGGGAAATTACTAGACAGGACTACCGCAGAGAAAATTGAAAAAGAAATAGACAAGGTATCACAGCAAAATATGGGATTAATATTATATTTGACAAGCAGAATAGAAGAAAAAGCTGTTGATAAAATTATAAACGATATGATAGATACCTCACTCTATATAGAGGATAAGCTAGCAATTAACAAAGTATCAGCTAATAAAGCTAAAGAGAAAAAAGTATCGATTCTGATGCCTGAAATAAACAAAGAAGAAATACAGATTGTACTACCATATAAATTACTGGAAAAATCTAAGGAGAAAAATATTGATAAGATTCAACTGAATTCACACTTAACTTCTTTTAATATAACACCAAATATTTTAGGCAATAAGCTTGATAAAAAAGATCTAATACTTATAGTACGAAACGGAACTAGTGCAAAACTTGAAGGTGAAGTAGTAAGTCAAATACCAAAAGAAAGTGCAGTAATAGAGTTAGAAGCAATGCTAGGAAAAGAAAAGATTAGAGACTTTGAAGAGAATATAGAGGTAAGTATACCATATAAAGCATCGATAAATGACAGTGATGCTATAACTGTGTTTTTCATTAAAAATGATGGAAATATTGAAACTGTGGGAGGATTATATAACCCTGAAAATAAAACTGTAAAGTTCATAACAAATCATTTTAGTAAATATTTTGCAAAAGAAGCAAAAGGAAATTTCACAGACACAGTTGGCCATTGGGCAGAAAAAGAGATAAGTATTATGGCAGGAAAGGGAATAATAAACGGTAAGCAAAATAATGAATTTGCTCCAAATGCAAACATAAGTAGAGCAGAATTCGCAGCTTTGATTTCTAGAATGCTAAAATATAAAATTGACGATACGGATAATATGCCATTTGAAGACGTAGATAAAGCAATGTGGTATTATGAGCCAGTTTTGGCTACATATAAAAATGGTATAATTAATGGAAATAATGATGCAAAATTCAACCCAGAAGGAAATATAACAAGACAAGAGATAGCAAAGATAATCTCTAAAGTATTAGAAAGCAAATTATATAATGGGGGAGATACAAAAGATTTAAATATATTTAATGATAAGCAAGAGGTAGCTTCTTGGGCAGAAAAAGAAGTTGCATTAGTATTAAGAGAAGGAATAATAAAGGGAGTAGAAGAAAATAGATTTGAGCCAAACAAAAATGCAACAAGAGCACAAGCTACGGTAATGCTGTACAGGCTATATCAGTTGATGTTAAAGTAAATAGTTAGAGTTTTAAGATGTTGTTGTATAGGAGTATAGCAGTTATGCTATACTCCTTACTTTACAATGTGGGGAAATTCTAGTATCTCCACCAAGGACCGTATCCAGGTCTATAGCCATACCTAGGGCAGTATCCATATCCAGAGCCATACCCCGTACTTGGGCAATAACCACACCTTGGGCAAGAATATCTATGTCTATATCCACATCTTGGACACAGATATTCTTGATCATCTATATTTTGAATTTCATAATTATAATCGTAATTGTAGTCATGGTTCATAAGAACACCTCCTCGTACTTTTTTTCATGTCCTTTTGCACTACTAATGTATGTTGTACACTTTTTGTTGACACTTATTTATAAAAATTTTATACAAATCAACAAGATATGCAAAAAAATATAATTTATATATGGACTAGTTCTCAAAAAATGATAAACTATAGTAGTATGTTAGACTTATTCATAAGGAGATGGACTAGATTGATTGAAAAATTTGCGGTTAATTTTACAAGTGGAGAGCTAGCTATGGCAGTATACGTTATTATTTTAAGTATCATTGGATTTATTATGATGGGAATAGATAAAACTAAGGCTAAGAATGGCGATTGGCGAGTACGAGAAGCAACATTAATGACTATTGCTTTTCTTGGAGGAGCTATAGGCGTGCTATGTGGAATGCTGATTTTTAAGCATAAGATTAATAAAAGTAAATTTAGACTTGGAATTCCATTGTTATATCTACTTAATAGAGCTATAGAAATAGTAATAGCTTCATATTTAGGATAAATAGTAGCGGCCAGTTGATGGCCGCTATATTAATATCTTCCTCTCAAAATATTATAAACCTCTTCTGGGGTTTTATTTTTTGCTTCAATTATTGGAGCACCTGTTCTATAATCTTTACCAGTATTTAAATCAATGTTATTTTTATCTGATATAACTATCCCATCATAATCAAAGGATGTAATATTGTTTAAGTTTTCATTCTTATACAATTTGTGTACATCATATCCTGATTTTTCTAAAAAATCAATATGAGATGTTAAAGTATTTTCAACTACAATTTTTCTATTCATAGCTTCACCTCCATTTCATATATTTAGTATCTCCATTTTGAACTAGAATAATTTAATATGAGAAAACATAGTTTCTAGATACCAATAAATGTAATAAAATTACTTAAAATGATTGAAATTTTTATAATAAAACTAGGGATTTTGAGAGAAAATATTAAAGATTATAAAAGAAAGGAGAGTTTTTTATGACTTTACAAAACCCATTAAATTTAAATCAAATTAATCAAATGGAGCTTCAAAATTTGAGAGAAATTGTTGGCAGTCACAAACTGATGGCAACAAAATTGAGCGAATATGCAAATCAGTGCCAAGACCAACAAATTAAGCAAATGTTTACACAAGCAGCACAATCAGCTAAAACTACTGCACAAAATCTTACTCAATCATTATAAAAGGAGGGTTAATTATGCAAGAGAGAGATATGGTAAATGATGTTTTAACAATGACAAAAGCTAGTATGGGCAGCTATGAAGTAGCAATTGGATGTTGTTCTAATCAACAGCTTAGAAGCGCTTTACAAAAACTAAGAGATGAAGCAGAGCAGTTCCAATATCAGTTATACCAAATAGCTGAGCAAAAAGGGTATTATACACCTGCACAGCAAGCTAGTCAACAGGAAATAACACAACTTAAAAATCAACTTAGTCAGAGCTAAAAAAGTGGCGAATTTTTTCGCCACTTTTTTTATAACTCATAGGAAAATCTTAGCTTTCCTTAATATAAACTTTTCGTTATATGGGCTTCAATAAAAGGTTCCTTAAATAATAAATTAATGCTTCTATAAAAGCCTTTTTATTTAATAGTTTTTTTCTTTTTGGCAATTGCGTCAACTATGATTGCAATTGCTCCGTCCCCTGTGACATTTGTTGCAGTTCCAAAACTATCTTGAGCAAAATGGATTGCAATCATCAGCCCTTGCTGAGGCTCTGTAAATAAAAGCATATCCTTTAACAGTCCCAATGCTGCATAGACCCCACCACCTGGTATACCAGGTGCTGCAACCATGGTCACACCAAGCATCAAAATGAATGGAAGCATTGTTGCAAAAGTTGGAGTTTGACCAGATATTAACATTACTCCCATAGAAGCTAAAACTAAAGTGATTGTGTCGCCAGCCAGATGTATTGTTGCACCTAATGGTATAACAAAGTCAACTATATCTTCAGTAACATCATTGTTACGAGCACTTTGCAGTGTGACAGGGATAGTAGCAGCTGATGACTGAGTTCCTAAAGCTGTAAAGTATGCTGGAAGCATGTTTTTTATAGCTCTTAAAGGATTTTTACCACTTACAGTCCAAGCTATCGTGTATTGAACTAGGATGTAAACTATTTGCAGAATAATCAAAAGCGCAAATACAGATGAAAAAGCTTTTAATGTTTTGAATATACTACCTTCTGCTGTTAGTCTTGAAAAGATACCAGCTATATGGAATGGAATCAGAGGTATCAAAACCCATTTTACTACTAATTCAATAACATTTTGAAAATCTCTTAACGCTTCAAATAAGTTTTTTCCCTTTATATATGCCATACCGAGTCCTAATACAAATGCAGTAACTAGTGCTGTCATTACGCCCATCATCGGAGGCATTTCGATAGTGAAATAAGGAGATACATCAACCTGTGCAGCTTTTGCAGCTTCACCAGCCTTAATGACTGAAGGCAGTATGGTAGAGCCAATGAAGAATGCTAAAATCCCTGCAATAATAGCTGATAAATAAGCTATGGCTGCAGTAATGCCTAACAGTTTTCCTGCACCTCTACCTAAGTCAGCAATACCTGGTGCAACAAAGCCAATTATTATAAAAGGAATGATAAACCCTAAAAAGTTACCGAATATGCTTGAAAAAGTACTAAAAAGTCTGACTATCACAAAAAAGCCTGCGGCTTTTGATATCAAACCAAGAATTATACCAAAAATAATGCCAGCTATAAGTCTTGGTAATAAACCTATTTTTTTAGTCATATTAATTCTCCTTTTCTTTAGTTTATTTAATAGTTTTTGTATTAATCGAGAAAATATAAGTAAGACTAGTCTACGAAACATTAGTTATTTGAGGTAAATGTCCATATTATTTCAAACAATACTAATGTTTGTTAAAAAAAATTAATTGACTATTATTATAGAACATGATAGACTACAGAAAAGCCTTTAAATTGATCCAGAGAGATCAGGAAGGAAAGTTATACGATGTATTTATGCCTATTAGATAACTATGCCTTCCTGATTGGAAGGTTTTTTTTATGCAACAAAAAAATTTAATACCTTTAAATTGGTCCAGAGAGACTGAAAAGGAGTGATAACATGTTAAAAGGTAAACATTTAATCGAACCTATGGATTTTACTACAGAGGAATTAGAGGAAATATTTGTTTTAGCAGACAAAATTATTGAGAATCCTGAAAAATTTTCGCATATCTGTGACGGAAGGATTCTGGCAACACTATTTTATGAACCAAGTACAAGAACGAGATTCAGCTTTGAAGCTGCAATGCTTAGACTAGGAGGAAACATAATAGGTTTTTCAGAGCCTAACTCAAGCTCAGTTGCGAAAGGTGAAAGTATAGCAGATACTATTAGAACTGTAGGATGTTATGCAGATATAGCAGTAATGAGACATCCAAAAGAAGGAGCACCAAAGGTTGCTTCGTTAAATTCAAACATTCCTGTAATTAATGCCGGAGATGGCGGTCATCAGCATCCAACTCAGACATTAACCGATCTATTAACTATAAGGTCAATAAAAAACACCTTATCTAATCTTACTATAGGGCTTTGTGGAGATTTAAAGTTTGGAAGAACAGTCCATTCACTTATTAAAGCGATGTCACGATATAGTAACAATAAATTCGTATTGATTTCCCCAAAAGAATTAAGAGTTCCTGATTATATAAAGAAAGCATTAGAAAAAAATAATATTGAATATAAAGAGGTTGAAAAGCTTGAAGATTGTATAGATGAGCTAGACATACTATATATGACAAGAGTACAGAGAGAAAGATTTTTCAACGAAGATGATTATATAAGACTTAAAGATAGCTATATATTAGACATGGAAAAAATGCAAAATGCAAAAAGTGATATGATAGTACTTCACCCACTTCCAAGGGTAAATGAGATATCTTATGATGTGGATAACGACCCAAGAGCTTGTTACTTTAAACAAGCTAAATATGGAATGTATGTGAGAATGGCTTTAATAGCTAAACTTTTGGGGGTGGATAAATAATGGTTACTATAAATAGTATAAAAAGAGGTATTGTAATAGACCACATAAAAGCTGGATATGGAATCAAAATATACAACTATCTAAACCTTGATAAAGCTGATTTTACTGTTGCACTAATAAAGAATGCTCCGAGTTCAAAGTGTGGAAAGAAGGACATTATAAAGATTGAAAATGCAATTGATATAGATTTTACTGTATTAGGGTTAATAGACCCAAACATTACAATAAATATAATAGAAAATGAAGAAATAAGTGATAAAATAAAGCTTCAGGTACCACAAGAGGTGGAAGATGTTATAAAATGTAAGAATCCAAGATGTGTAACATCAATTGAAAGAGGTATAACACATAGATTTTCACTAGTTGATGAAAAGAGCGGACAATACAGATGTCAATATTGTGATGAACTGTATACCTTTACGGAGGTGTAAGCATGGATTTACTAATAAAGGGCGCAAGAATTGTTGATAGTACGCAGGACTTTACTGGAGATGTATTAATTAGTAATGGACATATTTTGAAGGTTGATAAAAATATTAATATAGATTGTAAAACAATTAATGGGGAAGGGCTTATGCTGCTTCCTTCGTTTATAGATATGCACTGTCATTTTAGAGAGCCTGGATATGAATATAAAGAAGAGCTACTAACAGGATGTCGTTCTGCATTAGCTGGAGGATATACTGCAGTTAATCTGATGGCAAATACAAAGCCAGTATGTAGTAATCAAGAAATAGTTGACTATGTACTTGAAAAAGCAAAACAAATAGACTTAATTGATATACACCAGACAGTATCGATTACAACAGATTTTAATGGGAAAGATATAACTCATTTAGATGATATATCATCATCAGTGAAGTTTATCTCTGATGATGGAAAAGGAGTTATGGATAATGAAGTAATGCTAGAAGCAATGCTAAAAGCTAAAGAGAGAAATATGATAGTAATATCTCATGCAGAAGATGAAAAGCTAACAAAATATGATACTAGACTCTCAGAAAATATTATTACAGACAGAGATATAGAGCTTGCAAAATATACAGGTGCATGGCTTCATATGGCACATGTAAGTACAAAAGAAGCAATAGACAGTATTATAGATGCTAAGAAGAACTTTGACAATATAACCTGTGAGGTTGCACCACATCATATAGCACTTACAAGTGATACAACATATAGAGTAAATCCTCCACTTAGAGAAAATGATGATATAGAAGCTTTAATCACAGGCATACAAAAAGGTTTTGTTGATGTAATAGCAACTGACCATGCACCACATACCTTTGAAGATAAACAAAAAGGGGCTCCAGGTATATCTGGGCTGGAGACCGCATTTTCAGTATGCTTTACTGAGCTTGTAAAGGCCGGACATATAAGTATGAATAGATTATCAGAACTGATGTCTAAGAATCCTGCAAGAATCATGAGATTAAACAAGGGTGAGATAAAGGAAGGCTACGATGCTGATCTTGTTTTAATAGATATAAATAAGAAACACAAGGTTGAAGCTAAAAGATTTTTATCAAAGGGAAAAAATACACCTTTTGATGGTATGGAGTACTGGGGAACTGTAGAAACGACCATTAAAGGTGGAAGAATTCTATACAATAGGGAGGAATATGAAAATGATAATAGATAAACTATATGAGTCAGTACAAAAAAATGGACATGTATGTGTAGGATTAGATACTTCACTAGAGTATATCCCTGATGAAATTATGAAAAAATATACTAATGTGTCAGATGTAATATTTGAATTTAATAGAAGAATAATAGATTCAACTTTGGATGTAGCTGCGTGTTTTAAGGTACAGATAGCATATTATGAAGCATATGGAATAGAAGGTCTTATAGCATACAAAAAAACACTAGAATATATAAGAAAAAAAGGGATTTTAGTAATAGCAGATATAAAGCGTGGAGATATATCTAAGACAGCAGAAATGTATGCCAAGGCACACTTTGAAGGAGATTTTGAAAGTGACTTCATAACACTAAACCCATATATGGGAATGGATAGTATTGAGCCGTATTTAAAATATGCAAAAAATAATGAAAAAGGCATATTTGCATTATTAAGAACATCAAATGAAGGTGCAAAGGATATTCAATATATCGAAGCTTCAAACGGTAAAAAGATATATAATATAGCATCAAGTAAGATACAAAGCTTAGCGAATGAGTATATGGGCAAATATGGATACAGTTCAATCGGTGGGGTTGTAGGATGTACACATATAGAAGAAGGAATTGAAATCAGAAAGAGCTTAAATAACATGTTCTTCTTGATACCTGGATATGGTGCACAAGGTGGAGCTGCTGATGATGTGGCAATATACCTAAACAATGGAAATGGTGGGATAGTAAATTCTTCAAGAGCAATACTTCTAGCATATAGCAAACATCAGGACGGTGAAAGCAAATTCGACTTATATGCAAGAGAAGAAGCTGTTAAAATGAAGGAGGCTATAAGAGATGCAGTTAAAGTATACTAAAGAAACGGTAGCTGAAAATATAAGAATAGCTGATAACATTTTTAAGCTGACAGTAAAAGGCAATCTTCAAGGTTACCCAGGACAATTTTATATGCTTAGGTCATGGAGTATGGAGCCATTTCTTTCAAGACCTATCAGTATCAATTATAGAGATGACAACAGTATATCTTTTCTATATGAAGTTAGAGGAGAAGGAACAAAACTATTTAGCAAATTAAAAACAGGTGATGAAATTGAACTTTTAGGGCCATTGGGTAATGGGTTTAAAACTAAGGAGATAGCAGGAAGAGTTGCAGTAGTAACTGGAGGCATTGGTATAGCTCCTATGTATTATACAATTAAGTCACTAATGAAATTAAGTAAATGTGATATTGATTTGTATGCTGGTTTTAGAGAGGAAGTTTATCTAGTAGATGAGCTACAGAAGCATGTTGAGAATATATATTTATCTACTGATAACGGAAAAAAAGGGCATAAAGGATATATAACAGATATATTTGAACCTATAGACTATGATATAGTATTGTGCTGTGGACCTGAGATAATGATGAATAAAGTAATAAAAAAATGTAACGAAGCTAATGTTCCAGTGTATGTTTCAATGGAAAAGCATATGGCATGTGGTATAGGTGCCTGTCTAGGATGTACATGCAAGACAGTTGAAGGAAATAAAAGGACATGCAAGGAAGGACCAGTATTCTCAGGGAAGGAAGTGGTAATAGATGCTTAACGTAGAGCTATGTGGAGTTAAACTTAAGAATCCTGTTATATCAGCATCTGGTACCTTTGGATTTGGACAGGAATATGCAGAGTTATTTGACATATCTAAACTTGGTGGAATATGTACAAAAGGTCTTACACTTAATAGAAAAGAAGGAAATGATGGAATCAGAATACATGAAACAAAGGCTGGAATTATTAATAGCATTGGCTTACAGAATCCGGGAATAGACGAGTTTATTAGTGTAGAGCTGCCAAATATGAAGAAATATGACACGGTAGTTATTGCTAATGTGGGTGGAGGAAGCATTGAAGAGTATTTACAAGGGATAGAAAAGATAAATGATACAGATGTTGAGTTGATTGAGCTTAATATATCATGTCCTAATGTAAAAAGCGGCGGTATGGCTTTTGGAATAAAATCTGATGTAGCATATGAAGTAGTAAAGGAAGTAAAGAAGATTTCAAGAAAACCAGTGATTGTAAAGCTCTCACCCAATGCTGAGGATATAGCTGATATGGCAGTTAAATGCTGTGAAGCTGGTGCAGATGCATTATCTTTAGTAAATACTTTTAAAGCAATGGCAATAGATATAGGCAAGAGAAAACCAGTGTTTAACAACATATTTGCTGGTCTGTCTGGTCCAGCAATCAAACCAATAGCATTGAGAATGGTGTATGAAGTTGCTGAGGCAGTTGATGTTCCTGTAATCGGTATAGGAGGTATAATGACATCAGATGATGCAATCGAGTTTATTATGGCAGGTGCAGATGCTGTACAGATTGGTAGTGGAAACTTTATAAAACCTGACATATGTTTAGACGTTATAAATGGGATGACAGACTTTATGAAAAAAGAAGGTATAAAATCAATAAAAGAAATTAAGGGGATTGCGAGGAGGAGATAATATGGTAATAGAAATATTAAAAGAAGTAGAAGCATTATTAGAGGGACATTTTTTACTATCTTCAGGCAGACATAGCAATAGATATGTACAATGCGCAAAACTTTTACAATATCCAGAGAAAGCAGAAAAGGTACTAAGTGTTGTAACTGACAAAATAAAAGACTTAGATATCGACGTTGTAGTAGGACCAGCTATGGGTGGAATAATAGTGGCCTATGAGCTTGGAAGACAATTAGGAAAACCTGCTATTTTTACTGAAAGAGAAAATGGAATGATGACACTGAGAAGAGGTTTTGAAATAAAAAAAGGTCAAAAAATATTGATAACTGAGGATGTAGTAACTACCGGAAAATCATCTCTTGAGACCATAGAAGTTTTAAAAAGCTATGGAGCAGAAGTTATTGGAATTGCATGTATAGTAGATAGACGAGGAAGTAACAGTGAAATAGAATACCCAATTTACAGTGCAATCAAGCTTGAAGTAGAAAGCTACGATAAAGATGATTGCCCACTTTGTAAGCAAGGTATAACATATGTAAAACCAGGTAGTAGAAAAATATTTGAATAATATAAAAAAGTAGAAGTGGCAGTAGTCACTTCTATTCTTTTATATAAAGTATGCCAACAGTATTAGGACCACAATGACTTGAAATAACACAGCCTGCATCTGTTATAATAACATCATTGACATTAAGAGTTTTTTCAAGCTGTTCCTTCAGATATTGTGCATCATGAAATCCTAAAGAATGGGTTACAAATACTCTTGTTAGATCCATATTATTCTTATCCTTTAATGCATTTTTGAGCATTGTATCCAAGATTTTTTCTCTTTTACCCCTTGCCTTTTGTCCTACGGTCATACCACCTTCTATGACTTTTATTACTGGTCTTATTCTAAGTACATTTCCAAAAATACTCTGTAATGCAGAGCATCTTCCACCCAGATAAAGGTAGTCAAGCGTATCAGGTACAAATGCAGTTTCTACTTTTGGAACAAGTTCTCTTATTTTAGAAGAAATTTCTTTGATATTCATCCCTTGATTTGCATAATCAACAGCCTTCATTACTAGCAGACCTATTCCTGTTGATAAATTTAACGAATCAACTATCTCTATTTTTGCATCAGGAAATTCACTAGCGGCGATTCTAGCATTTTGAATAGTAGATGATAGTTTTGTAGAAAGACCTATATATAGGATTTCATTACCTTCATCAATACTTTTTTTAAAAGCATTAATAAAGTCTGCGGGAGACGGAGCAGAGGTTTTAGGTAATTTACCAACTTTTTTTACTTCATCATATAGCTGGACAGTTGTTATTTCTATGCCATCTTTGTATGTATCATCACCAAAACCAACATATAAAGGAACTATTGATATATCATGCTTTTGAATTAGTTCTTGACTAAGGTCTGCAGTACTATCAGTAAATATTTTAACTTTAGCCAATAAAATTACCCCCTTTATCATAACCATCAATATTATTATGCTATGAAACATAGCTATCATAATAAATAATATCATAAAATATAGTATGTTTATCTTGAATAATATTTAATATTTCGAGATTACTTGCCATTACTAACTAAATTCTTGTGTAAGCTATATATTAATATATACTTATCTAAATTATGATAGCTATAGTACAATTGACTGTTTTGCTCATATATGATAATTTATTTTTAAGACAAAATCATATTCTATCTTTGTGGAGGTGCATAATGAACGGAATTTTTCTTCAGGGTGGAGGCGCTAAAGGAGCTTTTCAAGCAGGTGTTATATATGGGTTATTTGAAAATGGATTAGAATTTGATATTATATCAGGAACTTCTATTGGAGCTATTAATTCGTATTATATATACTCTGGAAACTTTGAAAAAATGAAAAAGATGTGGACAGAAATGAAATTTTTTAGTGATGAGATTAATGATGCAGCATATCTTGAAAAAATGAAAGTTGTAGAAAATCAAATGATGATAGATGCATTAAAAGATCTTGATGGGCTAAATCGGTCAGTACACTCTGTATATGTTAACTATGTAGAAATAAAAAAAACTAATATAGAAGAAGTAGCAGTGGATATCACAAAGCTTTCAAAAAAAGATATGCTTGATTCTATAAAATATAGTTCTCTACTACCATGTAGAGTTGAAAATAGAGTGTCATTAGAAGAATTCGTCAAGAATTTTGATTCAAAAGCTGTATTCGATAGATTTAAAGAAGATTTGGTAAAAGGAGAATATGATGGATATAAGCTTGATGGAGGAATACTAAATAATAACTTTTTGAACCCTTTTGTTAAAAATAAAGTAGATAAGCTTTTTATTGTTGTATTTAAAAAGGACTATGAAGTACCTGAATACATTTTAAATAATTATAAAAAAAGTGATATAGTTGTCATAGAGCCTGAAACAGAAATGACTACAAGAGATACATTAAGATTTGAAAAAGAGTTTTGTAAAAAAATATTTGATGAAGGATACAAAATAGGGAAAACTATTAAATATTAAAGTCTTCCTAGCATAGCTTTTAGTACTTCGTCAAATGGCTTATCACCAATTTGATCCATCATTTTTTCTAGTTCTGTTTTTCTTTTTAAAGATCCTGCTAAAATAATTTGAATAGTTTGATTTTTATCTACTAAAACTGATTCAACACTTAACACACCACCTAACAAACCTGAGATAACCAATATTTGTGAGGGAGTTAGGTTCAGATTATTGTTCTTTTTTTTTTCTTTATTATTGTTATCATTATTGTCTTCTTCGCAACCAAGCCCCAGTTGGTGCATGGCTTTTTTCATTAAACTGTCGAGTTGGTTGTTGGAAAACATAAATTATCCTCCTTAAAAACTGACTTTAGAAATTATAGAATTACTAATTATCCTTTGAACTATCAGGTTTGACACAAGTACATATCAAAAGTACTATAAAGATAACAGAGATAATTATAATAAAAAGATCTGATTTAACAGTTTCAGTACAAGACATTTCAACCACTTCCTTATTATTACATTATATTATTTTATGTATTAATTGTTACATATAAGCTTACACATACTATATTAATGTATCCAGGGAGTGTAAAAGAAAGAAAAAAATAGCTGTTGACATGTGACAGTGTGTCATATAATATCATTATATGACACACTGTCATTTTAGTTTGATAGATTATTACTAGGAAATGGAGTGATAGAAATGCCTAAGCAAACCTTCTTAAATTTACCACAAGATAAAAAAGAAAAAATAATTACCGCAGCACGAAAAGAGTTTTCTAGGGTATCTTTATATGAAGCATCTATTTCAAACATTATTAAGGAGGCTGATATACCAAGGGGAAGTTTCTATCAATATTTTGAAAACAAGGAAGATATATTTTTCTTAGTTTTAGAAGAAGATAGAAAGATTAATGAGGATAAATTTAAGGACTTTTTAAAGAATACTGAAGGCGATTTAATTGAATCATTTATTCAATTATATGAATACTTAATTCATTCCTTCAAATTTAAAGAAAACAAAAATTTTTTTAGAAATGCTTTTTTAAATATGAGTCATAGGATGGAACAGACACTAGCACCAGAGCTTAAGAAAGAAAATAAAAATGGAAGATTTAATGAATTTATAGAATTAATAAACATATCAAAATTAAATATCAACGTTACCGATGATGTTCGCACTATATTTAGAATACTTATGGCTTTAACTATGAGTAATATAGTTGAGAGTTTTGCAAAACGACTATCATTTGATGAATCCATGCAAGCATATAAAAAGCAAATGGATTTGGTGAAAAAGGGGATATACAAATATAATGCATAAGAAGTTATTTTAGAATATTGCACTAATAAAGCATTACAAATTATATAAATTAGTTAGGAGTAGGTTGAACTATGTTAAAGTTAGTTAAATATTTGAAGCCATTTATTGGATTTATTATAGCAGCAGTTGTTCTATTATTCGTACAAGCAATGGCTGATTTATCACTTCCAGATTATATGTCTAATATAGTAAATGTTGGTATTCAACAAGGCGGAATTGAAAATGCTGTACCTCAAGCAATACGACAGGAACAGATGGATAAATTGACTATATTCATGAATGAGAATGAAAAAAATAAAGTCTTAGACAGATATACTCTCATCGACAAATCAAATTCAGATTATGATATGTATGTTAGTCATTATCCCAATTTGGTTAATCAGCCTATTTATGTTCTAAAAAATACTGAGCAGTCTGAAATTGATGAATTAAATCCTATAATAGGTAAAGCATTCCTTGCTGTTTTAGGTATTGATAAGATGAAAGATGACGCAACAGATGGGGTTATTGATTTCAATGACACTAAAATTCCTGCTAATACAGATCTATTTAGCTCGTTTAAAAAATTACCTGAAGATCAAAGAACTCAAATCAGTGATGAGATGAACAAAAAGTTTACTGTTTTAGGAGATAAAATGATTATTCAAGCAGCTACTGGCGCTGTAAAAGCTGAGTATGAAACATTAGGAATGAATACAGATCAAATACAAAACAGATATATTATTCGTACTGGAATAATAATGCTTTTAATTTCACTTATCAGTGCGGCTTGTATAGTTGGAGTTGGCTTTCTTGCTTCAAGAACAGCAGCAGGCTTATCACGAAATTTACGTAAAAGTGTATTTACTAAAGTAGAAAATTTCTCAAAAGCAGAATTAGATAAATTTTCTACTGCTTCACTTATAACAAGAACTACCAATGATATTACACAAATACAAATGCTTATTGTTATTATGATAAGAATGGTTTTCTATGCACCAATTATGGGTGTGGGTGGAGTAATAAGAGCTTTAAGTAAAAGTCCATCTATGTCATGGATTATAGCTGTAGCTGTAATAGCGCTTTTTGTTTTAATAGCGATTGTATTTTTAACTGCATTACCTAAGTTTAAGATCATCCAAAAGCTTATAGACAGACTTAATTTAGTAACTAGAGAGAATCTCTCAGGGATGATGGTTATAAGAGCATTTAATACTCAAAGATTTGAAGAAAAGAGGTTTGATGAAGCTAATAAAAATCTTACTGACACTAATCTTTTTGTTAATCGTATAATGGTCGTTATGTTTCCGACTATGATGCTTATAATGAATGGTATAACTCTGTTAATAGTTTGGGTAGGAGCCCATCAGATTGCTAATTCAAGCATGCAAGTAGGTGATATGATGGCATTTATGCAGTATGCAATGCAGATTATATTTGCATTTTTAATGATGTCATTTATGTTTATTATGATACCAAGGGCTTCTGTAGCAGCTCAACGTATAGCTGAAGTTTTAGATACTGAACCTGAAATTATTGATCCCCAAAATCCTAAGAAGTTTAATAAAGATATAGAAGGGGTAGTTGAATTTAAGAATGTTTCCTTCAGATATCATGGAGCTGAAGAAGATATGCTAAAAAATATAAGCTTTAAAGCATTACCAGGGCAAACTACAGCTATTATTGGCTCTACAGGGTCTGGAAAAACTACATTAGTTAATTTAATTCCCCGTTTTTATGATGTAACAGATGGTCAGCTTCTTGTTGATGGTGTTGATGTTAGAGAAATTACCCAATATGAACTTAGAAATAGAATAGGCTATGTACCTCAAAAAAGTACATTGTTTAGCGGTACTATTGAGTCAAATCTAAAGTATGCTAATGAAAATGCTTCTAATGATGATTTAAAAGAAGCTTCAGAAATTGCACAGGCTATGGAATTTATCATGGAGAAACCAGACGGATTTTCAACAGAAATATCTCAAGGAGGAGCTAATGTATCTGGAGGGCAAAAACAGAGATTATCTATTGCACGTGCATTAATGAAAAAAACACAAATCTATATCTTTGATGATAGTTTTTCTGCTCTAGATTTTAAGACAGATGCAGCTCTTAGAAAAGCTTTAAAAGTAAAAACTAAATCAAGCACGATCATAATAGTTGCGCAGCGTGTTTCAACCATTATGAATGCTGAGCAGATAATAGTCCTCGATGAGGGTAAGATAGTAGGTATAGGTAATCACAAAGAGCTTATGGGAAATTGCAAAACATATCAAGAAATTGCCTTATCACAGCTTTCAAAGGAGGAATTAGCATGAGCCAGAATAACAGCAAGAAAAACAACCCTCGTGGCACTGCTGTAGGGCAAAGAGGTATGGGGCATGGTCCTAGAGGTATGATGCATGGCGGTGACAAAGCTCGTAATTTCAAAGGCACGATGAAAAAATTGATTGAGCATTTAAGTGTTTATAAATTTTCAATAATCGCTGTGCTAATATTTGCAATAGCTAGTGCTTCTTTTTCTATAGTAGGACCTAAGATTTTAGGAAATGCAACTACTAAGCTATTTGAAGGCGTCTTAGCTAAAATTACAGGTACAGGCAATATAGATTTCGATTATATTGGTAGGATAATCATATCTTTATTAGGACTATATTTATTAAGCTCATTGTTTGGATATATTCAAGGTTGGATAATGTCTAGTGTTTCAATGAAGGTAAGTTATCAGTTTAGAAAAGATATATCTGAAAAAATTAATCGTCTGCCTCTTAAATATTTTGATAGTACAAATCAAGGAGAGGTATTATCGCGTGTTACTAATGATGTGGATACTCTCGGGCAAACACTAAACCAAAGCTTAAGTCAAATCATAACATCAGTGACAACTGTAATAGGTGTTTTTATTATGATGCTAACAATAAGCTGGAGAATGACTTTAATTGCATTAGGAATAATCCCTGTATCAATGATGCTCATTATGTTTATTGTTAAGCGTTCTCAAAAGTTTTTTAAGCAACAGCAGGACTATTTAGGAAATGTAAATGGCCACGTTGAAGAGATGTACAGCGGGCATATTGTGATGAAAGCTTTTAATGGAGAAAGGAAAAGTATTGGAAAATTTGATGCTCTAAACAATAAGCTTTATGGAGTTGCATGGAAATCTCAGTTTTTAACAAGTATCATGATGCCTCTTATGAATTTTGTAGGAAATTTAGGATATGTAGCAGTAAGTATTATGGGAGGATATCTGGCAGCTAAGAGAATAATAGAAGTTGGTGATGTGCAGGCGTTTATTCAGTATGTACGCCAATTTACGCAACCCATTTCTCAAATTGCAAATATATCCAATATACTTCAGCAAACGGCTGCTTCTGCTGAGCGTGTTTTTGAATTTTTAGAAGAAGATGAAGAAGTACTTGATGCTACTAATCCTGTAAAACTTAATAATGTCGAGGGGCAAGTTGAATTTGAAAATGTATACTTTGGATATAATCATGATAATATGATCATAAATAGCTTTTCAACCTTAATTAAACCAGGACAGAAGGTTGCAGTAGTAGGACCAACAGGTGCAGGCAAAACTACAATAGTTAAATTATTAATGAGATTTTATGACATAAATGAAGGATCAATTATGGTTGATGGACACGATATAAGAGACTTTACTCGCCATGATTTACGTTCAATGTTTGGAATGGTTTTACAAGATACATGGCTTTATAATGGCAGTATAATGGAAAATATTCGCTATGGTCGTCTTAACGCAACAGATGAAGAAGTTATTTCTGCAGCAAAGGCAGCACATGTAGATAGCTTTGTTCACACCTTGCCAAACGGTTATAATATGATACTAAATGAAGAGGCTACAAATGTATCACAAGGACAAAAGCAGCTGATTACAATTGCAAGGGCAATACTTGCAGACCCAAGAATTCTTATTTTTGATGAGGCTACAAGCTCAGTTGATACCCGAACTGAAGTGCAGATTCAAAAAGCAATGGATAACCTTATGAGAAACCGCACAAGCTTTATAATTGCTCATAGGCTATCCACAATACGTGATGCTGATATAATCCTAGTAATGAATAATGGTGATATTATTGAACAAGGCACTCATAAAGAATTACTTGCAAAGGCTGGATTCTATGCAAATCTATACTATAGTCAGTTTGATATATCTCAAGTGAGCTAATATAAGTTTTTATAAAAGGAGATGCTATCTATATACTTGGTAGTATCTCCTTTTATAGTAAAGAGTCCTATTATTTATACTGTAAAAATTAAATGTTTATATCTCTATCTATTTTATTAATTGCTTTTTCTAATACAACATCAGAATCAGATATCATTTTATATCTACTGACATTTGGGTCATCTAACTCTCCCCCCATTTGATGAATAACTTCTTTTACTTTTTGTAACTCTTCTTTTTCACACTCAGCAATTACCGTATAATTAATATCAGTTATTTCCTCAAATCTTCCGAATCCACTTACCATAGGGTTAGAAGCTGATAAAGAAGATTTGCTTCTATCTATGTCATCTGAACCAGAGTTTAAGACTAAATCAGAAAGACTTTCAGAATGCTCTGTGCCTGCAAGATTAGTTTTAATATTTCTATTGCCAATATAATGATCATTAATATCTACGATAGCATTAACACATCCTAAGTTTTTGAGCTTTTCAACAGTTTTATTAGCAGCGCTTATTTCACTAAAATATCCTATTATTTTCATCATTATCACTCCTAATTATAGATTCTAATTATATTTTGTTTTATTCTGTTGATTTTATTCTAAACAAATTCTATTATGTGTCAATAAACATAGACATGAAAATTCATGAATATTAAGCAAGTTATATATAAGTAAAAAAAATTTAGAAATATTAAAAAAAGTTAGATATTATAGTATAATATAATTAAACCGCATAAGGATTGTTTTTAATGCTTGGCGTACAAGAACTAAAGGCATATTTATAACAGCATAGTATTTTAGAAATAAGGGGTGTAAGGGATGGAAAAAGAGCTAGGTAATAAAATAAAAGAATTAAGAACGTCTCAAAATCTAACTTTGAAGGACCTAAGTGAAAAGACAAATTTATCTATAGGATATATATCACAGCTTGAACGAGGACTTACTTCTGTTGCGATATCAACTTTAGGGAACATTGCAGAAGCATTGGGTGTAGAGTTATCATACTTTTTTTCTGCCGCAAAAGTGAACAATAAGAGAATTATTCGTAGTTACGAGCAAGAAGTGACATTAGTTGAAAACGGCAGATTCATACATCATGACTTAGCTAATAACATTGAATGCAAGGATTTTACTCCTGTTTTGAAAACTATACTCCCAACATATACTGATGAAGTTATTACTCCGTATACACATAATGGAGAAGAGTTTATCTATGTATTAGAAGGTATATTGACTATATTTATTGAAAATGAAAGACATGATATTTATCCTGGAGATAGTATTCATATTAATTCCAATACACCACATAACTGGTGTAATTATACTAATAAGATAGTTAAAATACTTTCTGTTAATTCGACAAACGCATAGCGTTTATTTATAGATAGAGTTAAAAAATAGAAAATATATGATTTTGATAATTAGAAATAATTTCATTGAGAAATATAATTTATATTATTGTGAGGGGATAGGTTAGTATGCTAGATATAACTAAAATACCTTTTAGCAGATATGGTTCTTTTATAACAATCTCTCCTATTTGGGGAGATGATAAAAACGAGCTTTATATAAGAATTATTCGTGGAGGAGATATGAATGAAGAATACGGTAAAATCTTCAAAATCCAAACTATAAACGAAAATGGAGAGGTAATTCCATATAGTGTAAATATGACAGAAGTTGAATTGATATTAGAGGCAGATGAAGGGAAAATCTGTTTTTGTATAGAAAATAAGTCGGAATTAAGGGTATATGGAGAAAACATTGGACTTAGACTTAGCATGGAAACACATAGCTATGATAATGTAATGAACTTGAATAAAAACAGGTGTAGAGTTAATAATTTTACATATGACATAAAGTTTATGATAACTTCATTTGAGGGGCATTTAAGAGTTGATGCACCATGGGACACCTCCCACTCAAAATATGCTATTATAGAACTTTTTCCAGAGAATAAAAGCAGCTCCTTTAATGGAGTAATAGAGGAGTTTAAAACAGTATGGAAACAAAAAGAATACACGAAATCTTATCTCGAAGTGTTAGAAGATATAAAAAGAGAGTATAGAGAGTGGAATGAAAAAACTTTGAAGTTACCTGAGAAGTATAGAGAAGGGAAAAAAATAGCTAGCTACATTACTTGGTCGTGTGTTGTTCCGAGTGAAGGAAGATTAACAAGACCTGCTATGTACATGTCAAAAAACTGGATGACAAACATTTGGAGCTGGGACCACTGCTTTAACGCTATGGCATTAGTTCATAAAAATCCTGAGCTTGCTTGGGATCAATTAATGATTTTCTTTGATATTCAAGATGAAAGTGGTGTTTTACCCGACTTTGTGAATGATAAGTTTGAATACTTTAGCTGCACAAAGCCTCCAATACATGGATGGGCTATAGATTATATGATTGAATACAGGCCAGACTTTTTTGATAAAGAAAAATTGAAACAGCTATATGAACCTTTAAGCAAATGGACTGAATACTGGTTTAGGTATACAACTATCGATGATTCAAGTATTCCTTCTTATAGTCATGGTAACGATGCTGGATGGGATAATAGTACAATTTTTAGTAAGGGAGTACCATTAAAAAGTCCAGACTTATTGTCTTTTCTTATATTGCAAATGAAAACATTAGGAAATATAGCAAACAAGCTTAAAGATAAAAAACTGCAAATATACTGGGAAGATAGAGTAGAGGAATCATTAAAAAGACTATTAGATTATTTTTGGACAGGGAAAAAATTTGTACCTAGAAAAGACAACATAATGGAAGACGAGTTTGACGGAGATAGCTTAATTATGTTTATACCAATTATACTGGGTAACATGCTTCCTAAAAATATAATCGACAATCTGGTTGATGGGTTAAAGGAAGAGGGAAGATTTTTGACTAAGCATGGTCTAGCAACGGAAAGCTTAAGAAGTAAATACTATAAAGAGGATGGTTACTGGAGAGGTCCAATTTGGGCTCCAGCTACTATGCTTATTGTTGATGGACTTTGTAGAGTAGGAGAATATGATTTTGCTAAGGACATTAGCAAAAGATTTGTTGAGATGGCTAATAGTAGTGGTATGGCTGAGAATTTTAATGCGGAAACAGGTGAAGGGCTAAGAGATAAGGCATTTACATGGACTTCAAGTGTGTTTTTGATTTTAGGAAATAAGCTACTAGATATGCAATAATAAAACATAAGGATGTCATAACTTAATCTGTTGTGCTATCTGATAGATAACAGGCTATAGGAATATTATGCCAACGCAAATGGGTATAGTATCCCTAATAAGAGCAATTGTAT